>JALNWY010000092.1 GCA_023230665.1 Deltaproteobacteria bacterium
CGGGTGTCGGGCAATATCGAGGCCACCGATGTGCAATTGAGCTTCAAGATCCCGGGCAGGCTCCAGAGCAGGCCGGTGAGCGAGGGGGACCGCGTGGAGAAAGGGCGGATCGTGGCCGAGCTCGACAGGAGCGATGAAGAGGTTTCGGTCGAGCAGGCCCGCGCGAATGTGAATTATGCGAGGTCAGTGCTCCAGGAACTTGAAAAAGGGAGCAGGGCCCAGGAGGTCGAGGCTGCACGGGCGGAGCTGAAGAGGGCGCGGGCCGGACTGGACACGGCGCAGGCCCAGCTCGGCCTTGCCCGGTCGGACTATGAGCGCTTCTCCAAGCTCCAGGAACAGGGAGGGATCAGCCTCCGGGACCTCGAAGAATACCGCACCAGATATGCGGTGGCCCAAAGTGCCTATGGAGAGGCGGATGCGCGGGTGCGAGCTGCGCACCAGCAGTTCAGCCTCGTAGAGGAAGGCCCCCGGAAGGAAAAGATCGAGCAGGCCGCCTCGCAGCTGGAAAATGCCGAGAAGGCCCTGAAAAAGGCCGAGCTCTCTCTTTCGTACACCGCCCTGCACGCTCCCATGGATGCAGTGGTCCTGAGCACTGTTGCAGAGGCCGGCGAGTATCTGAATCCGGGTGCGCCGGTCATGACCATCGCAGACCTTGAGCATCCCTGGCTCCGCGCCTATGTGGCCGAGACCGATCTGGGCAGGATATCCCTGAACCAGGAGGTGGAGGTCACGACCGACACCTATCCCGGCAAGGTGTACCAGGGACACATCAGCTTCATCTCCTCTGAGGCCGAGTTCACCCCCAAGTCAGTCCAGACCGAGGAGGAGCGGGTCAATCTGGTCTACCGGATCAAGATCGCCCTCCAGAACCCGAACCAGGAGCTCAAGCCAGGGATGCCGGCCGATGCCGTCATCAAACTGGTTGAGTGAGTGACGGAACTTGCCATGGAGCCAGCGATCCTCGCCCGGAACCTGATCAAACAGTTCGGCGGCCTCACCGCAGTGGGGGGAGTTTCACTCGAGGTGGGCCCGGCGGAGATCTACGGACTCGTGGGCCCGGACGGGGCGGGCAAGACCACTACCCTGCGCATGCTGAGCAGCATCATGACCCCTACGTCCGGCACTGTTAAGATCGCCGGTTACGACGTGCAGACGCAGCCCGGGCAGGTCAAGGACAACATCGCCTATATGAGCCGGCGATTCGGGCTCTACGAGGACCTGACTGTGTGGGAAAACATCAACTTCTACGCCGACCTCTATGGCGTCTCGGCCCGGGGAAGAAAAGGCCGGATCGAAGAACTGCTGGATTTCAGCGCCATGAGGCCGTTCAAGGCGCGGAAGGCAGGGGCCCTCTCCGGGGGTATGAAGCAGAAGCTCCAGCTCGTGTGCGCGCTGGTTCACACCCCGAAGGTCCTGCTCCTGGACGAACCCACCAATGGCGTCGACCCGGTGAGCAGGAGAGACTTCTGGCGTATTCTCTACCAACTCCTGGCCCGGGACGTGGCCATCCTCGTAAGCACGGCCTACCTTGACGAGGCAGAGCGGTGCAACAGGGTGGGGCTGCTCAACAGCGGAACACTGCTTGCTCAGGGAAGCCCGGCGGAAATCAAGGGGCTCATGAAGGCCGCGATCGTTTCCATCCGCTCGCCCCAGGCCCGCAAGGTGCAAGCCCTCATGGAGAAAAGCGGCTTGTACGAGGATGTCAACGTGTTCGGCGAAGAGGTCCACCTCGTGACACAGGACGAGGCGGCCGCGAGTCAGCAGGCTCAGGCACTCCTTGAGCGCGAAGGTCTGCAGTTTGACGAGATCCGCAGGCAGGAACCAAGCCTGGAAGACGTATTCGTGCGGGTTCTCAGGGAAACCGGCAAGGCCGGGATCAGTCCGTGGTCGGCAGTGTCCCGGGCGGGTTTTCACGATCAGGCATCAGGTCCGAAGGCCCCGGGCAGACCGGCAGTGGAGGTGAAAGACCTCACCAGGCGCTTCGGCAGTTTCACCGCGGTCAACAGGGTGAGCTTCTCGGTGCCGGCAGGCCGGATCTTCGGCTTCCTCGGACCCAACGGCGCGGGCAAGAGCACGGTCATCAGGATGCTCTGCGGCGTGCTCGAACCAAGCGAAGGACAGGGCGAGGTCCTGGGCTTTGACATCGCCCGGCAGCCCGAAAAGATCAAGGAACACATCGGCTATATGAGCCAGAAGTTCTCGCTCTACGACGACCTCTCCGTAGAGGAGAACATCGAATTCTACGCAGGCATCTATTCCCTCACCGGCAAAAGGCTTCAAGAGCGCAAGACATGGGCCATGGATATGACCGGGCTCACGGACCATGCCCGGAGCATGACCAGGGTGCTCAGCAGCGGGTGGAAACAGCGCCTGGCCATGGCGTGCTCGATCCTCCACGAGCCTCCGGTCATTTTTCTCGACGAGCCCACCAGCGGGGTGGACCCGATCTCCCGCAGGAGGTTCTGGGACCTCATATCCACCATGGCACAGACCGGAGTGACCGTGTTCGTGACCACGCACTACATGGAGGAGGCAGAGTACTGCGATCGCCTGGCACTGATCTACCAGGGGAATATCGTGGCCCTGGGAACCCCGGCCGAGCTGAAGACAAAGGTCATGCGCGAGGCGATCCTCGATATCCGCTGCCCCCGCCCGTTTGCGATCATGGATGCCATAGCGGCCCTGCCCGGAGTGCGGGAAGTGGCCTTGTTCGGCTCCGGGCTGCACGCCGTGGTCAGGGACCCGGACGAGGCAGGCCGGAGGATACGCATGGAGCTCGAACGGCTGGGTGTCTCTCTTGAGCGCATGGAGCAGGTGGTTCCCAGCATGGAAGACGTATTCGTAGCGCTCATCGAGGAGACCGACCGCAAGGAATCCGCTAAAGGGGAGGGTTGAGGGATGTTCAGCACCAGGCGGTTCATCGCCGTTGCCCGCAAGGAGTGTATCCATATCGTCAGGGACTGGCGCAGCCTGCTCCTGGCCATTGCCATCCCCGTGGTGCTCATCCTGCTCTTCGGCTATGCCCTGAACATGGACCTGAAGAACGTCCCCACCGTGGTGTGGGACCAGTCCCGGACACCCCAGAGCAGGGAGTTCTTGAGCCTCTTCGATGGATCTCCCTACTTCTCGGTCAGGCAGTACCATACCGGATATGCCGGCATACAGGACGACCTCGACTCGGGCAGGGCCATGATCGCCGTGGTAGTGCCCGCTGATTTCGCCCGGAAGATCCAGCAGGGAGAGCCGGTCGATGTTCAGGTGATCGTGGACGGAAGCGATGCCAACACGGCCCGCCTTGCCGTGGCCTATGCCAACAGCGTGGGCATGATCTTTTCCCGGCAGGCAGGCGCCAGAAAGATCAGCCTCATGGGCCGGGGCGAGCTGGCCGAGCCGGTGGAGCTCCGCCCCAGGGCATGGTACAACCCGGACTTGAAGAGTCAGAATGTCATCATCCCGGGCATACTGGCCGTGGTCATGATGGTGATCGCGGGGATGATGGCCAGCGTGACCGTGGCCCGGGAGTGGGAGACGGGCACCATGGAGCAGCTCATCAGCACGCCGGTCCGCGTGTCCGAGATCGTTTTCGGCAAGGTGCTGCCCTACTTCATGCTGGGCCTGCTCGACGTGGCCATTGCCGTTGCTCTCGGCGAGCGGCTGTTTCACGTTCCCTTGAGAGGGTCTCCGGGCCTGCTCTTTCTCTGTGCGTCCGTTTTTCTCACCGGGGCCCTGTTCTTCGGCCTGGTCGTGGGCATCGTCATGAAGACCCAGGTATTGGCAACCCAGATCGCCATGATGGTGGGTTTCCTGCCCACCCTGCTCCTGAGCGGGTTCGTCTTTGCCATAGAGAACATGCCCGAGCCCATCCAGTTTATCACTTATATCGTGCCCGCGCGCTATTTCATCGCGCTGCTCAGAGGCATCTACCTCAAAGGGATCGGGCTCGAAATCCTCTGGCTCAACCTGCTTCTGCTCGGCATCTATGCCGCGATCATGGTGGTCCTGGCAAACCGCAAGCTCAAGCTCAAGCTGGAGTAGACCATGCTCAACCGGATACAGCGCATGCTCGTCAAGGAGTTTCTCCAGATGTTCAGAGACCCCCGCATGCGGGCCGTCATCTTCGGCATGCCCGTGATCCAGCTCGTGGTCCTCTCATTCACGCTCACCATGGATGTGACCGACATCCCTACTGCGGTCTATGATCAGGACAACAGCGTGGCCTCCCGGGAGTTGGCGGCGCAGTTCGGAAACAGCGGGTATTTCGAGATCGAGGAGTACATCCACAGTCGCAGCCGGATGGTCGAGCTGCTCGACACCGGGGATGTACGGGTGGTAATCCGCATTCCGTCCGGCTTTGAGGAAAACCTGATGAAGCGCACCACTGCCCGTCTTCAGGTGATTGCCGACGGCACGGACAGCAACACCACCTCCATCGTATTCGGCTATATGTCCCAGATCGTCTCCCAGTATAACCGGGAAAAGCTCCAGGAGCGCTTTGTCTCGTTGTTCGGCCCGCAGGCCCTGCCGGGCGGGATCGAGATCGAGCAGCGGGCCTGGTACAATGAGAACCTTGAAAGCAGGTATTATTATGTCCCCGGCCTTGTCGGGGTCATGCTGATTCTGGTGAGCATCGTGGTGGCGAGCATTGCGATCGTGCGGGAAAAAGAGATGGGGACCATCGAGCAGGTCATGGTAACCCCGATCGGGAAGACCGAGTTCATCCTGGGCAAGACCGTGCCCTATCTCATTACCGGATATATTATCATGGCCGTCATGTTCGCCATTGCCTACCTTGTCTTCGATATCCGCATCAAGGGCAGCATTATCCTGCTCACCGTGCTCACTGGCGTCTACCTGGTGGGAAACCTCGGCATCGCGCTCCTCATCAGCGTGACCTCGCGCACCCAGCAGCAGGCGCTGCTCACGGCATTTTTCGTCCTCATGCCCGCAATCCTCTTAAGCGGGTTCATCTTTCCCATCCACAACATGCCCGCTATAGTCCAGTACGCCACCTATCTCAACCCCATGCGCTGGTACATGGAGGTGCTCCGGGGGGTGATCCTCAAAGGAGTGGGCGTCCATGCCCTTGCCAAGGCTGTCCTCTGGCAGGCGATCCTGGCGGTCTCTTTTCTTCTCGTCGCCGTCTCCCGGTTCAGGAAGACGCTGGATTAGATGAAGGCCGGACAGATCACCGGCGTGAAAGGCGCACCCTGGGAAAAAGTTTCTGAGTGCAGGGCACAGGATGCCGCGCTATGCCATGAACCGATACCCCTTGCCCCGGATGCTGATGATATGCCGGGGCCTTGAGGGGTCTTCCTCGATATAGCGCCTGACGCGGGAGATGAAGGTGTCCACGGTCCGGGTTTCGATGTCCGGGTCGAGGCCCCAGACGTTTTTCAGCAGCTCGCCCCGTGTCACGATGCGGTCCTGGTGGGATACGAGATACTGGATGAGGTTCGCCTCGTGAGGGGTGATGCGCGACGTGGCGCCGTCTTCCCTGGCGATCTCCAGGGTGCTGAAATCGAGCACGGTCCCGCCGATCTTCTGGATTTCTCCAGTCCTGTACCACTCGTAACGGTCAAGCATCCGCCTGATCCTGAGCAGAAACTCCTCGAGGTGGAAGGGCTTGGTGAGATAATCATCCGCTCCCGCCCGCAGGCCCTCCACCTTGTCGCTCGCGTTTGACTTGGCCGTGAGGATGAGAACCGGAAGGCGGGGGTCGTCTTTCCGGATGTGCCGGAGCGCCTCGACCCCGTCCATACCCGGGAGCATGAGGTCCAGCACCACGAGGTCGAAGCTCATGTCTTCGAGCAGATCAATGCCTTTTTCCGCGCTTGCGGCGTGGAACACCTCGTAGCCCTCGGCATCGAGATTGATGTTCAGCCCCAGGGCCATGGCCTGGTCGTCCTCGATGATCAGGATCCGCCACCGGATGCTCATTGGTTCACCACGGGAAGGCGGATGAGAAACGAGGTCCCCTGTTCTTTCAGCCACGGGCTCACCCTGATGCTGCCGCCATGTGCCTTGATAATCATTTTCACCACGTAGAGCCCCATTCCTGTTCCCGAGCCCCACAGGGCCATGGCCTCGGGCAGCCTCTGGAACATTTTGAAGATATCCCGATATCGTTCTTTGGGAATGCCGGCTCCATAGTCTGAAAATCGAATGTATGCCCATGCGCCTTCCCGCCACGCCTCCAGGTCGACCCGGAGTATGTCTGTCGAATAATGGATAGCATTTTCCGCAAGGTTGGAAAACACCAAATTCATGGCGCCCTTGTCGATGAGGAGGTCCGGGTCTTCACGGATATTGACACAGACATCCACATCCTTGAGAAGATTCTCGCTCCGTTTCAGAAAATCGTTCATGAACTCGGACAGGGACATCGGTGCAAAGACATAGGGCCTGCGCGAGTAGCTGAACCGCGCGCTGGCGAGAAAATTGTCGACCAGCGACTTGAGGCGATGGTTCTCAGCCATCATGCCCTTGAGGAGCCGGTCTTTGGTCTCTTCCGGGAGGTCTCTTTTCTCGATGGTCTCCAGATACAGCTGAATGGTGGCAAGAGGGGTCTTAAAGGCATGGGTGATGGAAGAGATGAAGTGCATCTGGGTACGCATGAGGGTGAGTTGCCTCTGATGGAGGATGAAGAGGACGTAGATACCGGCAAGGATGAGCAGGAGCAGCACCGAGCCCTCGATCATGATGATGATGTCCCAGGCCCCGATGGAACGGCCCACAGCCGCTGCGTTGTTCCTGATATACCAGACGACCCCGATGACCACGATGAAGATCCACGCCACCTGCAGCGTGATGAATATGATGATCGTGGGCCATCTCTTCAGCTTTTCCATGACTCTGATTCATACCATTGAGCCGGTATTTGTTCCAGGTCCATCTCGCCGGTCAGGGAGTTGGGGTTTGCCCGGGTGATGCGCACCTTCACCACGCTCGAGACGAGCGACTGCGGGCCCGCAAAGTTGACGATCGCGTTCTGGGTGGTCCTCCCGTGGATCTGGCCGGGGTTGCGGAGGCTCACTCCATCCGCGAGCACCAGCGGGGTGGCGCCTGTGCGAGACCGGTTGATCTCCAGGGTGATGGCGCGCTGGATGCCCTGCAGCTCGCTCAGCCGCAAGGATTTCTCTTCCGGGGGGACATGGTCCTCAATGGCTGCGGCCCCGGTGCCGGGACGGACCGAGTAGCGGAAGGAGTAGAGCGTGTCAAACCTGACCTCTTGGATCAGGCTCAGTGTTTGCCGGTATGCATCATCGGTTTCACCCGGGAACCCGACGATGACATCGGCGCTCAAGGCAATGTCGGGCCGGGCCTTTCTGAGCTTTTCGACGAGCCCGAGATATATCCTGCGGGTATACTGCCTGTTCATGAGAGCAAGCACCTGGTCGGAACCGGACTGAAAGGGGAGGTGTATGTGGTTGCAGAGCTTTTCCAGCTCTGCGAAGCAGGCGATGAGCTCGCCGCTCATATCCTTGGGGTGCGAGGTGGTGAACCGGATGCGTTCGATCCCCTCCACCCTGTCGATGTGTCTGAGCAGCTCGGGAAAGCCTATCCCGCCCGAGTACGAGTTGACGTTCTGTCCCAGGAGAAAGATCTCCTTCACCCCGCGGGCCGCATGGCCTCGCACCTCTTCCAGGATGCCCGCATGGTCTCTGCTGATCTCCCTGCCGCGCACAGAGGGAACAATGCAATAGGAGCAGTAGTTGTTGCAGCCCTGCATGATGTTGATATATGCCCGGTGGGCAGGGGTCATGAACGCCTTTTCGGGCACGATGTCGAGCGAGGGTATGCACTCGCTGAACCGGATGTCAACGACCTGGCGGTTTTCTTCGCGTTTTTCATCGACCGCCTCGCAGATGCGGTGCAGCTGGTGGGTTCCCAGCACGATATCCACGTGCGGCATCCGGGAGATGATGTCACGGCCTTTCTGCTGCGCAATGCATCCGGTGACTGCGATGATGAGCGAGGGCTTCCGCCTCTTATAGGGCCTGAGCCTGCCGATATTGCTCAAGGCCTTTTCATAGGCCTTCTGACGCACCGAGCAGGTGTTGAGGATAACGAGGTCCGCCTTTTCCAGGGACTCGGTCGCCTCCCATCCGTCGCCTGCAAGCAGGGAGTACATCTTGCGGCTGTCAAGGTCGTTCATCTGGCAGCCATAGGTAAAGATCTTCACATATCCTTTCATGGGTGATATGCATAGACCCGTCGCTGTTTTGAAGTCAACACCCGGCATGGCCACCCTTAAGGAGTCAGGGAAGATTTTGTTCTTGTCAGGTCCGGGAAAATGCCGATAATGAGAATAACTTTTACCTTCACGGGAGAGCGTTTATGGGAAAAAAGGGTTTCAGTCTCATGGAAGTCATGATCGTTGTGGCGATTGTCGGCATTCTTGCCGCCATAGCCATCCCCTCATACACCGGTTATGTCAAAAGGACGAAGAGGTCCGAGGCTGTCACGGCCCTCCAGACCGTTGCGCTCTATCAGGAAAAGCACATGGCCGAACGCGGGCGGTACGGCACCATCGCAGAGCTCATCGCCAACGCGGGGCTTCCGGGCGCCTATGAACCCAGTGAATTCTATGCGATTACAGTGGCTCTCGGGGCAGGGAACATGTCCTTTGTTGCGAGCGCGGCCCCTGCCGGGGGCTTTGTCGACAACGTGAGCGGCGTCCCACTCGTCTTTGCAATCGACTCAGACGGCAGGGTGGGAACCCTGAGCGCAGGAGCGGTCGCGGTGAACGAGAATCTGTGGAGATCGTTGCGGCCCTGAAGCATCGCCATCCTGCCGGAGACCTTTGGCAAGCAATCGCTCCGCCTCTTAAAGAACCATCTCCGGCGATATGATTCCCATCAGGCCCTGATCGTCCGGAATGATCATCCCGGCTCCTCAAGATTTCTTTGTGTAATCCCGATATCTGGTTCTGTGATCAAGGGACCGTGGATTCTTCCATTCATGATGCCCCTCCTGACAGGGGCTTGTGCAGCCGAATCCGGGATACCCTTGAGACAGGAATCGTGCATCACCTGCCGGAGCGGGCTGAATGTCTTGAGCAGAGACGCGGACAGAATCAGGAAGGAGTTCAGGGCGGATGTGGTTATTGCCGGCTCATATCCGGTCCATGGGGATGAAAAATCGTGATTGTCCCCGGGGCTGTTGATGTTGCGAATAATAATGTAATGGTCTCCACGGCCGTGGTTCCCACTGCCACGGCCGTAGTGGGGCATCTCCTGAGGAGCACGGGACAGGCAGCAGTGTAGGAAAAATAGTACAGGGAGGTATAAGGTGTCCGGAACCTGCCGCTCCATCAGAAAAATCACGCTCTTGAGCGTTTGTCTCTTGATCGCGGGCTGCGCCATGGTCAAGCCCGACCGCCATCTTGACGAGGTCACCCCCATTGACTGGGGGTTGGACGGCGAGTCGTTCGAGAGCGCGATCACGATCCTTCCCTTTGATGCTCAGGACCCGAAGTGGGGGATCTACGCGGCGAAGCGGATGAAGGAGTATCTCCTGGAGGAAAAGGCGTTCCAGCGGGTCGTGCTCGATGAAAAAGACTCTGCCGGCACCCCCTATGTCCTGTCGGGAGAGCTTGAGTATCTGTTCTACGGGGGGACCCACTCGCCGTCAAGGGTCTGCGTGAGCCTCCGGGTGATCGACGCCTCTGACGGGCATACCCGGTTCTTTCGCATTTCAAGGGCGTCTTCGGGCAGAGATGCCTTTCACGTATCCTGGTTGAGCAGGATGTACGTGGCGTCCCCGTATCCTGAAGAGCTCCTGAACGGCCTGCTCAGGCACATTGCGCGCGACATCGCACAAAAGACCGCGCTACCAGCGAAGAAGCGCCCCTGAAGCGGTCTGGAAATAGACAATACCTTCGTTGCTTACCGCAGATTTTACCACGTCCGCGTCTTCGAGTCCGGCCTGGACCTGCCATGATGCGCCGTCCCACCGGTATTTCCCGCACCAGATGTTGCCCTTGAGATCAACGCTGAGGCTGCAGATCGTTTCGCCGCCAGGGAGATCGTGGGGCTGGTCCGCGAGGGCCTGACCGTTCCTGCACACGTCCCCGCCCGTGACGTGCCAGACCGTGACTGCGTCGCTGTCTTCGATCTCCTGGGTCGTGGCGTCGTCGCCGATGATCTCCAGCACTGCGCATGAATCCCCCGGATACAGCGGGGTGTCGTCGTCTTTAGTCCCTTCAAGGGCAAAGATGCCCGTATCAGCGGCTGCGTACACAAAGCGCTTGCCCGAAAAAAGGTCGTGGGTCTCGCCGATGGCATCCGCTTCATAGGTGTCGTGATTACCCGACTTAGAGTGGTGCCAGTGGAGCCCGGAGTCGGACGCGATCCACAGCAGATCGGTATCCAGCACGTCCGCGGCGAGATCGTGGATTGTCCCGTCGGGCGCACACTTCTGACAGACCAGGGTAGATGTGCTGCCCGAAGACTGCACGGATATCTCGTTGCCCTGAACCGGCGCCCCCCACAGGGAATAGGAGGAACCATAGAGGGTGAAGTAGAGCTCGATGTACATGGCTCCGAACACGCCGGTCCACGAGGACACCTCGTTCGCGGAAGACGATATATACCTGATCTGGCCGTCTCGGGTGGACACCCATGCCCCTCCGATCAGGGAGATGCGCTGCTTCTCCAGGCACGAAACCGTGCCGTGGCCCAAAACAGTCTTCAGCTCCCGCTGGTTCACCGTGATTTCGAACACCCGGGTCGAGCTGTTGTCCTCACTGTCCATGATCGTGCAGGCGACCGAGCATGGGCCGGGGGAATCCGGGGCTATCCAGTAGGCATACGGCTGCTCCTCGTTCCACTCCTCAAGTTCTCCGCTATCGGCATGCCAGGCGTACCGCAAGGGAGGGTTGTCGCTCAAGCCCCAGACCTGAAACAGCACCTTCTGCCCGGTGACAGGGTTGCTGTCCGAGGCGGAAGAACCGAGTATGGAGGGGGCGGAGGATGAGCAGCTCCAGACAAAAAACGCCAGCAAACACCATGGAATGATCGTTCTCAAACATGCCCTCCAAAGTCTTTTTCCCCCTATGTCCTAGCAGATCGCTCCATTTCAGGCAAGAGGGTCATCATGGGGGTCAGGCCCCGATCCTGTACCGGATCCCGCCACTTTAGCACTAAGGGTCCGCGTCTGGGGAAATCAGCCTGCCGCACCGTGAATGGCTCATCAGGACGATGACGCCTCCGGGCATATTCATTGCCATTTCTCTCATATACTGATAAGGTATGACCATGATTCCTTCCCCCTTTTCATCCATGGAATTCCGTGCGGAAATTCCTTGGATTG
Source organism: Deltaproteobacteria bacterium (assembly GCA_023230665.1). Taxonomy (GTDB): domain Bacteria; phylum Desulfobacterota; class Desulfomonilia; order UBA1062; family UBA1062; genus Phosphitivorax. The sequence continues at coordinate 11,314 of JALNWY010000092.1, forward strand.
GATTTATAAACAGCAGCGCTGGAGGCGGGGAGCCTGCGCAGAGTTTCAGGAAATCGTGCGAACAGGGAAGCGGGGCGGCCCTGCGCTTCTTAAAGAAAAGAGGTGGATAAATGATCGTAGGGATAGACGTGGGCGGCACGCACACCGATGCGGTGTGCATCAGAGGAAGGAACATCATCGCAACAGCCAAGACCGTGACCGAAGAAGACCTGGTCCAGACCATCCGCGCTGCCGTTGGCGCGCTC
>JALNWY010000093.1 GCA_023230665.1 Deltaproteobacteria bacterium
CAGACCTTCGTGCCTGCGCCGCTGCCACCGGGTCCGCCCGGCTACTGGACGACGGAGCTGCGCAGCAAGTTCGATCAGGCGCTGCTTTCCCCCGGGAGGCTGGGTAGCGTTTCAAGTGAGGCAAAGCCATGTCCGAGCTGATTCCCAAACACGGCGGCTATCGCAAGCTCAAAAGTTTTCAGGTGGCGCAGATCGTCTATGACATCACCGTGCGGTTCTGCGACAAGTACATCGACCGGCGCAGCCGCACCCACGATCAGATGGTGCAGGCGGCGCGCTCCGGGGTGCAAAACATCGCCGAAGGCTCGCAGGCCTCTGCCACCTCGAAGAAAACCGAACTTAAACTCACCCAGGTCGCCCGCGCCAGCCTGGAGGAGCTCAAACTCGATTACGAGGATTTTCTGCGCCAGCGGGGACTGGCGCAGTGGGAGCGGGAAAACCCGCTCCGGCAGGTGCTGATCGACCGGCGGTGTCAGACCGCCGACGAGGTGGCGGCCTGGGTGGTGGATGTGGTGAAGAAAGGTGATCCAAGTGGACATTGTGGACAGGGGGGACACCTCCGGGAACAGTCCACCGAGTCCACAACGTCTACGCTGTCTACCAGGGCGTACCCGGAGCTTGCGGCGAATGCCGCACTGGTGCTGCTGGCGGTGGCTTGTTCCCTGCTTGACCGCCAAGTCGAACGCCTTGCCCTGGATTTCGAAAACGAGGGCGGTTTTACCGAGCGTCTTTACCGCGTCCGCACCGCCAAGCGGAGGAATTCGCCATGAGCAAGCCCTCCATCTGCCAGCCGCCCTACATACACCATTATCCGCGACCTGGTTCGCCGACCGCTGCCGGAACGCAAGCCGGTGGGCTATCAGCGCACCTTACCGGAAGATTATGACGGGGAGTCACTTTCTATCTTTACAGGTCATTGCGAAAGCAATTACATGAAATTGGCGTACCCCTGCGGTTGAACATCCTGCCGGCACGTATTGCCCGGGAAATTCTGAAACTGCATTTCAACTGAATCCAGATGCCGCGTGGCATATGAATGGGTAATATACCCGGTTTATGAACTGCGCGACGGAACTCAGCCGCCGGGTGAATGAAATTTTTGCAGTGGTTTCGAAGAAGCAATGAATCAGGTTGAGAGAAATTCCTGATGGCAGACTCCGTTCTGGTCAACATAAGAGGCGTGGGGCCAGTGCTGCTGGAGCGCAGTGCAAGGGCAAAACACCTCAATATTTCCGTCAAGCCGTTCAAGGGCATACGGGTGGCTGTCCCCAAAGGCTTATCCTTCAAAAATGCAGAGATACTTGCGCGGATGCAGGTGGAATGGCTGAAGACTCATCTGGAACAGGTGCGGAAATTTGAAGCAGAACATCCTGTCATTCCTGAAGTGGAGATAGACCCAAGGAAAGCCAGGGATATTCTGGTATCAAGGGTTGCGGCAATAGCCAGCAAGCATGGGTATACCTACAGCCGGGTCACTGTTCGAAACCAGAAAACCCGATGGGGCAGTTGTTCCAGCAGGAACAGCATCAGTCTGAACATGAAGCTCACCCTGTTGCCTGATGAACTGCGGGATTTCGTTATTCTCCACGAGCTGGTTCATACCAGGATCAAGAACCACGGCAAAGATTTCCGGGCAGAGATGACCAGGGCGGAACCGAGGGCCAAGGAGTTGGACAAGCGGCTGAGTCAGTATTATCTACGGGTGTTGTAGCTTGAAATTGGGCAGGAAGCCGATGCACAACAATGAGATCACCGAGAAGCCCCTCCAATAAGGGGGGGATGCGGCCCCGACTTGCAATGAAATTACCGGCAAGACGGGGCCGTTCCTGATTGTTCTGCAGAAATTATATTGATTTTAAGACGTTGAGCGCTTCTTTTCATTCAATTGGAAAGTCACTCTCGTTCAGACACCGGGCAGACCAATAATCAATGCACTTTTTGAAGGCATTATCGCATTCCTCCGCCGAAGGCAGCTCATAGTTCCTGGTGGCTGCATCCTGCACGCACTGGATACCTTGCTCCTTGCAGTATTCAAAGCATTCGTTCTGCACTGCACCACATTCACTTGACGGGGTTCCCGCTGCCCTGCACTCTTCATAATCCGCACTGCACGAAGCCAGGCAGTCCTGTTGTTCCTCATAGCATATCTGTGTATGGTACTGAATTTTCTCCTCCAGGCTCATCAGGCAGTAGTCCCGTTTCGACTCACAGAGTTCCTTGGCGCTGTTATAACAGGATTCGAACCTTGCTTGAATCCCCGCCTCCACCGCCGCCTGCACCGTCGAGGTATATAACGCCCAGGGGCTGTCATCCTCCGCGGCAGCCGCCCCATAAGAAAAAAAATGATGGATGCCGCAGCCGCAGGCAAGCAAATCCGAATGAAATTCCGTGCACAATGCATTGATCCCTCCTTTCAAAAAATTCCGGCAACCGCCGATTATGAGAAATATGGACAAGACAAAAATTGCATGGCGACAGTATCACCGCCGGGAGGGTCGCTGCGGACAGATTCCATCTCGGCACGGTTTGCAGGGTCCTGACGAAATGTTTGTTTATGTATGGTTTTCTTTTAGCATCGAGACCGGACTTGCGCAACCATCGAGCCTCGACCTATTCACTCCTTTCTCATGAATACAACCAGGGAGCGGCCCTGGACGGCAATTTCCTCACCGGCGCCGGAATTGTCCGTCTTTTCGATGAACCCTCCTTCGGTCGTGTCGAGCACCCGGAGCCACTGTTTTCCCCATTGCGGTCCCGGCAGAATAAAGGGGATCGATTCGTGATGGGCGTTGAACAGGACCAGGAAAGAATCGTCCACAATTTTTTCACCGCGGGAATCCGGGTAGGGAATGGCCCGGCCGTTCAGAAAGACAAGAATGGACCTGGCAAAGCCCTCACCCCAGTTTTCTTCGGCCATCTCGTTGCCGTCCGGCGTGAACCACCCGATATCGTCAACCCTCCCTCCATGGATGGCCCGGCCGAGAAACCACCCCCGGCGCATGAACACCGGGTGTTCCAGCCTGAACCGGATGAGCTCCCTGGTGAACCGCAGGAGGGCGCCATCGGCTTTTTCCCAGTCAAACCAGGATATTTCGCTGTCCTGGCAATAGCCGTTGTTGTTTCCCTGCTGGGTTCGGCCCATCTCATCCCCGCCCAGAAGCATGGGCACGCCCTGGGAAAGGAAAAGGGTGGCCAGGAAATTGCGTATCTGTCTGGCCCGGAGCGTGAGGACATCGGGATTTTCCGTGGGACCTTCCTCTCCGTAGTTCCAGGAGCGGTTGTGGCTTTCACCGTCGCGGTTCTGCTCGCCGTTGGCTTCGTTATGTTTTTCGTTGTACGAGACCAGGTCATGGAGGGTGAAGCCGTCATGGGCCGTGATGAAATTTATGGAGGCGTTGGGTCGTCTGGTGGTGCGTTCATAGAGGTCCGAGCTGCCGGTGAACCGATAGGCGAATTCGGCCAGGGTCTGATCCTCACCGCGCCAGAAGTCGCGCACGCAATCACGGTACTTGCCGTTCCATTCCGACCACAGGGATGGAAAATTGCCCACCTGGTAGCCGCCCTCCCCCAGGTCCCAGGGTTCGGCAATGAGCTTTACCTGGCTGACCACCGGGTCCTGCTGGACGAGGTCGAAAAAGGTTGAGAGCTTGTCCACCTCATGGAGCTCCCGCGCCAGGGTGGATGCAAGGTCGAAGCGGAAGCCGTCCACGTGCATTTCCAGGATCCAGTACCGGAGCGAATCCATGATGAGCTGGAGCACATGGGGGTGCTGCATGTTCAGGCTGTTGCCGGTGCCCGTGTAATCCATGTAGTAGCTGCGGTCATCGTCAACCAGGCGGTAGTAGGCGGCGTTGTCGATTCCCTTGAAAGAAAGCATCGGCCCGAGGTGGTTGCCCTCCGCCGTGTGGTTGTAGACCACGTCCAGGATGACCTCAAGGCCCGCCTTGTGCAGGGTCTTGACCATCTGCTTGAACTCCTGGACCTGCTGACCGCGCTGCCCCCTGCTTGAATAATCGTTGTGGGGCGCAAGATAGGCGATGGAATTATATCCCCAGTAGTTGCGGAGACCCTGTTCCAGCAGGTGGGCATCGTGGATAAACTGGTGCACGGGAAGCAGCTCCACGGCCGTGATCCCCAGGCTGGTGAGGTACCTGATGGCGGCAGGATGGGAAAGTCCGGCGTAGGTTCCCCTGATTTCCGGCGGGATTCCGGGATGGCGCGCGGTGAATCCCTTCACATGCACTTCGTAGATCACGGTTTCGTGGAGGGATTTGCCAAGGGGCTGGTCGCTGCCCCAGTCAAAAAAGGGGTTGATCACCACCGACCTGGGAACATAGGGGGCACTGTTTTCCTCGTTCACGGATCCTTCAGGGTCGTTGAAACGATAGGGAAAGACCGCCTCGTTCCAGTTGACCTCCCCTTCCACTGCCTTGGCATACGGATCGAGCAGGAGCTTGCCGGGATTGCACCGGTGACCCTCCCGGAGCTCCCATGGGCCGTGCACGCGGAACCCGTACCGCTGTCCCGGTTCCACCGTCGGCAGATAGCCGTGCCAGCAGAAACCGCTGACCTCGGGAAGATCCACGCGGGTTTCCTCCCCCTTTTCATCGAAGAGACAGAGTTCAACCCTGTGGGCCGCCTCCGAAAAGATGGAGAAATTGGTTCCCACTCCGTCATAAGTTGCCCCCAGGGGATAGGGCTTGCCAGGCCATATTTTCACAAGTTCCTCCTTTCATTTACATGATCCGGTTACGCTGCTTACACCTGCCCCGGTGATGATGCGGCGGTAAAAATTTCCCGCACCTGCCCCATGGCCTCTTTCCGGCCGAATACCGTCACCACGTCTCCCGGCAGAAAAACGGTATCGCCCCGTGGTATGATGATCCTGCCATCCCGTTCTATGGAGACCACATTGACGGTCACCGGCAGGGACAGGGAACGCAGAGGCAGCCCCGATCCACTGTCCCCCTCCTGCAGGCTGATCTCCATAAAGACATTCTTTTTCTCGCTGCGCAGAGAGATATCACCCCCCAGCAGTTGTCCACGTTGTTTACGGACAAGTGCCACATCATACGCCCGCAGGATCTCGCTTCTGCTGATGAGTCCCAACAGCCTGCCGCTGCCGTCACGGTTGACGACGGGAAGCCTGGCCAGACCCCGGGGCGCCATCTTCTGAATGGCGGTCCAGATCGGTTCGTCGGGAAATATGGTTACCGGCTTCGTGACGGCCACATCTTCCACTGTCAGGCCGCGAAGCTGAACCGTATTGTCGGAAAGCATCCGTTCCATGTCCTGGAGGGTGACTATGCCAAACAAATGGTCCTGCTCATCAAGAACCGGGAAACCGAGATAATTTGTTTCCTGGAACTTGCGGTACAGGTCGGCCAGCGGCATCTGCCGGTAGACAACCTCGGGAGTCCTGTTCATCACTTCGCTGACGGCCACAGCCTGCATGACATCCATATCCCTGCCCTGAACAAAACGGATCCCCCGACGGGTCAGTTTGTGGGTATAGATGGATTCGGGATACAGCCACTGGGCAAAGGTAGAGGCAGTCACCGTCGCCACCATCAAGGGAAGAATCATCGCATAATCATTGCTCATCTCGAAAACAATCAGCAGGGCGGTCAGCGGAGCCCGGGCAGCCGCAGCAAAGACCGCGGCCATTCCGACCAGGGCGTAGGCGCCGGGAGGACCGGAGATGCCGGGATGTATCGCGGCAAAAATATGGCCCATGGTTCCGCCGAGCATGGCGCCGATAAAGAGGGAAGGTGCGAAAACCCCGCCGGAATTGCCTGATCCCAGGGTAAACGAGGTGGCCAGCGGCTTGATGACAATCAACAGGGCCAGCACCAGAAGGCCGACCTTATCCTGCAGGGCATCTTCCATGAAATGAAAACCCGTCCCGTAAAAATACGGCATCCGGGCGGCCAGTTCCCGTCCGGACGAATTTGGAGCGGCAGCGGATTCGAAATTCCCGGACAAATAGAGGTAGCCCATCCCCAGCAGTCCGAGGAGCAGTGCCCCAACGGCTGGTTTGAGGAAAAGCGGAAACCGCCAGTTGTCGAATTTCACCTCGAACCAGCCGAGCATCCGGATAAACATAATCGCCGCAAGTGCGGCAGCCAGCCCGAGCAGCAGAAAAAAAACGATCGCCAGGGGAGACTGCATTGCGTAGCTGGGGACGCTGAATGCCGGATTATCCCCAAGATACATCTGGCTGACAATGGAGGCCGACACCGAGGCGATCACCACGTTGCCGAACATCCGCACCTGCAGTTCACTCATCAGGACTTCGATGGCAAACGCCACCCCGGCAATGGGGGCATTAAAGGTCGCGGCAATGGCGCCGGCAGCCCCGCAGGCTACCAGGTTTTTAATTCTTTCGTCCGACAGGCGCAGTACCTGTCCCATGGACGAACCCAGCGCGGCACCAACTTGGACAATGGGACCTTCCCGGCCGGCTGACCCGCCTGTACCGATGCACAGCGCCGAGGTGATTACTTTGGCGACCACCACCCTGGACCGGATGCGCCCTCCCTTCAGCACCATGGCCTGCATGACCTCCGGTACGCCGTGCCCCTTGGTTTCGGCGGCAAACCACGCAATCAGGGCTCCCCCCAGAAGGGCGCCGATCAGGGGCACCAGGAGGTAGGCAAGCATTCCGGTATTGGGGAGGATACGGGCAAAGGCCGCGTAGGATTGGCCATGGATCGTTTCAATCATCCAGATGAAAAGAACCGCGGCCAGTCCGGTCCCGGCCCCGATGAAAATCGCGAGCAACAGCAGCGGTATTCCCTCCGGCGGAGAAAACCTGTCAAGAAGATCAGCCGTTGTTCTACTTTTTTTCATGGAACCGTCCGGCATGTTGAACCGTAATCAATCTCAGTCATTTACATCAGGCCCGGTTGGCGGATCGCCGGGGATAGAACGTCGCGCAAATTTCCACTCCCCATGGATAGCATCTATCCTGTCAGTACACAACCTGAACCTCGGATGTTCCCCATTAATACAACTATATGACCCGGAAACGGAACAAGTCAAACAGGGAGGGGACGCACCGGACGACAGGGAATACTCTCATTATTCTCTTGGCGAAATACATCAAAACCACTAATTTACTCGACGGTCGGCAATGCGGCGGCAGTTTCGGTAATTCCGGCCGAACAACCACATCAAGGGCGAGGTGCTTCCGGCCTGTTTGCGTGGGCTGCTCAGCCTGCCTGGTAACAACGATTATAACGTGAGAGGCCGGCAGGTGAGTGAACAACGCCTTGCAGACGCGAAAGGTTTACAGAACAAAGCTTACTTTAGCCGGTGGATTGGTTCCGTTCTTCTGTTTGTCGCGTTGAGTTGCGGCGTCCCTTATGTCATCTATCAGAAAGTCGGCGCACAGTCGTTTTCCCTGAATCCGCAACTGTTTTCCTGGCCCGTCCTTGCCGGAGCGGCCGTCCTGCTGGTTGTGTATTTTACAAGTGACGCTTTGCGCCTGCACTACATTCTCAAGGCGGCGGGCCGTCGCCTCGATGCGGGAACACTTGGAAAACTGACATTCATGAACATCCTCTTTTCCAACATCACCCCCATGGCCACTGGCGGTGGTTTCGCCCAAGTCTGGTATCTTCGCCGGCGCGGCGTTCCTATAGGCACAGCAATGGCGGCGACAACCATCCGGACCTTCATTGCGATGGTTCTCATTTTCTTTCCGGTACCGTTCCTGGTGGCGGGACTGCCATATTTCCGGGATGGCGGAGCCATGGCTGGTGCGGGCTGGACTCTGGCCTTTTTTGCTATTGGGTATCTCGCCTGTTTTTTGATGATTCTTTACCGCCTGCGATGGCTGTTGGGGATGCTTGATGCCGCCGCAAAGGTTCTGGTGGGGATGCACATTGTCAGCATTGGAAGCATGCGCCGTCTCAAACGGAACGTTCTCAGAGAAGCAGTGCGGTTCTCGCATTGCCTGAGAATTTACACTCGTGGAGATAGGTGGGATGTCATGCTTTCTGTTCTTTTCACGGCGGTTTTCCTTTTATCGTTATTCTCGTTTCCCTACCTGCTCCTCCGGGGCGCAGGATACCAGGCGGACTATCTTGAGACTACCGGCCTGCTGGCTGTATCGACATGCATTATGTATTTTGCGCCGTCCCCGGGCGGGGCGGGTTTTGCCGAGGGGATTTTCGGCTTGTTTTTTGCTTCGATGGTAAACGCTTCCGAGCTGGTCGGGATTATGCTGCTTTGGCGGTTTCTGACAGTATACCTGGGCATGCTCATCGGTGTCCCCGTGACCCTGCATGAATTCTTCCGGCGGGGGCGGAACAATGCCTAGGCTGTCATGGTGGCGGACACTGTTCTACCTGAACGTGCTCGTTCTCTTTCTGGTGGTCTTCTATAAGATATATCTTCATTTTTTTGAGCAGGACTACGGCGCGGTTCATGCCGATCAAGTTGAGCGGATAGAGTCGGCGCTTTACGGTCAGGATGTTTTCAGTTTTGCCGTCGTGGGCAACATCAACAACTCCGTGGGGATTTTTGAACGAAAGATAATTCCCGAGCTGAACAGGAGCGAGGTTGAATTCGTCGTTTCTGCGGGCAATGCGGTCAGCAGCGGCGGGGAAGACAAATACCGCGCACTGCACCGGACATTGGGACATTTCGCCAAACCGTATCTGTTGACCTTTGGCGATAACGAGTACGGCGCTTTTGGCGGCTTCCGGTATTATGATCACTATGGGCCGTATGTTTTCGCGTTTTCCGCCGGGAACAGCAGATTTATTTTCCTCGACAGCTCCGGAAAGACGTCTTTTCGATGGCAGGCGCGCTGGCTGGAGGAGGAACTTGAAGTCAGGCCGAATGACAATATTTTCATTTTCGTCGGGCACCCTCTGCTGCCGGTCGACAAAAAGGGCATTTTCGACTTCGATGACGAGTATCTGGCGGACGAGGAGTTTCGCAAACTCCTCATGCCGATATTTGCAGACGCCAGGGTAAAGGCGGTTTTTTCGTCCAATCTGCCACTTTATTCAGTTCAGAAATCAAACCACACCTCCTTTGTCGTGACGGGAGGCGCTGGTGGACTGGTACTCAACACCAATCGAAGCTTCTATCACTTCGTGAAAGTGCATGTCAACCGGGACCAGGTGACGATTGAACCTGTCAGGCTGAATGTCGGACAGTACAAACTTTTTCGTACCGTTGAAAGTGTCTGGTTCTTTATTCATTCGCTGTTTTACGTCGGGTATCTCAATTATCTGCTTTTCGTCTGCTGTCTTGTCGTCAGCGCTTACTGGCTGCATTCACTCTTGTGGAAAGAACGGGATTATTATCCTGATTTCAACCAGCCGTCCGACCCGGATCTTGGCCGGCCGATCAACGTGGCCATGTTCACCAACAATTACCTGCCGTTCATAGGCGGCGTACCTGTTTCAATATACCGGTTGTCCTCGGTTCTCAGGAAGATGGGGCACAAGGTTGTGATTTTCGCGCCCCGATATGAACGGGATGATCATCCGCGGGATGGGAATGACGTTTTCAGACTTTCCTGTTTTTTTCAACGAGCGGCAGACAAGGGTATTGTCGTCCCGAACATATTCTCGGTCTCCGCAATCAGGAAGGCACGCGAATTCTCCCCGGACGTGATTCATATTCATCATCCGTTCTGGATGGGGACGCTGGGTCTATGGATAGCACGGCGCTTGAAGGTTCCAGTTGTCTATACATACCACACCAGATTGGAACATTTTTCGTACGCAGTGCCGGTGCCCAAAGCGCTGTTTCGCAATTTTCTTTCGCATGCTCTTGTGCGGCGGCTCGGCAACAGGTGTAATGCCATTGTGGTCCCGACCGAGGCTTCTGAGAGCTATCTACGCATGATCGGGGTGAAAATTCCTGTGTTCGTTGTTCCCACCGGCATCGAGACAGACAGGTTCGGATCATGCACTGAAAAGGAGAAGTCGAGACTGCGGGAGGAGCTTGGCATTGGCAGCGATGAATTGGTCTTGCTCACCGTTTCCCGGCTGAGTGTAGAGAAAAACATAGATTTCATGCTTGAAGCCGTTTCCGGATTGGCAAAAAAATGTTCGAAAAAGTTCAAATTTATACTGATCGGCGAAGGACCTGAGCGGGAACATCTTTGCCAGCTTGCCGAAAAGTTCGGTTTGCGGGATTTGGTGATATTTTCGGGCGCGGTACCGCCCGAACGCATGCCGGTCTACTACAGTTTGGGAAATGTCTTTGTCTTTGCCTCAACATCGGAAACCCAGGGGATGGTTATACTCGAAGCGATGGCAAGCGGAATGCCCGTAGTGGCCATAAGGGCAAGCGGAATCGATGATTTTGTCGCGGACGGCATAACCGGATTTAAAACGGGGCAGCATACCGCGGCATGGGCGGAGAAGGTCCAGCTTTTGCTCGAAGATGACACGTTGCGGCAAAAGCTGTCAGGTCAGGCGACATCGAGGGCGGGCCGGTTCGGGATAGATGAATTCGGCCGAAGAATTGAGCGGGTGTATGCCCATGTGCTGAGCAATTGAAAGGAAGAGCGGGTGTTATCCTTGCCGGCCTGCCTCCTGAAGCGGCGTTTTTGACGATAGGTTGCGCCCCAATCGTCGGCGTGGCCGGATGCGGCCCGAAAAAATGGGATTAAGCATGAAATTCCCCTCGGTTCAGTTTATAATGAAAGTTGGCATTTGACGGAACCTTGATCCAGGGAGCTCAGAATGGACACAAAACCTGAAATTATCATCTCTTCGATTGATGCGGAAAGGCTGGAGGAGCTTTTGGATGCATTGCCCAATGGCGGCTTCCCGGGCAGGGAGGAGTTGGAGGAAGAACTGGATCGGGCGAAAATCCTGCCTCCGGAAGATGTCCCGCCGACCGTGGTGACAATGAACTCGACCATACGGTTTCAAATCCAACCGTCGAACGAAGAGTTCTGCCTGACGCTGGTCTATCCCCAGGACGTTGATGCCGGCGGAGGAAAAATATCCATACTGGCGCCGGTGGGCAGCGCCCTGCTCGGTCTTTCCCAGGGGGACGAAATTGAGTGGCCGAAGCCGGGCGGCGGCAAGATACGGGTACGCATTATGGAAGTGGTTTATCAGCCCGAACGTGCCGGCGAGTACCATCGCTGAATGAAAATGCCCGGCGTCTCTCTGCCAGGAAGTTCCCTGAACTTCTGCATTTTCAGCCGGAAGATGAAATTGAGTCCTCCTTGTTACTGCCGAAATGGGTGGATGCCTTTCCGCCTCACCTTTGCTTCCCCTTCTTTTCGGCAGCCAATGCATAGCGCCGCTTAATGAGATTTGCCGCCAGGCCGGTCCGGTCTGTCTGATGCGC
>JALNWY010000094.1 GCA_023230665.1 Deltaproteobacteria bacterium
GATGCCGAGTATGCCGAAAATCCAGATGCCCTTGCGAAAGATACCCTTCACGATAGGCAACTATAGCCACGTGTTTCCCGGGGTGTCAATACAGGATCAGGGCCATCGGGGCCAAGAATCAACAGGGATCTCGAGAAGTGACCTGACCCCTGTTGATTCTTGACCCCGGACTGCTACGGCTGCCTCTTTCTGAGCAGCTCGCGCTGCCGCCTGAAGAGGTAGCGGATGATATCGTCCTTTGATTCCGGATCTATCTGATGAAACCTGAGCGCTACGGCATAGCGTCTTGTCTCGTAGCTGGTGACCGGCTTGATCCGGATGACATTGCCCACCAGCCGTATGAAGAGCAGCGGCACCATGGGAAGGATGAGATTGATCTCCAAAAGATCGCCTTTCTCATACAACTCCCCGGAAATGAACCTGATGCCCGAAGCGCTGATATTGACGTCTCGGGGAGAGGTCTTCATGAGCTCTCCGAAATCCTCCATCAGATACATGTGGATGAGCAGGTCGAGCTTGCGGTTGATCTCCCAGATGGCCTGGCTGTACGGCGACTCCCTGGTATAGGGCACCTCGTCGGCGCCCGGATAGCCGTATTTGCCTTTGAGAAAAGAGTCGATGATGAGCTTGTTCGAGCGAATCCGCTCCAGGGTCGCGGGCAGCACTTCGGCCCTTTTGTCGGCATGGCACAGGAATTCCGATCTGAAATAGATCTTGTCGTAGATGCGAACGTCCTGCCTGCGATCGTTTCCCGGCGTTGGATAGCACTCCACGCACATCCTGATACCAGAGTCCGTGGTTTCCACCACCTTGGCGAGAATGGAATCCTGCCCGTCGGATATCCGCACCAGGGTGCCGTCGGACACCTCCCACGCGCCCTGGGGCGAAAAGACGAACTGATCCTCTCCAAGGACCCCGGTCACCTCTCCGGGCACATTGTTTCCTCCCGACACATGGGCATGCACGCCCGCATTCAGATTCAGCATCGTATCGATATTCATGAGCCACCCTTCAACACTTCGACCCGATTCCGTCCACGCTCTTTTGCCAGATAAAGCCCCTTGTCCGCCTGTTTGATGAGATCGGAATGGCTGAGTCCATTCCGGTATTCGCTGATGCCGATGCTTAGGGTGATGTGCAGCCCTGCCACGAACTCGGTCTTTTCAATCATGCACCTGAGCCTTTCCGCAAGATTCCTGGCCTTGCCGATCACGGTATGGGGAAGCAGGACAGCGAATTCCTCTCCCCCGTAGCGGAACACCCGGTCGCTCTTGCGGACGCACCGGTTGAGCCTGTCGGCAAGAGCCTTGAGCACCAGATCGCCGATCTGGTGGCCGAACCCGTCATTGATCTTCTTGAACCAGTCGATATCGGCCATCATGACAGAGAACGTGGTGGCGTACCTCTTGGCCCGGTCCAGCTCGGCCCTGATCATCTCTTCGAACGCCCGATAGTTGAGCAGACCGGTGAGCCCGTCACGATATGCCAGATGGAGCAGGATCTCGTGGTTGATGAGCTTTCCCACCGCAGGCGTCAATATCTTGACCCATTCGCTGAAAATATTGTCATGAATGCCGGAGTTGATGGAGAGCACCACGCGGGCCCCGGCAGTCTCCATGAGGGGCAGATCAAGGCGGTCCATCAAAAGGGGCGGGTGCCCCCCCACCTTAACGGGTGTGTAGGAGAACGAATGGTTCCCCAGTATTCTCCTGGCCTCGGCAAACCCGCCGCCCGCTCCGTCGAGGACCGAGTATGCCTGACTCTGGGAGCCTGTCATGGTGATGTAGACCGCAGGCCCGGCCTGAGGAAAGGTCTGGCCCATGAGAGACAGGAGATCGATCATGGCTGCGGGAAAGGTAGTGCCGGACATCAGCGAGACAATGCTTTCAGTGAAAAGCGCCAAAGTCCGGTGTCTGGAAAGTTCTCCTGTCCCGCTGTCCTCCCGCCCGTGCAGTGCTTCGGCTTCCGCAATAAACATAGGCTCTTCCTCCACTGGGAAAAAATCCTGAGTTTCTCTTATTCCCTGATGATTCATGCAAGGGACATGCCTTTTCCTGAAAGGCCGGACACAGCGGCTGCCAAGGCCTCGGCGGTAATCATGAAAATTTGCCTGCTATTCTGCAGGCACTGTTGATTCAACAATCAGATTGGTGTATAAGCCTGATCGGGCAGGGCTGATACGGGACCATACCCTCTGGAGAAGGATCTCTGTGCGCATGGATACGCCCCTGTATCGCCTGCACTGCCGATAACCGTGGATAAGGCGCTATGAAGAATGACAACATCGAGATCAGATGGCATGGCAGAGGCGGACAGGGAGCCATCACCGCGGCAAAGATCGTGGCAAAGGCCATGTTCGCCTCAGGATACACCGGGGTGGCCATGGTCCCCACCTTTGGGACCGAACGCAGGGGAGCACCGGTCTTTACCTCGCTCAAGGTCTCCCGGGAAAAGATCTATGATCTCTCCCCTTCCAAGAGACCTGATATCGTGGTGGTTCTGGACCACCTCCTTCTGGAGGAGGAAGATATCACCCAGGGACTGAAGCAGGGCGGGCTCGTCATCATCAACTCGCCCCTGGCCGTCCGGGGCTATGGCTTCAACGGAAGCCGGGTGGCGGTTGCCGACGTGACCGATCTCTCGGTGAAGGCCGGCCTGCCGCAGGGCATGGTCAACAGCGGCATCATCGGCTCGTTCGCCAGGGCCGCGGGCCTTGTGGAGCTCGACGCGCTCCTGAAGACCATCAAAGACGAGTTCATCGGCAGGAGGCCCGGCGAAAACGCTTGCGCTGCGCAGCTTTGTTTTGAAAACACGATCATGGGAGGCCTCTGATGCCGGCCGGAGACTACCGGAAAAAGATATCGCTGAGCGAGTCAGGCCCGGGCGATGCCGGCAAGACCGGCTCCTGGCGGATCGTCCGGCCGGTCATCGATCCGGACGTGTGCATCCCGGGCCGGAGAAATGCGCCTGCCTGCTATATCTGCTGGCTCTATTGCCCGGACGGCGTGATATCCCGGAGCGTCCCTCCCGGCATCGACTATCAGTACTGCAAGGGCTGCGGGATATGTGCGGAAGAATGCCCCACCAAGGCAATCACCATGGTGGAAGAGTCCAGCTTTATCAAGGAGTGAACGAGAAGCGATGCAGATCATCGAGACAGGGAACGTTGCCGCGGCCCTGGGCGTAAAGCTCGCCAGGGCCCAGGTCATTGCCGCATATCCCATCACCCCGCAGACGCCGCTGACCGAAAAGCTCTCGGAATTCATTGAATCGGGCGAGATGCAGGCAGAGTATATCCCGGTGGAGAGCGAACACAGCGCGCTCGCCATCTGCATCGCCGCCGCCTCCGCAGGCGCCAGGTCCTTTACCGCCACCAGCTCCAACGGGCTGCTCTATATGCACGAGCAGATCCAGTGGGCCGCAGGCGCCAGGCTCCCTCTGGTCATGTGTGTGGCCAACCGGGGGGTGGGCGCGCCCTGGACCATCTGGAACGATCACCAAGACTCTATCTCCCAGCGGGACACGGGGTGGATCCAGATCTATGCCAACGACCACCAGCAGATCATCGACTCGGTGCTCAAGGCCTTTTGTCTTGCCGAGGAGATCATGATACCGGTCATGGTATGCTACGACGGGTATATCCTCTCGCACACCCACATGCCCTTTGATGTGCCCGACAGCGAAATAGCGGATGCCTTTCTTCCGCCCTACCGGCCTCCCTATGCCCTCGATCCCGCTGATCCGGCAAACCTCAACACGGTCACCATGCCGGACGGCCGCCCGGATGTCCGGGGGGACATCTCGCCGGGGTATATGGAAATCCGCCATCTCCTTCAGCACGACATGGTGGAGGCCATCCCGGCGCTCAAGCGCGTGGAAGAACGCTTCAGGTCGATGTTCGGGCGCGGGCACGACCCGTATGTCGAGCCCTATCGCTGCGACGACGCCGACTATATCGCCGTGAGCCTGGGCTCACTGTCCTACCAGCTTCACGACGTGGCGGATGCCCTCAGAGCCGAGGGAGTAAGGGCCGGGGTGCTGAGCGTGCACCTCTACCGTCCCTTCCCGGACCGGATCATCGCCGAGGCCCTGAACAGATGCTCAGGCGTCATCGTGTTCGAGAAGGCCCTGAGCTACGGCTACCAGGGCCCCCTGTGCTCGGACATCAAGTCCGCGCTCTACCGCTACGCCCAAGGCAAGCCCTTTGTGACAAACTATATTCTCGGACTGGGCGGCAGGGAGATCACCACACAGGACCTCTATGAAGCCCTGAAGGTTTCGTGCTCTCCTGACGGCGGCGCAGGAGAAGAGACCAGATGGATCGGGCTTAAGATTCCTGCAGGGGGAACGCAGACATGAAGACCACTATCCTTGACCTTCCGGAAGAGGAACTCATCGAGCCGGGGAACCGGGCATGCGCGGGCTGCGCGCTGGGTATCGCCTATCGGGCGGGGCTGAAGGCCCTGGGCAGGGACACGCTGCTCGTGGTCCCCCCCAGCTGCCTTACCGTGCTCCAGGGGCTCTATCCCATCGCGGCCACAAAACTCCCCTCGCTCAATGTCACCTTTGCATCCACGGCATCTGCAGCCACCGGGTTGCTGGCGGCGCTGAAGGTCACGGGCCGCACGGGTGTCAATGTAGCGGCCTGGGCCGGCGACGGAGGAACGAGCGACATCGGCCTGCAGGCCCTGTCCGCCGCCTGCGAGCGCGGAGACAACTTTGTGTTTGTCTGCTACGACAACGAGGGCTACATGAACACCGGTGTCCAGCGATCGGGCACCACGCCGCAATGGGCCATCACGGCGAACACGCCCTTAAAGGGCAAGATGCAGCCCAACAAGAACGTGCCCGCAATCATGGCGGCGCACGGCATCGACTATGTTGCCGCCACCTCCGCGGCCTACCCTCTTGACCTCTACGACAAGATCAAAAAGGCGCTCACCTATGGCGGCGTCAAGTACATCCATATCCATATCCCCTGCCCGCCCGGGTGGGGGTTTGAGCCGCGATATGCGGTGAAGCTGGGAAAGCTCGCCGTGGAGACAGGGCTCTATGAGCTCTACGAGATCGAAAAGTCGCAGCTCCGCCATACCGGCGCGTCGCTCAAGCTCATGGAAAAGAGAAGGCTCCTTCCCGTGGAGAACTACTTGCGGGCCCAGAGCCGGTTTAAAACCATATCAGATGCCGAGATGGAAAAGATTCAGGACCAGATCACCCGGAAATGGGAAGGCTATTTCAAATCATCCGAAGAGGCCCAGGGCGGGGAGTAGCCCAGCGCCTGCTCCAGAAGCGCCCTGTCCAGGTTTCCTCCGGTCATGACGAGCACAACCTTTCTGCCCCGGAGCTTTTCCCTGCATTTGAAGGCAGCCATGAGGGAGGCGGCTCCAGCGCCTTCGGCCAGGTTGTGGGTTGTGGCCAGGGCCAGGGATATCCCCTGCAGGATCTCTTCTTCGCTTAAGAGCACCACGTCTTTGACGTGGTCGCGCATGATCACGTAGGGCAGCTGGAAAACGCTGCGAGCCGCAAGGCCGTCGGCAACCGTGTCGGCCTGGTCGATGACCACCCAGTCGCCCTGCTGAAGCGACCAATGGAACGCGGCGGCCTTCTCGGCCTGGACCCCGATGACCTCCACCTCCGGATTGACCGCCTGCGCCAGCTTGAGCAGCGATGCGCACCCGGCCCCGCCTCCGATGGGGCAGACAATGATGTCCACCTCGCTCAAGTCTTCGAATATCTCAAGCCCCATGGTGCCCACGCCGTTGAGCATCTCGGGCTCGTTGCCCTGCTCGACGTAGTAATAGCCGGCGGACGCCACGAGCTCGTCGCAGAAGGACTGGGCCTCATAGAAGTCCTTTCCGTGCACGATCAGCTCGGCGCCGTAGCTCTCGATGATCCGGTTGGTCTCGGGGTTGTTGTTTTCCGGCACGACCACGGTGCAGGGCACGCTGAACCAGCGTGCGGCCCAGGCCATGGCCATCCCGTGATTCCCCCGGGTGGAGACCAGGACGCCGTTTTCCACGTTCTGCTTGGGAATGGTGTGAAAGAAGTTGATGGCCCCCCTGATCTTGAACGACCCGGTGGGCATGTGGTTCTCGTGCTTTACAAAGGCGTCGCAGCCCAGGAGCCTGCTGAGCTCGGAATAGTGGGTGAGGTTGGTCGGCCTGATGTAGTGCGAAATGGCCTCGCGCGCCTTGAGCATGCCCTTGATCGAGACCTGCTCGCTCGCCTTTTCATATTTTTTCAGCATGCCTCCCCCTTTTTTGGGTCAGCCCTTAAAACCGATAACCGGCCTTCTTGGGCCGCCCTCTGAATACCTGGAGCACCATCCCGATCACAAGGCCGACCCCGATGAAACCGCCGCCCAGGAGGGTGAAGATGAGCCGCTCAGAGGTCTTCATGCGGTTGTTTTCCCTGGTGAGCCGCTCGATCGCGCCGGCATCGGCTGTGTAACGCGCCTCAAGCTCGTCGCTGCGCTTTTTCATCTCGGCATACTCGCCGGATTCCCGCTGGAGCCTCTCAAACTCCAGGCGCAGAGCCTGGACCTCTTCGGACGAGTTCAGTGACTTGTTTTCCTTCAGAAGGCGGTCGTTATCTTTTTTCAGGGCCGCGACCTGCTCGGTCAGCGACTTTACCTGGTCCTTGAGCCGGTCGGCCATCAGGGTCTTGGGCATCTGCTTGGTGAGATATCGGCTCATGACCCACCCCTCGCTGCCATCGGGCGCCTTTACCCTGGACCACTCCTCGCCTTCATTGAGGATTTCCAGATAATCATTGCTCTTGGCCACACTGATGATCTTTGCGCTTTCCTTTGGTTCGGTCTTGACTGTTATGGTTATCCAGTCCCGCACGTACATGCCGGCCGCATATGCTTCGCAAAACGGCGCTGCCATGAGCACGAGCCACACCGCCACGGCAACCGCCTGCATTCTTCTTGCTTTCATCCGTCAGTCCTCTCCTCACTCATTCATAGATCAGCGCCCTCTACCTTAGCTCATTCCGGGGAGGCATGCAACACCATCACCATCCTATGACAAACCCCTGATGATTCTGTCCAGATAACCGCGCGTATCCTGCTCGATCCGGCTCAAATCCTCGTCTGTCTGGGCCTCGAACCGCAAGACGATCACGGGCTGGGTGTTGGAGGGACGCACCAACCCCCACGACCCGTCCCGAGTAAACCGCACCCCGTCGATGTCCACGCACTCGTCTGAGGTGCTGCGCGCGTATGTAGTGAACTCCTTGACGGCCTGGAACTTGATCTCGTCCGGACAGTCGATCCTGATCTCGGGCGTGTTGTGCATCCGGGGCAGCGAGTCGAAGACCGCCTGCGGATCGTCTTGAGCGGAAAGGATCTCCAGCAGCCTGGCCCCTGCATAGACAGCGTCGTCGAACCCGTACCACCGGTCGTTGAAGAAGATGTGGCCGCTCATCTCACCGCCCAGGGCCGCGTTTTCCTCGTGCAGCCGCGCCTTCATGGGAGAGTGGCCGACGCGGGCCATGATGGGGACCCCTCCGCACCTCCTCACCTCGTCGAAGAACACCCGCGAGCACTTCACCTCGCCGATGATCTTCTCGCCCGGCCGTCTCTTGAGGATCTCCCGGGCGAGGATGGTGGTGATCATGTCGCCGTAGACCGGATTGCCCCGCGAATCAATGACCCCGATGCGGTCGGCGTCGCCGTCGAGGCCGATGCCCAGGTGGGCCTTGTCCTGAAGCACCTTGCGTGTCAGCATTTCCACGCCGTCTGCCGTGGTGGGGTCGGGGTGGTGGTTCGGGAAGGCGCCGTCGGGCTCAAGGCAGATCCCCTTCACGCCCATGCCCATGCGCTGATAGACCTCCATGGCTGTTCTGCCGCCCACGCCGTTGCCCGGATCGATGACAATCTCGAGCCTCCGGGGGCATGCGCTGATCCGGGAGAGGATATCGTCGATGTACCCGGGTACGATATCATAATCGCACGCGCTCCCCGAACCCTTGACCACGGCGCCGCGCTCCATGATGCCGCGGATCTTCAGGATCTCGCTTCCATAGATGGTGCTCTTGCCCAGGGCGATCTTGAACCCGTTGTTGTCAGCCGGGTTGTGGGAGCCGGTGATCTGGATGCCTCCGTCCAGGTCGAGCCTGAACAGGGAATAGTACATCACGGGCGTGGGCACCAGCCCCAGGTCGTAGACATGGATCCCGCTTTTGGTGATCCCGTCTTTGAGGATATCCCTGAATAAAGGCGAGCTCAGCCTGGCATCCATGCCGACCGACACCCGCTTCACGCCCCTCTCGGCCCAGTATGCGCCCATGGCCCGGGCAAACCGCCGGACAAACTGCTCGTCAAGGTCCCTGCCCACGACCCCCCTGATATCGTACTCTCTGAACACCTGCGGATTCATTCGCCCTCCGGATTCATTCGCCGGCATCGTTTCCCGGCCTTTCTCTTAAAGTTGGTATCGTCATCAGGCCCCTATTTTTCAATACTACGAAAAAGAAATGAGCCCAGTCAAGGCATACGCTCATTCCACCGGACCATGTCAAATTTTCGTCATCTCGCCCTGCTTCTCCCTGCTCCATGAGAGGATCTCGCCCGACAGACATCCGGCATGCACCAGGGCTTCACGGGATGTTACCTCACGGGGTGTCAAAGGGTATTGAGAACGGGTAACTTGGTATATTTCCTCTGTATTATTTTTGCAACCAAAGGTTTTTCCCTGTGGCACAAATACAACATCCTCGCCAAGCCATTACCCCTATCATCTCATAATTCCATGCAATTTATCTTGGCATGTAAATTGTATAATAATTCGTGAGGGATATGTTTGTGTGTGTTGTAAGTGATCATGATTCGGTTAATTTTTTTTCGTCAAATTGCCGATTCTGGTCGAACGGGGCATCACAACCAAAAAAGAAAACATTATAGAGGGAGGAATTAGGATGAAAAAGGTTTTATGTATCATCGCGCTGATGTTGCTTGTTGCCGGATCCGCTTACGCACAGGTGACATTCAGCCTGACGGGGGATTACTGGGCTGAGGGGAAGTACTGGTTTAATTATAATGCCGGGCCGGGAGAGAAGGCAGATTACAGTGAGCGGAGCTTCGGTTTCTATGAGCAGGACATCAACCTCTATCCCAAGATTTCGGTCGGCAACACCTCGCTGAACTTCAAGGTCGCGATCACGGACGTCTACTGGGGGGCGAATGACGGCGACGGCAGCGAAAAAATTACCCAGGCCAATGACGACCCTTATGCGAACGACGACAATATGCAGATCGAGCGCGCATTCCTCACCCACAAGTTCGGCGACAAGCTGACTCTCGATGTCGGTCTCATGGACGGCACCCAGTGGGGAACCACGTTTGCCGACGACAAGCAGCCCCAGTGGAGGGTGAAGTTTGTAGGGAACACCCCTGTGGGCGCGGTCGGGCTCGTTCTTGAAAAGAACAGGGATTGGGGCGCAGCTTCTTTTGGACGTGATGACTATAGCGATACCATTGAGGGTGAAGACTATGACAGCTACGGTCTCTTCATGATCACCAAGGTCGGCAGCGTCTATATCAAGCCCCTCCTGTGGTATGTGAACCGCGCCGACATCTTCAATGATACGTTTGCTGACCTCAGTGCAGTTGGTGGTTCTGCTGAATATGATCTCGGCGCTGCCTTTGGCGGCTCGAACAGCAAACTGACCCTGTTCAACCCGCAGCTGGCATTCAACGGCGATCTCGGGCCGGTATCCTTCAAGGCTGAAATCAACTACAAGATGTACAACCTGGAAGTTGATGGCCTGGCCTTTGACGAAGACTGGGAAACCCTGGGCCTCTACCTCAACGTGTGGAAGGCTCTTGACGCCATGACCCCGGGTTTCGTGTTTGCATACGGCTCGTATGACGACGGCATCGCTAAAGACATTAGAGCAGCCGGCCCTGCTGGCGCATTTCTCACAAACTTCCTGGGATCCGCAGCATTTGACTTCGAAGACGATTTCAACTCCACCATCATCCTCGGTGACGAATACTGCTGGGGCGGCCCCGGCGACGACATCCAGGGCATGACTCTGTTCAAGCTCTATGTCGACGACATCAAAACCGGTATCGATCCTCTTACCCTGTCAGGTTATGCGGCTTATGTCATGTCCAACCAGAAAGGCCCGGCTCCGATTTTTGATGCCAATGGTGTTCTCTCTGGCTGGCAAGGCAATCTCTATAAAGACGCCACCGCATGGGAGGTCGCCCTCGGTGCAGCATACAAGATCACCGACAACCTCACCTACTCGGTCTACGGCGCCTATGCCGACATCGACTATGACGTGACCGGCATCGATGATCCGGATTCCGTGTACCTGATTGCAAACGCCATCGAGTTCAGGTTCTAGGCACGGTTTATATCTGAGCAGCGAAAAGCCCGCCTCCTTATAAGGAGGCGGGCTTTTTTTGTGCCTTTTAGGGGGTATGTCTCAACATATGACAAGCCGGCTTGTCATATGTTGAGACCCCTCTTTCCTTACGAATCGATGAACGACCTGAGCTTCTTGGAGCGCACCGGGTGGCGGAGCTTGCGCAGGGCCTTGGCCTCGATCTGTCTGATCCGCTCCCTGGTCACGGTGAAGTCCTTGCCCACCTCTTCCAAGGTGTGGTCCGACTTCTCGCCGATGCCGAACCGCATGCGGAGCACCTTTTCCTCCCTGGGGGTCAGGGTGGCCAGCACGCGCCTGGACTGCTCGGAGAGGTTCTTGGCCATGATGGCCTCCGAGGGCGAGGGCACCTTCTTGTCCTCGATGAAATCGCCCAGATGGCTGTCTTCCTCCTCGCCGATCGGGGTTTCCAGGGAGATGGGCTCCTTTGCGATCTTCAGGATCTTTCGCACCTTGTGCTCCGGATAGTCCATCTTCTCCGCGATCTCCTCGGGCGTGGGCTCTCT
Organism: Deltaproteobacteria bacterium; assembly: GCA_023230665.1. GTDB lineage: Bacteria > Desulfobacterota > Desulfomonilia > UBA1062 > UBA1062 > Phosphitivorax. The sequence goes on from JALNWY010000094.1 coordinate 10,905, forward strand.
GCCCAGCTCCTGGACCAGGGCCCGGGAGGTCCGGATGAGCTTGTTGATGGTCTCGATCATGTGCACCGGGATCCTGATGGTCCTGGCCTGGTCCGCGATGGCCCGGGTGATGGCCTGCCTGATCCACCAAGTCGCGTAAGTGGAAAACTTGTAGCCCCTACGGTACTCGAACTTTTCCACTGCCTTCATGAGCCCGATATTGCCTTCCTGGATGAGGTCCAGAAACTGTAATCCCCGGTTCACGTACTTCTTTGCGATGCTCACCACCAGCCTCAGGTTCGCCTGGATGAGCTCGGTCTTGGCGGCATTGGTCCTGGCCTCGGCTTCCTCCAGGATTCGC
>JALNWY010000095.1 GCA_023230665.1 Deltaproteobacteria bacterium
ACCACCAGGCAGAAGAGCGGTGGAACGGTGAACAGGAGCGAAAAAATGAGCAGGAGCTGACCGGTGTATTTACCGACAATCGCCGGCCGAACCCCGAAATGCAGTGTGGAGATCTGCTTCACTGTGATTCATTTGTTCGCAAAATTAAGGGGCAGATCATGCAATAAGGCAACCGGCACGGATTCGCCGCCCTGTCCGGCCCCGGTGAGCAGAGCAGCAACGAGGGAATAGGGCAGTCACCCGCTGCAAAGCGGAAGGATATTTTTTCAACCCGCATGCGGTTGTTTTGTATTCAGACTGAAAAAAAGTCAATATCTTTTGCCTGATAGGTCCGGTAAAATCCGTCTGATGCTTCTCCGGGCGCGGGGAATGGGGAACGGGAAGAAGTGGAATCTCTACATCTTAAGTTGGCTGAGATAGTCTCCGGCTCGGCGGATTTCAATCCCATTGTCAACCTGTTCATGTTTGAGGTTTTTGACAATCTGTATGGCCGGCAGATTGTATTTCCGGTGAAAGTACCTCAAGGACGGGCTGATTTCACGGCTGGTAAAACACATGGCCTTCCAGGGGCAGGAATCCCCAGGAAGGCCATGAATAGAATTTTATACGGTAAAAAAAGTTAGAGCTGAGAACGAACAGAACATCCTGAAACTGTTATCAGGTTGTGCAGGAACCGTCCCTGGCACGATCCCGGTCGGGGGACCCGTCCCGGTCGCCGCTCTTTGACTCCTTGCCTGCCAGAATGAGCAGGGGACTGTCAAGAATGAGATCCAGGCAGGAGCCATCCTGGAGCATATCCCTGGTCGGGTCCTGTATCCGATCCTGATCCCCCGCCCCCTTCCCGTTGCCTGCCATGACAGGACCTGCAAGCATGCCAAGGATTGCCGCTGCACTTAAAACGCTGATAATTTTTCCTGAAAGCCGCATGTTGTTACCTCCTCTTGAATACATTTCTCCCCGCGGAAATATGATTGAGCGATAAAAACCGCTCTTTTCCCGTATTTCATGCCAATACGATAGGGATTTCTACTTATAATATCGTTGCAGCGGCAAGAAAGTTACAGGCGAACAAAGAAACTCTTCTGTACAGGGATCCAACCGAACATGCCTGTATAGATATTTTTTGATTTTTTCACGTCCCTTGTGCAATTCGATGTGCACAAAGGGGTTTGCCATAATTCCGCCTCATGATTTTCATTCAGTGCTTTTATTCTCCTCCGCAAGCCGTCTGCGGCGCGCAAGCTCGGCTTCGGTGGGGGGCTCAACCGCGAACGACCCTGTCATGACTTCTCCTGCACGTACATACGAGGCAATGATCACCCCGTTAGGGGAGCTTTCGCATGCAAGCAATTTGAAACCGGCCGGAATCGTGCCTTCAGCGAACAGGCGCTTGCCCCTGCCCAGCGTGACGGGAAAAATCTTCAGCCAGAACTCGTCGACCAGGTCGTGCTTCAGCAGCGTCTGGATAAGATTGGCGCTGCCATGAACTTGAATTTCAGGCCCGTTCTGTTCCTTCAGTTTCCTGACTTCCGCCGGGACATCTCCCCTGATGAGTTCTGATCTGCTCCATTCAAGATTTGTCAGCGTCTTCGAGGCCACATATTTTGTCGCCTTGTTGATGCCGGCCGCAACGGGATCTTCGCCGGTCTTCACGTACGGCCAGTACGCCGCGAATATTTCATAGGTCTTTCGGCCGAGCAATAAATCAAAAGGATGACCCCTCTGCCTGTCCATCATCTTGCCGAGGAAGTCGTCAAAGTAGGGAAAGACCAACCCGCCGTAATTGAACCCCCCGGTCGGGTCTTCCTCGGGTCCGCCGGGAGCCTGCATCACGCCGTCAAGGCTTATGAACGACAGAACAACAAGTTTTCTCATGTTCATCCCCCGTGTTCTATTTCTCGGACATCCGGGCGAAGGCCGCCTTGGCGCCATCCTGGATTTCCTGCGGGGTCGGATCCTTGATATGGGCAGCGAGGCTCCACTGGTAGCCAAAAGGATCCTGGAGGGTGCCGACCCGGTCCCCCCAGAACATCTCCTGGACCGGCATCCTGATCGCGGCGCCGGCTTCCAGAGCCCTCTGGAAGGCCTGGTCGACGTTTTCGAGGTAAAGGTAGAAGCTCACGGGAGACCCTTGCATTGTTTCCGCGCTCTTGCAGGGTTCGGCCGAGTGTTCCTCCCCCAGCATAATGATGGAATCGCCGATAAGGAGCTCGGCGTGCATCACCCCCTTGCCGTCGGGAGCGGGCAGGACGAACCGCTCGATGGCGCCAAAAGCCCGTTGATAGAATTCGATGGCCTTCCGGACATCCGTGAACATGACCATCGGTGTAACAGTCCGATATCCTTCCGGTATTGTCTGTGTCATTGCATGCCTCCCTGGTGAAATTCCATTTTTTTGTGCGGCCGCAACAAAAGTTGATCATCCGATCTGGCCGCGAATCATCATGTGTTCTCTGCTCAACTCAGCAATGTCCAACCAGCGGAGCAAGCTGGAAAAAGCAATAAACATGCCAAAAGGGGAAGAACGGCTTGAGTAGGCCAACAAAATGAATTTATTCAGGAAAAAATCGGGAAGATCTGTTTGTCAAGGATGCGGGATCAGGACAGTGGATCACTGATCCGGAAGAACAGGAATAAATCCGGCCGGACGGGACGTTATCGCCGGTGAGATCCGCCGGAACCAAAAATAATCCTTTTCCCATGCTCCCCGGGTAAAGTATAAATAATCCGGGCTGACGCGTTTACTCTCTTCCCTCAAAAGGAGAAGCATACATGATCAGGAAAATAATTCTCCTGGCCCTGTTGGCAGCATGCATTACCATGACCGGAGGCTGCAGAGGCACGGGCAATGAGCAAAACAACGGGCAGGGCAATGATAAAAACGTCACCGAAACCGGAACGTCCATGGGAGGCGCTTCAATAGTGCGCTCGGCGGAGCTCAATCTTTCCGGAGACATAACTGCCCGGATGATTGCCCCAAAAGATGCATCGACCACCCTTACTGGGAACTGTTCCCCTGACATGTGGGCAAATTTCGGCATCCAGTTTAACCACCCGGGGTATGTCTGGATCGCCGTCACCATTATGACCAAGGATCCCATACAAACGGGCCAAACCGGGCCGGTCAGGCTTGAATGGGTTGATGTGAGTTTTTTCAGCGAAGACATGAAAAGCCACCAGTTCAGGGGCCCGGGAAGTTTTGAAATCAAGGAGCACAACGCCGCGCCCGACAACCGGCGAATGGTCGGGGTCATTCGGGCAAGCGGCCTTGAAGGCAGGCAGGATGCAGAAGGAAAAACCATTGACGCGGAGTTTGACTTTGATGTCAATTTCTCCTGCGGAGTCATCAAGTAGGTTTGTGCCATCGGGTCAGGAAGCGATCCAGATTATTGGCAAAGGTCTGGCGGTCTTTCGGGCTTAAGGCTGAAGGGCCGCCCGTGTCGATGCCGGTGCTCCGCAGGTCGTCCATGAAATTCCGCATCGACAACCGCTCCCTGATGGTTTCTTCCGTATAGAGTTCTCCGCGGGGATTGAGGGCAAAAGCGCCCTTGGCGACCACATCGGCGGCAAGGGGAATGCCGGCGGTTATCACCAGGTCCCCTTTTTCGCAGCGGCGGGCGATCTCGTCATCGGCAGCGTCGGGGCCGGCCGCGACCCGGATGGTCCTGATGTATTTCGAAGGCGGGGGGCGGAGAATGGCATTGGCGACCAGGACCAGCGGAACCCTGACCCGTTCCGCCGCCCGGTAGAGGATCTCCTTGATCGCATTCGGGCACGCATCGGCATCAATCCAGATCTGCATCAACCGTCCTTATTTATCAATTCTCCGTTTTCCTGACCCGGCCGACCTGGCCGATTTCCAGGGGAACCTTGTACAAACCCGCATCCCGGACAACTACACGACATTGACGTGACTTTCAAATAAAATCAAAATGATGAATTGCCGCAGCTCCGCGTTCATTGATACGCTGGCAAAGAAAGGCGGGGAGTCGATGAAGAAGGATGTTGAAAAACATTTTAAAGATGAATTCTCCACCTATGACTGGGTGTTGGATGGGCTGTTGATCCGGGCAGGTTTTACGATCAGGAGTAAACACATTGATGGCGGCGTGCTCGGAACCTACCTGTGCGTCAAAAACCGAGGACGCGCAGCTCTCCCGGGTGCAAAGATCTTTTGCCGCCATTTTTGCTGCTTTTGGCGTAAAACTTGCTTTGACACATCAGTAGTGAGAAAAACAATGAATGATGAGCGATCAATACAGCAATACCTGTACGAGCTGTTCCCCCGGCCAAAGCAATTCTGAAATCCGGGGTCAGGCCTTGCAATCACGCATTTTCATCCGACCTGCCTGATGGCCGGATGCCCATCGGCACGGGCTGTCCCGTGCCGGGATCCAATGCACATTCCAGGCGTCAGTTGACGCTGCCAGGCAGTTTTCAGACAAAATGCTGCAACGGAAAACCCACAGCTGATTGAGGCAGCCGAAAATTTGCTGGGTTGCAATGACTCTTCATCGCTTCTTGCCAACTGAATCCTTCTGATTTAGTTTTTTTGACAGAGGTACAGAGTAGAAGGATGTCATCAAGGTTCAAATGTTACGCAATAGGGGAACCTGATATGAGCGGAATACTATTGAAAGGACTTGAAGGGCAGGAAATCCGGTTGAAGAATCAGGACATCAGCCTGTTTGAGGCCGGACTTGACGGCTACCTGATTGTACCGGCCAACGAAAAGTACAATACAGCAAGGGCCCTTTGGAATGGCATGATCGAACGGAAGCCCGGGCTCATTGTCCGATGCCGCAGTTCTGAGGACGTCATGAAGTGCGTGGATCTGGCGCGGGAACGGGGAATTCTTCTTGCTGTCCGGGGCGGCGGGCATAATGTCGCCGGAAACGCTTTATGCGACGGCGGGCTTGTCATCGACCTGACCGAGATGCGATCCGTCCGGGTCGATGCCGACAATGCGCTGGTTCTTATCGATGGGGGCGCAACCCTCGGGGAGGTCGATTCTGCAACATATCCCGCCCACGGACTGACAACCCCGATGGGTGTCGTGACCGCCACCGGGTATGCCGGATTGGCACTGCACGGCGGGATGGGATGGCAGATGAGGAAATACGGGCTGGCTGCCGACAATATAGCCGGTGTGGACATTGTCACCGCGGACGGCAGGCTTCTGAGAGCCGGACCGGATGAGAACCCCGATCTGTACTGGGCCGTCCGGGGAGGCGGAGGCAGTTTCGGGGTAGTGACGTCATTTACCTCCCGTCTTCATTCCACGCCCCGGCAGGTGATGCTGGCCGTTCCGATTTTTTCCCTGGAAAGAGCGCCGGAAGTCCTTCGATTCCTGCGGGACTACATGGTTGACGCCCCGGACGAACTCATGGTGCTCGGGGCGTTCTGGACTGCTCCGGATACTCCGGAGATTGCTCCCGGAAACCGGGGCGCCCATGCCCTTTTCCTGATGATCTGCTTCATAGGGCCGCTGGAGGATGCTGAAAAAGCGGTCGCTCCGTTGCGCAACTGTCAGCCCGTAATAGGTGATCTGACGAGTATCAAACCATGGACCGAAGTGCAGAAATTTTTTGACGAGGATTATCCCGACGGACGCCGATACTACTGGAAGTCTACATTTGCCGATGAACTCACTGATCCGATAATAGATGCCTTGATGGAGCATGCCCAATCACGGCCGTCCATGCTGACCTCCATCGATTTATGGTCCATGGGAGGCGCCTATGGCCGGGTGGGAGCGGAGGAAACCGCTTTCGGCAGCAGGGAAGCGAAGGTTACCATAAATTATGAATCCAACTGGATCGATCCCGGTGAAGACGATGCAAATGTTGAATGGACCAGGAAGTCATTACGACAGATCCAGGAACTTGCACAATCGCGGACCTACCTTAATTTCGCAGGGTTCGGCGAGGACCAGGAAAGATTGGTGAAGGAGAATTTCGGGAAGAATCTTGATCGGCTGCAGCAGATCAAGGCAGCGTATGATCCGCACAACCTGTTTCGGACGAATTTTAACATCCGGCCCAAGGGATGATGATGCTTCGCCCCTTTTTTTGCCAGGACGACCCGCTATCGGCCCGTCTGCCGGTTATATACGAAACCTTTTGCAACCATCTTTCGCCGTGAAGAATGAGCGCGGCCGAAAGAATGCATAGTTTGGGCCCCTTTTCTCCGGAATCGCGAATCAATCGGGAAAAACGTATATTTCAAGACCTGACCCTTCACCTTCGGCTCACCTGGCCGCCTTCCAGGCGGACCTTGGTCTATTCCTCCTCCTTGCGCAATTCCCTGCCGACCTTGAAGGCCTTGCCGATGAATTCCCCGATTCCATGATATTTCCGGCTGCCGGGGTTGAAGACAAGGGGACGGATCTTTTCGATATCCGGCCCGCCATCACCGTCAACCATGCTTTCGTCTATTTTGCAGTCCACTATCTCGCCGACAAACTGGGTGTGCAGGTCGATTTTGTAGTGATGAATCACTTTGCATTCCAGAATCAGCGGGAACTCTCCGACATACGGCGCATCAACCAGTTCGGACCGGACCGGGGTGAGCCCGGTCTGCTTGAATTTATCGACGCTGCGGCCGGACACCAGGCCGAAGAAATCAGCCTCACGGACATATTGCTCTGACGGGACGCTGATTGTATAGGCCTGTCGCTCCATTATGCTGCCATAGGTGTATGTGGCCTCGCGCAGGGAAATGGTCACGCAGGGCGGTTTCGAGCAGCATATCCCTCCCCAGGCAATTGTCATGACATTGGCGGCGCCGCTGCTGTCGTATGACCCGACACACCAGACCGGCGTGGGTATGATCAGAGTTTTCGCACCGAGTGACTTTTTCATAAGAAATTCCTCCAATGATTCAGGGTCAGGGGGATCATCCTCTTGGCTTGCAGGCAAGATCCTGCAGTTCTTTTATACTCTGTTTTGTCGACAAGCTGGACAAAATTTGTTGTTCCGGTCCTGCTGGAGTGCCGGCTTACGGTAACGATGAACGGCTCCTCCGGATTGATCTTTTTCTGCTTGATGGCCGGGGAAGGGGGGAGGTCCGCAGATTACGCAGATTGCACGGATTTTTTTCTCGGTCAGTTACAACGGAAACATCCATGGCACAACGATCAACGTCGCGATCAACAACAGAAACTGCAACGGCAATCCAACGCGAACGAAGTCACCAAAACGATAACCGCCCGGACTCAACACCAAGGTATTCACCGGCGAGGCCACGGGTGTGGCGAATGCGGTGCTCGCGGCGATGGCTACTGTCATTAAAAACGGATAAGGACTCAAATCCATCGTCATCGCGGTTTGCAAAGCCACCGGCGCGACCAGCACGGCGGTGGCGGTATTGGACACCATCAGGCTGAACGAAGACGTAAACACGAACAGCACGCCCAAAATCACCAACGGGCCGTAATGCCCGGACAAACCCAATAAAGTTTCACTGGCCAATTGCAATCCGCCGGTGTTATCCAGGGCGGTGCCCATCGGCAGAATCGCGGCAATCAACACTACGCTTTCCCAATTTATATGGCGGTATGCTTCCTGTGCGTTCAGGCAGCGCGTCAGCACCAGAACAACCGCGGCGGTCAACACCGCAACCACATTCGGCAGCCAATTAAACGTCATCGCCGTAAGCATCGCCAGCATGACGATCATCGCCAGCGGCGCCAGATCCTTTCGCGGCGTCTCGGCCAGTCCTTCTCCGCCCAGCAGCACCAGGTCGCGAGAATCCCGGCTGACATTCCGCAAGTCAGCAAGTTTACCGGTCAGCAACAATACATTGCCCGCCGCCAGGGTGCGGTCCAGATCCACCAAACGGCTTTCGCCACCGGACGGATGCTGCGCAATGACCGTCACACCAGCGCCGCTGTGCAAACGCAACTCCCTCAGGGTTTTACCGATCCAGGCCGAGCGGGGCGGGATCAAGGCATCCACCAACTGCAAGGGTGCGGGCAGGGCGGGACGCCATTCTTCAAGTTTCAGGCCCAATTCCCTAACCGCTTCCTCAATGCGCGCCGGTTCGCCGCACAGATACAAATGATCGCCGGCCTGGATCATGCTGCCCGGTTCGGCGGGCCGGGCAATGCGGCCGTGCTGCGTCACGGACACCATGGCCAGCGCGGTGACCTGAAAACGAACACGCAATCCGGAGCGGCTCACCGCCTGCCCAACCAGCGCCGAGCCTGCCGGCACCCGCACGCGCGCCAGACAGTTTTCAAGTTGATACTCGGTAAACAAATCGAACCAGCCGGGTCCGCTATCCAAAGACTCCTGTCCACGGTTGGGTGTTAGCCATGCACTCGCGAACGCCATAAACGCAATGCCGATCAACAGCATCACAATGCCCGGGCCGCTGAAAGCAAAAAAACCGAAAGGCTCAAACCCGGCCTGCACCAATTGAGTGGACACGATCAGATTCGGCGGCGTGCCGATCAAGGTCAGCATGCCGCCCAGCAAAGATGCGAACGCCAACGGCATCAACAAACGCGAAGGGGCGATATTGCGGCCGCGCGCAATCGCCAGCACCACCGGCAGCATCACCGCCACCGTGCCGGTGGAACTTAAGAACGCGGACAAAAACGCCGTGACCGCCATCAACACCACAAGCAACCGGAGCGGACTCGCGCCCGACAGCGTCAGCACCCAACGGCCGATGGTATCGGCGACACCGGTGCGAAACAATGCCGCGCCGACCACAAACAAACCGGCCACCATCAACACCAAAGGATTGGAAAACCCCGCCAGCGCCTCGTCGACCGACACGGCCCCGGCAAACACCAAAGCCATCAACGACAACAGCGCAACCACATCCAGGCGCAAGCGGTTGCTGACAAACAGCGCCAGCGTAATAACCAGAATGATAAGGACAATGATTAAATCAAAAGACATATGTTAATCTTTTCCGGGATAGCAGGGGCGGCATGAAAAACCGGGGCCTGTCCCCTTTTTTTCTCAAAATGTTGTTCATGATCCGGCGAATGTATAGCGGTTTGATATGTTTCGCCATAAAAAGTCCTGTCCGCAGATTACGCAGATTTTATTTGGGTATCGCGTCATTGAGACGCCCCGGACTCTCTACCCTGAGAAAATAAATCTGCCCCCTTTTCCAACCCGTGCAGGGCTTGATATCTGTTGCCAAACACAATGGTATGATATATTGTCATACCAGGAGGTGGTGATATGGCAACCGCAAAAATCGCAATCACGATAGAAGAAGAGACCCTGAAGCGTCTTGACCTTCTGGTCAAAGCCCGCGCTTTTCCAAATCGCAGCAAAGCCATTCAGGAGGCGATCAGGGAAAAACTGAACAGGATCGAGGAGAATCGGCTTGAAGTTGAGTGTTCCAAATTGAATCCGGATTTTGAGCAGGCTCTTGCAGATGAAGGATTATCCTCGGAGATTGAAGAATGGCCGGAATATTGAGAGGGGAAATCTATTGGGCGAATTTGAATCCCACCATCGGCCACGAACAGGCAGGTCTCAGGCCGGTACTTATTCTCAGCCGTGACGTATTCAATAAACACTCCGGCACAGTCATCGCGGCAGCGATTACCAGCCAGCCCCAGAAAGCGGGCTTTCCTTTGACTCTTGAGCTCAGCAGCGCAAGACTTCCCAAAAAATCCTGGGTCAAGATAAGTCAGATCAGAACTCTGTCCGTCAAACGGCTCGGCAAAAAAATCGGCAGGGCTTCAGCCAGGGAGCTGGAATTGATAATTGAGGGCCTGAACGAAATAATTACGGGCTGACCACCTCAGTTAGAGCCCGCAGGCGTAAGAATAAACAGTTCTGTTCCCTTTTTTTCCTGATTAGCGCCAATTGTCTTTCCAGGACATTCATTCGAGCCAGTCAGAGACGGAATTTCCCGGTATCGCCTCTATCCGCTGAGTCAGCGGAAAGTGGCCGGCTGTCCGGCAGGCGACATATCCCTTTATCAGGGCTTCTTCCCCGTACATTTTTTCCAGGGCGGCAAAACCTTTCAAATCGGTCCGGTCCGGTTTCTCGGTGAACTTCATCTCCAGGGCGGTGAATCTTCCCCCTTTTTCGATCAGCAGATCGACCTCCTCGCCATAGGCCGTTCGCCAGTACCAGAGGGGAACATTGCGGGCGGCGGCGCTGTAGTGCTTCACCACCTGCATCACCACATGCGTTTCCCAGAGGGCGCCGATGACCGGATGCCTCGCGATTCCCTTCCAGTCTTCGAATCCCATGAGAAAGGCGGTCAGTCCGTTGTCGCACATATACAATTTGGGAGATTTGATCAGTCTTTTGCCGAGATTGCGGTGATACGGCTCCAGCAGGTAAATCTGGTCGGAGGCCTGCAAAACCGAAATCCACTGTTTGGCCGTATTGGGAGCAATGCCGACATCCCGGGCCAGGTCGGAATAGGAAAGGATCTGGCCGGTGCGAATGGCGCAGGCTCGAAGGAAGCGATCAAAATCGCGCAGACTGCCGACATTCAGGATATTTCGCACATCCCTTTCCAGGTAGGTGCTGAGGTATGAGGAATACCATAATTGCGGCTCAAGTTCGGGGCGGGCGTACAATTCGGGAAAGCCGCCTTTGATCAGAACGGTTTCATCATCGGCATCCAGGCCTGCGCCCATCATTTCCTCAGTGGACAGGTTGTACATCCGGATCACGCCGCAGCGGCCGGCCAGGCTTTCGGACACCCCCTGCATGAGCAGAAAATTCTGCGATCCGGTCAGGATGAATCGTCCGGGGCGCTTATCCTGATCTATAAGTATCTTGAGCTGACGGAATAGCGACGGGGCATACTGGATTTCGTCAATGATCAGGGGCGCGCTGTTTTCCCGCAGAAACTGTTCGGGATTCTTTTCGGCAAGTTCGGCCTTGGCGGGCAGGTCGAGGGAAACATAACCGAAGTCGGGAAAAGTTTTCCGGACCAGCGAGGTTTTGCCGACCTGTCGAGCCCCGGTGAGCACTACGGCCGGAAACTGAGCGGCCAACCGCTGTAAAGCGGAAGTATATTTTCTTGCAATCCACATGCGGATAATTTGCAATCAGAATGCAAAAATGTCAAGATCATTTTCCCGACAGATGGTAATTTTACCTCATTTTCTACAGTTGAAAAATAATAATTGAACGATTCCGGGGCAATACGACGTGTAAAAAATGTGTTGGCAC
>JALNWY010000096.1 GCA_023230665.1 Deltaproteobacteria bacterium
CAACATTATTATGAGCTATGTAACGCAAGTGGTTACAAACTCATTTGGAGACGGATTATCGGCGATTATCGTGTGCATGACCTGATCATAGCCGCTCTCGGCAATGACTGCGATGAATACACAGCCACAAAGGGGGCAGAAGAAGACTGAGAGCTGCAAGCGGCGAACTCGACGGGTTTTTCGCGTAAAGCCGGCCTGCATGGAGACTCATGCCCGGTATTGACCCTGCCACATTTTATGAAAACTTAGTTATTGATGTTTTATCCATATTATGCATAATATTCTGTTTGAGCGTGGCCCATTGGGCTGAAAGGGAAGACGGTGCGAATCCGTCGCGGTCCCGCCGCCGTAACCGGGGACGAACGCCGCATGATTGCCACTGTCCTTAAGGGATGGGAAGGCGCGGCAGAAAGAATGATCCGGAAGCCGGAAGACCTGCTCTGAAAAAACCATTGCTTCCTCTCGCGGATTGGGGGTTGCGACATAAGGGTGAAAAACGGCATCCCCGGACCTTCGTCAGGTCCGGGGATTTTTTTATTCCACGCCAATCCGCAACAAAGGAGGTGATACATCACAAGCTGACAGATGAAATACAGGGCATAAGCATATAGGGTTGCCTCGGATCAAGGGAAGGGGGTTAAAAGCCCCCACCGCCCCGCGACTGTAATCGTGACGAAAGCCGTATGCACGCCACTGTCCGTAAGGGATGGGAAGGCTCGGCAAGTAGGATGATCGAGAGTCAGGAGACCTGTTCCGGCGGCATGATTCATCCATCGATCTTCGAGGGAAGGGAAGGGAGTTTTTATGAAAACAAAAATTATTACCGTATTTGTCGTTCTGGCAGTTCTACCTTTCGTACCGGCCGTTGCACATGCGGATGAACCAGAGCTCACCGTTCCGCCTGAAACTCAGGCCCAATCCGAGAATAAGGGTACCGGAACTCAGAGGAAAGAACATATCGATGAGATCGTGGTCACTGCGACCAGATTGAAAACCAGCGAACGTGAAGTGGGCAGCTCGGTCACGGTCATCACTGCCGATCAGATCCGTCAGCAGCAGAAAATCACCGTGCTTGATGTGCTGAAGGACGTGCCCGCACTGGACGTCGTCCAGTCAGGAGGTCCGGGGACACAAGCTTCAGTTTTTATCCGGGGAGCAAAATCTGAACATACCCTGGTGCTTATGGATGGGGTGGAAATGAACGATCCTTCGTCGGCGGGACGGTCTTTTGATTTCGCCGACTTGATGGTCGGCAATATTGAACGCATCGAGATCGTTCGCGGACCGCAGAGCACTCTCTACGGTTCCGACGCCATGGGGGGTGTCATCAATATCATCACAAAGAAAGGAACGGGCAAACCTTCCGGTTTCGTGTCGGCGGAGGGCGGTTCTTTCAAGACCTTCACCGAGCGTGCAGGGATCAGCGGTGGCACCGGGCTCATCAACTATTCCTTTGGCATCTCCCGCCTGGACACGGACGGAATCTCCGCTGCCGATGAAAAAGACGGGAACCGCGAGAAAGACGGCTACGAGAACACGACGTTCTCCACCCGGCTGGGGATAACCCCGGCAAAGAACTTCGATGCCGATCTCATCCTGCGATACATCAATACGGAGGCCGACATCGACAACTCCGGCGGTGCCGGCGGCGACGATCCGAACAATACGGCGGACACAAAACAGCTTTTCCTCAGGACGCAGGCGCGTCTTTCCCTGTTCGATGATCTTTGGGAGCAAAAACTGGGATTTTCTCTGAGTGATCACAGCCGGGATTATCGGAATGATATTGATGCGGATCACCCCAGCGATCTCGACCGAAGTTCCTATGACGGGCAGATTCTCAAGTTCGACTGGCAGCACAATCTCTATCTCCACGAATCGAACACGCTCACTTTGGGCATTGAAACCGAGAAAGAAAAAGCGAAATCCTCATACTACTCGGAGAGTGCGTATGGTCCTTATACAAGCACCTTTGCAGAGGAGAACGCCCGGACCAGCGGTTATTATCTCCAGGACCAGATCAAGACATGGAATGACTGGTTCACGACTCTGGGCATCCGTCTGGACGATCACAGCGACTTCGGGACCAAGACCACATACCGGCTAGCGTCCTCCTACCTTATCCGTCAGACCTCGACCAGGCTCAAGGGAAGCTACGGGACAGGGTTCAAGGCTCCCTCGCTCTACCAGCTCTTTTCCCTGTATGGCGACCAGGACCTCGAACCTGAGAAAGGTACGGGCTGGGACGCGGGCGTGGAGCAAATATTCTACCATGAGCTCATCACCCTTGGCATAACGTATTTCAAAAACGATTTCGATGATCTGATCGATTTCGACAGCGGCACATCCAAGTACGTGAACGTGGCGAAAGCTGAGACCAAGGGTGTGGAGACATACTTGTCCGCTCGGCCGAGCGACGATCTCACCCTGAGGGTCAGCTACACTTATACGGACACCAAGGACAAGGATACCGGGGAAAAACTCTTGCGTAGGCCGAAAAACAAGGCATCGTTCGATGCGAACTACCGTTTCCTCGGCAAGGGAAATACCAATCTGGAAGTTTTGTATGTAGGCAAGCGCGATGATTACGACTATTCATCATGGCCGGCCGCCCGGGTTACTCTGGGCGGATACACCCTGGTGAACCTGGCTGCATCATATGATGTCACCAGAAACATTCAGGTCACAGGCCGAGTGAACAACCTCTTTGACAAATATTATCAAGAGGTTTTCGGTTATGGCACCCCAGGGATATCCGGTTATGCAGGGATCAAGTGTTCATTCTAGCCGGCAGGACAGGAAGGGGACGGAGCAGACACCGGGGGTGCAGGGACATCGAGCCCTGCATCGATCTCGGTTTTATCGAAACCGGAATACCCGAGATTCTCGCGCACGCACAGCGAGGAAGGAACAGTGGTGCTTGAAGTTGAAGTAAGGATCGAGGGAAGACCGGGCAAGGTGTCGGTTGTCCATTCCAGCGGATATCGACGCCTGGATGATGCTGCGCTCAATGCGATCGAAAAGGCGGAATTCGTTCCGGCCAGGACATTAGGTAACCCGGTCGTATCGATCAAGCGGGTTTCTATCAGATTCAATATCAAAGACTGGGGGGAATAGGGTCTGTGAACGGGAATGACTCAGGCGGGATGCCTTTTCTCTATGGAGAAGCGCGAGATGGGTAAAAAGTTTGTTGCGATTCTGCTTCTGTTGATCACGACGATCTTCCTCGGAAACAGAGTCCTCCCCCAAACAAGCCGGAATAACCCGGGTGGACCTGTCCCAAGCCACACCCAGAGCAATGTCCGTCCTGTGCATACGCGGATCGTCTCCATGTCCCCGAGCATAACGGAAATCCTGTTCATGCTGGAACTGGGTAAAAATGTAGTGGGCGTCACCCATTTCTGCACATACCCCCCCGAAGCGAGATCCAAGCCGATAATAGGCGGATACAGCGACCCCAATTACGAGGCCGTCGTGGCCCTGCATCCTGACCTGATCATCATGCTGACCGAACATGCCGAGCCCCTCCGAAACCTGGAGAAGCTGGGTTTGAAAACCCTGGTGGTGGATCACCGGAATATCGACGCAATACTGAATTCCATCACTGCTATCGGTTTGTCATGCGGCAGGGAGCGTGAAGCATTGACCGCGGTGGGCGGCCTGCGGGCACGCATGGAAAGGATACGGCGTGTTATCGGCGGCCTTGTTCGGCCACGCGTCATGGTGACGGTGGGACGGAACATGGGTTCGGGCAGAATTGAGGATGTTTACATCAACGGCCACGGCGGGTTCTACAGCGAGCTCATCACCCTGGCCGGAGGTGTGAATGCGTATACCGGCGATGTCTCGTATCCCTCCTTTTCCGAGGAAGGGATCATGCGCATAAATCCCGCCGTCATCATCGACATGGTGCCCGATCTGGGGGCAAGGGCACTGGATAAAGATACAGTAATCCGCCAATGGCGGAACCTGAGCCGGGTGAATGCCGTGAGGAACTCTCGCGTGTACGTGTTTGGCCAGGATTATACAGTGATCCCCGGACCACGGTTCATTGATCTCCTCGAAGAAATGGCGCGGGCGATCCACCCCGAAGCGACCTGGAGTACCCCATGAACCCCCCGATTGTCGAATTCGAGCACTTTTCCTTTGTCTTGGAGGGCCATATGCTGCTCAGCGACATCAGCCTGAGTATAGACCCGGGCGAATTCGTTTCCATTATCGGCCCAAACGGCGCGGGCAAGACCACCTTGCTCAAATGCCTGGAGCGTATTCATCACACGAGTCACACCGGGATCAGGATTGCGGGGAAATCGCTGGCCGCATATTCGCAGAGGGAGCTGGCCCGGGTGGTAAGCTACGTGCCCCAGGCTGATGGCGTCTTACCTCTCTTTACGGTGGCCGAATTCATCATGATGGGGCGCTATCCCTATCTGAGCCCCTGCACACCTCCGAGAAAACACGACAAGGCCGTCGTTGCGGAAGTCCTGGAGCTGACCGGCACGGCTCAGTTCAGCCGCCGCCATCTTGCCACGCTCAGCGGAGGTGAACGGCAACGGGTATTCATTGCCGCAGCCCTCGCGCAGGAAGCCCGTATACTGCTCCTGGACGAGCCTGACGTTTTCCTCGATCCCTGTCATCAGAGCGAAATCCATGGACTTCTGTCGCGCATCAACCGCGAGCGCGGGGTTACCGTCCTGCTGATAACGCACGATATCAACCTGGCCGCACTCATCAGCGGGCGCATCCTGGCCCTGAAAAAGGGCAGTCTGGTCTATTGGGGAGATCCGGAAGGCTTGATGCAGGAGGACGTTCTGTTTGACATCTATGGAAAGCCCTTTGTGTTCGTCAAACATCCCTCGATTGGGAAAAACGTTGTTGTCACGGATGCGCCATGCTGAATTCCCGGTATAAGAAACGCTTTCTTCTGGGATTGACGATCCTGGCAATCGTGGTTGCCGTGGGAGCTCCCTTCACAGGCATGCAATTCATATCGCTTCGTTCCGTTCTCGACCCGGTTTCCGCTGGAACGGACTATGACATCTTCTGGCGGATCAGGGTGCCGCGCGTCTGCATCTCTTTCCTGGCCGGTGCCGGTCTGGCGATCAGCGGCATGGCCTATCAGGCCATGTTCCGCAATCTGCTCGCCACACCGTATACCCTTGGCGTAGCCAGCGGTGCATCGCTGGGAGCGGCCTGCTATGTGCATCTGGGTTTCATGTTCAGCCTGCTGGGCATCCCCGGCATATCCGTATTCGCCTTTTGCGGGGCCGTGCTTGCCGTGGCTTTTGTATACGGCATCACCATGCTCCGGGGAAAAAGACTTGCCTCGTCCACCTTGCTGCTGGCAGGCGTGGCGATCAGCTTCTTCTTCTCCAGCCTGATACTCTTCATCCAATATCTGAGCACCTTTGCGCATTCCTTTCAGATCGTGCGCTGGCTCATGGGCGCAATCTCGGTGGTGGGGTTCGAGCCCGTGCGCCAACTGACGCCGTTCGTTCTCTGCGGCTCTCTGGTCATCCTGTATCTCAGGCACGAGCTCAATCTCTTGATGGCAGGCGAGGATCTCTCCACCAGCCGCGGGGTAAACGTCAACAGGACCAGGCAGTTTACGTTCTTCGCCACCTCGCTCATGGTGGGCGGCGTGGTGGCGGTGTGCGGCCCTATCGGTTTCATGGGTATGATGGCCCCGCATATCTGCCGATTGATCATCGGCGCGGACCATCGTTACCTGGCTCCGGCCACACTGCTCTTCGGCGGCGTGTTCCTGACCGTGTGCGACACCATCGCACGGACCATCATCGCACCGGCGGAGATGCCGGTGGGCATCATCACGGCGCTGCTGGGCGGGCCGTTTTTCATTTGGCTGCTGGTCGGCAGATCATCCGACAAGTGGGGCATGGCATAAGTCCCTCGATGAAAAATCATAAGGAGGATAGCAATGAATAAATTCGACAAGGGCAGGATCTTGATGGCCGTGTGTCTTGCCGCAACCTTGGCCGTGCAAGCCAGGGCTACGGACCTGAACACGATCCCCGGCGAGGGACGAAAAGAACTCGTTGTGACCATCGATTACGGGAAAAGCAAACCTGCCCGGACCCTGCACGTCCCCTTGATAAAGGGGAAGACTGTCCTGGAAACCTTGCAAACCGCGGCGGCTGTGGAGACCCACTCGGTCGGGCCGTTTGTGTTTGTGATTGCCATCAACGGCATTGAAGGCAAACGGGGAGAAATGGCCTGGTATTATACGATCGATGGCAAGAGGGTGGGCGAACTGGCTTATACAAAGGTGCTCGACGGCACGGAGGGCTCGATGCAGTGGACCTATACGAAAGATGTCTGCTCGTGGACAGTGGACGGAAAGCCCCAGGCCCCGAAATAATGAGCAGCAGAAAAAACCGGACTTCCCGGGGAAGGCTCGGCTGTTTCGAACCGACCATGAAGGGCGGCTTCCCCTTCCGGCTCGGCACCACGTCGTATATCCTCGAAGACGACCTTGTGCCCAACTGCAGGTTTCTGGGGCCGCTGGTGGACGATATCGAGCTCGTACTCTTCGAGTCGGACGAGATATCGAACCTCCCAGACAAAGAGATCATCGATTCGCTCACCGGCATCAAGGCAGAGCACAGCATTACCTACACCGTGCACCTGCCCCTCGATACGGAACTCGGAAGCCTCGACGAGGAAGTGCGGAGACGCTCGGTGGAAAAGTGTCTGCGGGTTATTAAGCTCACTTTCCCATTGTCGCCCTTTGCCTATGTGGTCCACTTCCATGGCGAGATGCGGGGCAACGTCCCGGCCCGTGATATTACGGGGTGGTTGGATGCCCTGGACAAATCAGCTCTCGGGCTGCTGGAGTCTGGGGTGGACCCCTGTCTGCTGTGCGTCGAAACCCTCGATTACCCCTTCGAGCTTGTCGCGCCCATCGTGACCCGCCATGGCATGTCCGTCTGCCTGGATGCCGGTCACCTCGCCTTTTTCGGGTATCCCCTGGAGGAATACCTCGACAGATATCTGCCCGAGAGCAGGGCCGTCCATCTGCACGGCCATCGCGACGGTGCCGACCACAAGGATATAAGCACCCTGGAGCCCGGGGTCCTCGCATCACTGACGGATCATCCCTGTTTTGCGGATGACCGGGAGCGGGTTCTGACCCTGGAGGTCTTCGGGCTCGACGACTTCGAGCGGTCAATGGAAACCATGCGGAGGTTACGCACATGAACAAAATCACGCTCATCAGCGGCGGAGGCCGGAGCGGCAAGAGCAGGCATGCCCTGTCCCTGGCCCTCGGCTATAGCGGCAGGCGGGTCTTTGTCGCCACGGCAGAGGCCCTCGACGACGAGATACGAGATCGCATCGGAAAGCATAGAGCGGAGCGCGGAGACGCTTTCATTACCGTTGAGGAGCCTCTGGACCCGGCCCGGGCGCTCAAATCCCTGCCAGGAGACATCACGGTGGCCGTGGTGGACTGCCTCACGGTCTGGCTCGGCAACCTCATGCATCACCGCGGCAGCTCGAATGAAAGATACACGGAGGTGGACTCACTCATGAGCATCTTGAGCAATCCCTCCTGCAACCTCATCATGGTCACCAACGAGGTGGGCATGGGCATTATCCCGCACAATGACATGGCCCGCCGATTCAGGGATCTGGCGGGATGGGTCAACCAGGAGGCAGCCAAATTGGCGGATAATGTAATTCTCATGGTCTGCGGAATACCCGTCATGGTGAAAAGGGGTGCGGATGGGCCTGCTCGATGATACGATTCGCGAAATCCTGCCCGTGAACCGCAGCCTCGAACTGCAGGCCCGCTCCCGGCTCGACAGTCTGACCAAACCCAAGGGAAGCCTTGGAGACCTGGAAGATGTCGCGGTGCGGTATTGCCTGGCAAGGGGAACCCTTTTGCCGGACCTGGGCAGGAAAATCATCTTTACCTTTGCCGGCGACCACGGCGTAGTTGCAGAGGGGGTTTCAGCCTATCCGGGAGAGGTGACGCGCCAGATGGTTAAAAACATGCTCGCCGGTGGGGCTGCGGTCAATGTCCTGGCCCGCCATGCCGGGGCTGAGGTTTGCGTGGTGGATATCGGCGTCGCCGGTTTCCTGGAAGATGCAGAAGGTTTGATCGTGAGGAAAATTCGGCCTGGAACGGCGAACATGGCTGAAGGTCCCGCCATGACCGAAGAAGAGGCCCGGCAGGCCGTGGAGGTCGGCATCAACCTGGCCAGAGACGCTGCAAACCAAGGAGCAACTCTTATCGGCACCGGAGAGATGGGGATAGGGAACACTTCGTCCTCTTCGGCATTGCTGGCGGCCCTGCTGCCTTGCGGGATCGGTGAGGTCACGGACCGGGGCACAGGGATCGAGGGGAAGACTTTGGCACACAAGATCGCCGTTATTGAACGCTCCCTTGAGGTCAACCGGGTTTTATTCACCGATCCCTTACATACCCTGGCCGCTGTGGGCGGGCTCGAAATTGCAGGGATATGCGGTTTGATTCTGGGTGCTGCATCGAAAAAAATCCCGATTGTGGTGGACGGTTTCATCTCTTCGGCAGGGGCGCTCGTGGCCTGCAGGCTGTGCCTCCATGCAGCGGAGTATCTGTTCTTCAGCCACCTCTCGGCAGAGGGTGGGCATAAAATCTTCTTCGAGCATTTTCATGAGAAGCCCCTCCTGAACCTCGGCATGCGGCTCGGCGAGGGGACAGGGGCTGCCCTGGCCATGTTCGTCATCGAGGCGGCAATGAAAGTCTACGGCGAGATGGCCACCTTCGCATCTGCAGGTGTTTCACACAAGGGAGGATAAGGACATGTTCCAAGGTCTGGTCACTGCGCTGAGAACGCTGACGATCCTGCCCGTTCCCGGCAGGGATACCCGCGACCTGCCACAGGCATTGCCATGGTTTCCCCTGGTCGGATGTCTGCTGGGCATCATGCTCTGGGGCCTGGCCCTGGCATTCGACCTCGCATCCGCCGGCTGGCCCGCCGGGGCGGCCATCACGGCAGTAGCAGGATCGGCGGTCCTCACACGGGGTTTTCATCTGGACGGCCTTGCCGACCTCGCCGACGGTTTCGGCGGCGGCCGGGACCAAGAGCGGGCTCTGGCGATCATGAAGGACCCGCACATGGGTGCCTTCGGGGTCATGGCGATCGTTCTCGTGCTCATGGCCAAGTGGGTTGCATGCACGCGTCTTGTGGAGACGGGACTGATATCCTGGATCATTCCCGCGTATATCGTCTCGCGTTTGTCAGTTGCGGAGCTTGCTGCGTGTCTGCCGTATGCCCGCAGGGAGGGCGGCACGGCAGGGCCTTTCGTGGACAAGGCACGGCCTGGCCATCGGCTCATAGCCCTTGTGTCGGCTTTGCTTCTCGTCATGGCCTTCAAAGGTCTTTCCGGGGCACTGGTCCTTTTCTTCGGGTGGGCCTTGTGCCGTCTCCTCGGGGTGTGGTTCCTCAAGCGCGTGGGCGGGGTTACCGGAGACCTCTTGGGGGCATGCTGCGAGCTTGTCGAGACAGGGATTCTCATGGCCTGCGCCGTAGGGGGTACGGCACTGGAGCGGATCGTTCCTCATGGGGTGCTTCCCTTATGAACCGGATGAAGAAAAACCGGGCCCGGTGCCTTGCTGTCCTTGGCACCGGTTCGGACGTGGGCAAGAGCATCGTGGTCGCCGCCCTCGGACGGATCTTCAGCGATTTGGGCGTACGTGTGGCACCGTTCAAGGCACAGAACATGTCAAACAACTCGTTCGTGACCCTGGACGGAGGCGAGATGGGACGCGCCCAGGTCGTACAGGCCGAGGCGGCCGGCATCGAGCCCCACACGGACATGAACCCCGTGCTTCTGAAACCGTGCACGGATACCGGAGCGCAGCTCGTGCTCCACGGCCGGACCGTGGGCAATCGCGAGGCCGCTGTGTATTTCAAGGATACAAGTGGTCTCTTCCGCGAGGCCAAGGAAAGCCTGAGACGGCTGCGTGCCTCCCATGACCTCATCATCATGGAGGGGGCCGGTTCCTGTGCCGAGGTCAACCTCCGGGCGCGGGATTTCGTCAACTTCCGCATGGCCCATGCTGCAAAGGCACCGGTAATCCTGGTCGCTGACATCGACCGTGGCGGGGTGTTTGCCCAGATTGTGGGCACCTTGGCGGTCATCCCGCCCAAAGACCTGGCGCGCCTGCGGGGGATCATCATCAACAAGTTTCGGGGCGATGCTTCGCTCTTCCGGGAGGGCATTAGCTGGATCGAACAACACACCGGGTTACCCGTGCTCGGGCTCATCCCGTACGTCCGTCACATGGAGATTGATTCCGAGGACGGAGTGCCTCTGGATATCATCACCGATCCCCCATTCGATGCCGTGTCGGGCAAGTTTGCCCTGGCCGTGATCCGCCTTCCCCATATTTCGAACTTCACCGATTTCGCGCCGTTTGGCAGCGACCCTTCCTTGGCCCTGCACTACCTTGCCCGGCCCCGGTCCCTGCACGGGTATGCCGTCGTGATACTGCCGGGCACAAAGAATGTGCGCGCGGATCTGGAATGGATTCGGTACACCGGCTGGGTTGATAAGATCAATGCATATGCGGCCCATGGCGGATGCATCGTAGGGATATGCGGGGGCTACCAGATGCTCGGGACTAAAATCCTCGACCCATATGGCGTCGAGGGCTCACCTGGCATGACCGAGGGGTTGCGCCTCCTCGATGTGTCCACTTCCCTGACGAAAAAGAAGGTGCTGACGCGCGTGAAGGGTATCCGGGAAACAGACAGAGAAGAGGTGGAGGGCTACGAGATCCACATGGGGCGCACGCGCAGGGGTGCCGGGACGGATTATGCCTTCCAGATCATCGTGCGCCAGGGGCGGGACGTAGATATTTGCGACGGCGCAACCAGCCCAAACGGCCGTGTATGGGGGACCTATATCCACGGCTTGTTCGACCGCCCGGGATTCAGGACCGCCTTTCTCAAGGGATTGGAC
>JALNWY010000097.1 GCA_023230665.1 Deltaproteobacteria bacterium
AAGCCCTCGCCGGCGCACATCATCCTCTTCAAGGTGCAGAGCCTGCTCGAGGCGGATTCTTAAAAATTATCCGCTTTCGCCTTTTCTGCTCGTATGCCCGTTCTCCTCTCATGGACCTTCCTCTGCAGGCGGAAGATCCTCCGGCAGGTCCTGAAGCAGGCCCTGCCTCCGGCTGTGCTCGCTGTTTCCGATATCCTCTTCCAGGGTGATCTCTGCAAGAAATTCGTCCACAGGCTCCACCCCGGGCAGACAGTTGTCCTGCTTGACTGCGCCCAGCCTCTTTAGCCGGTCCGCAGACGGCAGCACCCGGGCCTCCCACGACCTTGCGGCCGCGTTGTATGCCTGCACGGTTTTCTGGATGCCCTCTTTGAGCCTCTCGAAGTGGCGCGCAAACACCTTGACCCGCTCGAAGAGTTCCATGGACCCTTTGAGAATCCGTTCCGCGTTCTCCGAGGCCGCGTGCTGCTGCCAGGTGAGCGCGATAGTGCGCAGCAGCGCGATCAGGGTAGTGGGCGTGGTGATGATCACGTTCCGGTCGATGGCGTCTTCGATGAGTGTTCTGTCGTGGTCCAGGGCCGCGCTGAAGAACGACTCGGATGCGAGGAAGAGCACCACGAAGTCCGGCGCCGGGTCAAACTGCCGGAAATACTCTTTGGACGAGAGCGAGATCATGTGGTTCCTCAGGCTCTGGGCGTGCTTTGCCAGGAACTCCTTCTTCGTCTTCTCGTCCTCGGTGGCATAGGCGTCCATGTAGGCGCTGATGGGAAGCTTCGCGTCCACCACCACCTGCTTGTTCCGGGGAAGCCGGATGATAAGGTCGGGCCGCTTCATGCCCGATTCCGTCTGCACGCTGGGCTGCTCGATGAAATCGCAGTGCGGCGACATGCCCGCGACCTCCACCACCCTCCTTAAGGTGATCTCACCCCACCTTCCCTTGACCTGAGGCACCTTCAGGGCCGTGCTCAGCGAGCGGGTCTGCTCGTGAAGCCGCTCCTGGGTTTTCATGAGCTCGCCGATGTAGCGGGTGATATCGCCGTAGGCGTTCTGCCGCGCGTTCTCGATCTCCCGCAGCTGGGCCTCGTAGCGCTTCAAGGCGTCATGCAGAGGCTTGATAAGCCCGTCGATGGCATCCTGTCTCCTGCCCATGTCGCCCTTCATCTCGGCGAGCAGGGTGTTGACCGTCCCGCCCGCAAGATCCAGAAAGGCCTTGTTATTGCTCTTGAGGGCATCGGCCGAGAGGGCCTGGAAGGTCTCCACGAGCCGTCGGCGCGATTCCTCGACAAGCTCCGCCTGCCGGCTGAGCGATTCCTGGGCCGCCTCGAACCGGGTCTGGGCCTTTACGCGCTCCTGCTGCTCGGCCTCCAGGACCCTGCGCAGGGCCTGGATCTCTTCCTCCCTGCATTGGAGCGATCCCCGCAGAACAGACGCCTCCTGCCGGGCCTGCTCCTGCCCGGGGAGGTAGCGCCCCTTGGCCAGGAGCCAGCCGAGCACCAGCCCGACAACCCCTGCTGCACCGATCGTCGCCAGTTCCATCACAGTTCCTGCTCCCCTTTTCGGCCCTGCCGGTCCTTCCGGTCCGCCGGCAGGGCATACCCCATCGGTCGACCATGCCTACCGGTCCTCAAATACCCCACAACCCCGGCCCGGCGCAAGGTCAGTATCTGATGTGTCTCCTGAGCGTGATGCTGTACGCCTGGTCCCTGGTTACGACGATATGGTCGTGAACCGGGATGCCCAGGCTCTCGCCCAGCTCCGTAAGCGCCTGGGTGAGCCGCTCGTCGTGCGCCGAGGGCGTCAGGCTCCCGGAGGGATGGTTGTGGACGAGGACCAGGGCAGAGGCGCCTTTTTCCAGGGCCGTCTTGAACACCTCCCGGGGATAGACATGGGCCATGTTCACGGTGCCCCGGCAGAGGTCCTGGGCATGGATGAGCCTGCCCGCGGAGTTCAGGCACAGGAGCATGAAATGCTCGCTCTTCTCGCCCCCGATCTCGGCCTGGATGTAGCGGATGACCGCCTCCGGATTGTCCAGGATGACGCCGTCTTCGGTAAAGGGCTCCAGGTATCGGCTCACACAGGCCTTGACGAGCTTGATCAGTGTGCCCGCATACTCGCCGATCCCTTTCCGGCTCTCCAGGGCCTCCAGCGATTCGTCGAAGATCCGCCTCAAGGACCCGTACTCTTCGAGCAGTTCCTTGGCCAGGGGCTTGGTGTCCCTGCGGGGAATCGCATATCCCAAGAGCAGCTCCAGGATCTCATAGTCGCTCAGAGCGCCCCTGCCTGCATCTCTGAACCTGCTTCGCAGACGGCTGCGGTGCCCGGTGTAGTGCGGCGCTCCCGTGCTCATGTCACCTCCCCTCCCCCATCCGGGCACCGGCCGCGCTCAAAGAGCGAGTAGAACGACCACGGCAGAATCTCATCCGGGCCGTGCTCCCTGAGCGCGTAGTAATCGGGGTTGCGCGGCCAGTTCCTGAGCACCTCCTGCCACTTCGACGGGTCGCGAGCCGCCATCTCTGTCAGGAGATCCAGGACCCTCCGGTCGCCCCGGGCGATCAGGGTCTGGATGTAGGCCCACTTGGGGCCTTCAAAGCTCACGGTCACGTTGCTCTGGGATTGGAGGCCCTTCACGATCTTTTTGATCCGATTCTTAGCCTTGCCCGGCTCCAGCAGGGCGGCCCGCTCGTAGCGGGAATGGGGTTTGGGGATCATGGTGTTGATGCTCACCGAGACCCTGCCGATCCGCCGGTTGCCCCGGGAGACCTGGATAAAGGTCTGGCGGATGCGCTTGACCAGGTCGATTGCGGCATCCATGTCTTCCTGCTCCTCGCCGGGCAGGCCCACCATGAAGTAGAGCTTGATGTCGCGGATCCCGTTCCTGACCAGGGAGATCACGTCTTCCAGGATCGCCTCCCGGCTCACCTGCTTGCCCAGGGCGGCGCGGAGCGTGTCGGAACCCACCTCCGGGGCCAGAGTCACCTCGTTGACCTTTGATGCCTTCATATAGGCGAGAAGCTCTCCCGATATCATGCCCAGGCGGAGCGATGGCGGGGCGATCTTGAGCCCGCGGGCGTCGATCTCTTCGAGCAGCCGGGGCAGCCGGGGGTGATTGTTCAGCGAGGTGCTCACCAGGCCCAGCTTCCGCCCCGAGCTCACGGCCCTGTCCAGCACGGGGAGCAGCCGGTCCACGTCCACAGGCCGAAAGGGTGAATAGATCTCGCGGGCCGTGCAGAACTTGCAGTTGAAGGGGCAGCCGCGGGCGATCTCGGTGAGGAACATGTCCTGGAACACGGTCTTGTCCGTGAGTATGACAGAGTGGCCGGGATTGTCAAAGGGCCTTACAACGGAGATCACGGGCCTCGGGCCCGCGAACTCTCTGATCCGCTCCCCCTCGTAGACCGGGCAGGTCCGCTCCGGCAGGTAGATCCCGGGCACCCCCGCGAGCCTGTCCAGGAATTCCTGATAGCCGTCACTCGCGAAAAAGGCATTGGCGAGCGCATCTCCCAGGGGCTCACCCTCGCCCAGGAAGCAGAAATCCAGGGCCTCGGCGACCGGTTCGGGGTTGATGGTGGCCGCAGCGCCCCCGGCCATGACGATGGGACCGCCCCTGCGCTCCTCCCTCCTCACCGGGATGCGGTTGTCGAGCAGGATCCGGATCATGTTGATCCAGTCGAGTTCGTAAGACACGCTGAACGCTATGATATGAAAATCCTGCAGAGACCGGGACGACTCCACCGAGCGCGGGGAGTCGGTGAAGAACCGCTCGCACGCGATCGACGGGTGGCCGTTGAACACACGGTACATGGCGTGCAGCCCGAGGTTGGACATCCCCACCCAGTAGGTGTTGGGATAGACCAGGGCAATGTTCAGCCTGCCTCCGGGGTCCTTCCTGATCGCGCCTGTTTCATCCCACATCGATACCCAGACCTTTGATCTTCCTGTGCAGGTTGCTGCGTTCCACACCAATGAGATCAGCCGTTCTGGAGATGTTGTGCCCGCACTCCTTGAGCTTGTTCTCTATGAACATCTTCTCAAACTGGGCCCTGGCATCCTTGAGCAGGGGGATGTCGATAAGCTTATCGGTCTCCGCTGAACTCCGCGAACTCAAGGGAATGATGTCATCGACAGTGATCGTGTCTCCGGGCGTCATGATCACCAGCCTCTCCACGATGTTCTTGAGCTCGCGCACATTGCCCGGCCAGTCGTGCTGCATGAGCTTTTTGACAGCGCCTTCGGTCATGGCCTTTTTCTTCCCGCCCTTTAAGGATGCGTACATCTTGAGAAAGTGCTCCACCAGTTCCGGGATGTCGTCCTTGCGGTCTGCGAGCCCTGGCACGTAGATGGGAATGACATTGAGGCGATAATAGAGGTCCTGCCGGAATCTGCCCTCCTCGATCTCTTTTTCCAGGTCCTTGTTGGTGGCGGTGAGCACCCGCACATCGACCTGGATGGTCTGGGAGCCCCCCACCCGCTCAAACCGCTGCTCCTGAAGGATCCTGAGGATCTTGGCCTGGGTGGGCAGGCTCATGTCGCCGATCTCGTCAAGGAAGAGGGTGCCGTTGTGGGCCAGGTCGAACTTGCCCCGCCTGCGTTCGGTCGCGCCGGTGAACGCGCCCTTTTCGTGCCCGAAGAGCTCGCTCTCGATGAGCTCCTGCGGGATGGCCGCGCAGTTGACCTCCACGAAGGGCTGCTTGCTCCTCAGGCTCTTCTTGTGGAGCCTTCTGGCCACGAGCTCCTTGCCCGTGCCGTTCTCGCCCAGGATCAGCACCCAGGCGTCCGACGGGGCCGCCCGGTCGATCTGCTCCTTGAGTTTCCTGACCACGGGCGAATTCCCGACGATTTCGTCGTCCTTCTCGGCCTTCTTTCTCAAAAGGGCGTTCTCTTCCTCCAGGGCCCGCAAGTGCAGGGTGTTGTTGATGGTGATGATGATCTTGTTCAGATCCAGAGGCTTTTCGATGAAGTCCAGGGCCCCCAGCCGGGTGGCCCTGATAGCGGTATCGATGGACCCGTGGCCGGTCATGATGATGACCGGGATACGAAACCCGTTCTTATTGAGCTCTTCGAGAATCTGCAGGCCGTCCTTGCCCGGCATCCAGATATCCAGGAGGATCAGATCGATCTCGTTATGCTCTATGACCTGGACGGCCTCTTCGCCATTGGCGGCCAGGAGGGCGTGATACCCCTCGTCCTCCAGGCCTCCTTTCAATGAAAATCGTATGCTCTCCTCGTCATCGACTATGAGAATCGAACGCTTCATGCACTACTCCTTTACCGGTAGCTCTATGTTGAAACTCGTGCCGGTCGGCGTGTTGTCCCGTACCCGGATGAATCCGTTGTGGTCCGAGACGATCCGGTTGACAATGACCAGGCCCAGCCCCGTTCCACCCCGCTTCGTAGAAAAATAGGGCTCGAACAGCCGTTCCTTGACCTTGGGCGGTATCCCGGGGCCGGTATCCGAAATATCCAGGGTTGCGATGTGTACATCGGCGTCATAGCTCGTCCGGATGGAAACCGTCTTTCGGGAATTCCCCCCCTCCAGGACCGCGGTGGTGGCGTTTTCAAGCAGGTTGACGATGGCGCGGCTCATCTGAGGCGCGTCGATCTCCACCTTGGGTATGGTCTCATCGATCGTAATGTCGTACGTAACCTTCGGATGGGCCTGACGGTACAGGGCCGCGGCATCCTGCACTACCTTGTTGAGATCCCCGGGTGCGGGCATGCACGAGGGCATCTTTGCAAAGGCGGAGAACTCGTTGACCAGCCGCTTCATCTCGTCGACCTCATTGATAATGACCCGGGTGCACTCGTCGAACACCTGCCCGTCGTCCTGAAGCCGGTCGAGGTACCTGCGCCTGAGCCGCTGTGCCGAGAGCTGGATCGGGGTCAGCGGGTTTTTCACCTCGTGGGCGATCCTCCGGGCCACCTCTCTCCAGGCGGCCATGCGCTGCATCTTCTGGAGCTGGGTGAGATCGTCGAACACCACCACCATGCCCATGTGCTCGCCGTTGTCGTCGTAGAGGAACGAGGCATGCCCCAGCAGCGTGAGCCTCTGTGAATCCGCGGAGATGGTGATTTGTTTCTGGGTGGCCATGCCCCTGGATTTCTTCAGCGGATCGATGAGTTCGGTGACGATGGAGACATAGTCGCCCCCAAGCACTTCGTCATACCTCTTGCCCATGGATTCGTTCTCCTGGATGGCGAGCATGGCCTGGGCCGCGGGGTTGATCATGCTGATGCAGTCGTCCCGGCCGATGGTGATGACGCCGGTGGAGATATTGGTAAGCACGGTCTCGATGTAGCGGTTGCGGTAGGTGAGCTCATTGTAGGCGTTTACCAGGCGCTTGCGCGACTCCGTGAGATCGTCCACCATGGTGTTGAAGTCCTGTACCAGCAAACCCAGCTCGTCGTTGGACTGGACATCGATCGAGAAGCTCAAGTCCCCCCGGGAAATCCGCTGGGTCCCTTCCACGAGCTTCTCGATCGGATTGATGAGGCCTTTGGAAATGTTCATGCCGAACCACACCGCCGAGAAAATCACCAGGAGCGTGATCGAGGTGAGGATGATGATATAGTTGGTCTTGATGGGCCCTTTGAGCTTGAGGCTCTGGATGTAGTCGGTGAAGGTGGCGCGGATCATGCCCATCCTGCCCGAAATGCTCTCCGGGATGTAGTAGTCGGCCACGAGCACACCCACCACGTCTTTGAGATTGAACGACGACCGGATGGGCACGATGCCCTCGATGATGTCCGCATCCCCGGTGCGCACCACGATGGACATGGTCTTGCCCTCCATGGCGGAGAGCACGAGGCTCGATTCGGGTGAGGGAAGGCCGGCCACGCCGATGTCCGGAGACATGATCTTCACCAGCTCTTCCCCCTGAGAGGAGAAGATCTCCACGGCCGAGAGCCGGAACAGCACCATCTTCTCCTCCAGCAGGCTCTTGAGGATCTCGAGGTTTTCCTCCTTGAGCAGCCTCCTCTCCGTGATCTCTTCGGATATGGAGCTCGCGTAGTGGATGGCGTCGGCCGAGGCCTCCTTGTAGTAGATGTTCGCCACGTTCATTGACTCTTCGATCGCGGTCTCCACCTCGCTGGAGAGCCAGCCTTCCATGCTCTGGTTCAGAAAGATGATGCTCGCGATGAACAGCACTGTGGTGGGGATGATGGTGAGCGTGACGAACGCGGCCACGAGCTTGGTCCTGAGCCTGGTGCCGAGCATGCCCTGCTGCCGCTCGAGCAGGAGCTTCGCCACGTTGCGGGTGACCAGGAAGATGACCAGGACCAGAAGCACGATGTTGAGGCTGATGAGCCCGAATATGACGAGATTGCGGATGGAGGACAGGGCCTGGATGTTCCTGATGTTGGTCTGGGCCACACTCAAAGAGACGAGGACGGCCACGATTATGACGATGTAGATGATCTCCTTGGTTCTCTTCGTCATCATGACAGCCCCCTCTCAGCCGGACGAACCGCATCCAGGACGGCTCGGGCAAGGGCCACATGGAGCCGGTGGCTGGCCCGGCACGCCCTGATCCGGGCAATGAGCGGCGCGCCCAGAAGCCAGAGGTCGCCCAGCAGGTCGAGCACCTTGTGGCGGATGAACTCGTCTGCGAACCGCAGGCCTTCCGGATTCAGCACGCGGTCTTTGTCCACGACCACGGCGTTCTCGAGGCTCCCGCCCAGGGCCAGTCCTGCGGCCCGCATCGCATCCACGTCCCTGAGCATGCCGAAGGTCCTTGCGGGTGCGATCCTGCCCCCGTAATCAGTACCGTCGTAGTGGTACCGCTGCAGGCCGATGGCCCGGGAGGAAAACGCGATCTCATAGGATATGCCGAAGCCTCCCGGGTCCGCCTTGATCCACGAATCGCCTTCCTCGACCGAGACCGGGCCCGGCAGACAGATCTCCGGGGCCTCTCCGGGAATTTCCCGTGCGCCCGCTTGCCTGAGCAGGGAGAAAAACGGCAGGGCCGAACCGTCGAAGGCGGGCATTTCCGCACCGGAGACCTCCACCTCGCAGTCCGTGATGCCGAGCCCGTACAGGGCCGACATGAAATGCTCCACCGTGGAGATGGTGGCGCCGCCGCTGCCAAGGGTGGTGTTCAGCCGGGTGTCCACCACGTTTTCCGGCGTACCCGGGATGATCACCCCCTCCCGCACGAACACGATCCCCCCCTGTCCGGGGCGGACTAAGAGCGAGATCCGGCCTCCGCTGTGCAGGCCGATCCCCTCCATACGGATCTCCCGCGCTATGGTCCTCCTCTGCATGGTAGGGTTTAGATTATGTAACTAAAGGGTATTAGTCAAATGCTAAAACCCTCATCGTTCTTTGGTTTGACACCCATGGCAAAAAGACCTATATGGTTTTTCATGTTCGGAATCGGTGGTCAGGAATTCATTCTCATCCTTCTTATAGCCTTGATCGTGCTCGGCCCCAAGAAGCTTCCCGAAATGGCCAAGACTATCGGAAAGGCCCTGGGCGAGTTCCAGCGCGCGACCGACGACTTCAAGAAGGAAATCGATATCTCATCGCAGGAAAAGCCCGCCGGACCGGAGCCGGAGTCTGTCCAGGAAAAGGGCGGCCGGGAGCCGGTCACAGAGGCGACCCCACCTCTTGAGCAGGGACATCCTTCAGATGAAGGGGGCTCACCCCCGGAGAAAGACAAGACCGAAGAGGACCCCATTGCCTGCCATGCCGGCGAGATAGAGGGATAGCGGGGTGGGAAAGAACAGCGGAGCGGAAAAGCACAGCACGGCGGAAGAAGACAAGCTCCCCATACACGATCATCTCGAAGAGCTTCGCTGGCGGCTCATCAAGTGCGTCATAGCCGTTGCCGTCGGGTTTGTCGGCACCTATGCGTTCAAGGAGCGGATCTTCGATTTTCTGATGTGGCCTCTGATCAAGGTCCTGCCGGAAAACAGCCGGATGATCTATACCTCCCTGCCCGAGGCCTTTATCACCTACATCAAGGTGTCCTTTTTCGCCGGCCTGGTGTTGGCTACCCCCGTGATCTTCTACCAGATCTGGAAATTCATCATGCCCGGCCTCTATCCGAACGAACAGCGATATGTGGTCCCCTTCATGCTCGCGGCAACGGCGTTATTCCTTGCAGGGGCGATCTTCGCCTATTCCGTGGTGTTCCCTTACGGGTTCATGTTCTTCCTGAGTTTCCAGACGGAAAATATCTCGGCCTTGCCCGCCATGAAGGAATATCTCGGGCTCGTGATGAAGCTCACACTGGCCTTCGGGCTCTCCTTCGAGCTGCCGGTGATCATGTTTTTCCTCGCCAAGATGGGGATCGTGAACCCGCAGAGGCTCAGGCAAAGCCGGAAATACGCGATTCTCATTGTGTTTATCGTGGCGGCGATCCTGACCCCGCCCGACGTGTTCAGCCAGATCATGCTCGCCATACCCCTGCTCATACTCTACGAGGTCAGCATCTGGGTCACCCGCTTCGCAGGGAAGAAGAGCAGGGAATAGGCTGCAGCCCGCTTTCCTGAAGACGCGCCGATGATCGCGGTCCGCATGCAGGTTCTTCCTCCCGCAGGTAAAATCTCCCTGGGATTCGGGCATACGTCGCCACGTGGGGTTTTCAGAGAAAAGGAACCCCGTCTGCAAAGGCAGGGGTTCGCGGGGATCAGAGGTATCCTTCTTCCTCTGCAGCGGCATCCAGACCGAGGCTCAGAACGTCTTCGGTCTCTGCATCACGGACCGCGCGCTTTCTGGTATCGAACACCTTGAGGTAGTGCTTGCACTCGGAGCAGTATTGGACGCGCACGCCTTCAAACCCCTCCACGTCGAAATACCCCAGGGTCTCGTGATTGTCGTTGCCGCAGAACGGGCACCCGATCCTCTGAAACCTCCACTGCTTTTTGCACAGCAGGCAGGCGAGCTCGCGGGATGTTTCTGAATCAAAGGCCATCCTCGGGTGGGTACCGCAAAAGGGGCAGGTTCCGGCACCTGTCCCTGCTTCCTGGGGGACGTGGCTTTTTTCCCGCAGCAGGGTGAGGTATCCGGTCACGGCCGCACGCAGAAACATGGGCAACTCCTCTAAAGCATCGTGTCCTTCCTCCGGGAAGGGCTCGTCCGCAGCAAACACCCTCAGGGCCTTTTCCAGATCCACGCCGGGCTCGCCGCCCATGAGCTCCGCCCACACCTCCCCCAAGACCCCTGCCAGGAGATCATAGGGAAGGGCCGAAATGACGCCCCGTGGAGAGAGCAGGGTGTCCGCCGGAGGAATCTGAAGCCTCCGGACCCTCTCCATCACCGCTGTATGGATCTTGAAGGCCTTGTCGATGCTGTCTGCATCTTCCGTGTATTCCCTGCGTATCGCGTCCCAGTCCATACCCGAAGCTTAGGGAATAACCAAAGATGTGTCAAGCAGTGTTCCCGCCCTTTACAAAGGCTCGGGCTTTTCCCCTCCAAGCGTCTGCCTTGGAGGGGAAGGGCCGATTTTTTAAGGTGAATATCTCAGTTCAGAATATTGATCCGCCCAAGGGCAGCGCCGTCCAAACCGTAGAGGGCCTCGGGAATACCGTAGCCGTCGGCCGGAAAGGCATGGCCGAGGAAGGAGAGCAGGGCCATCCACTCCTTGAGCTCCTGGACCCCGGGATCGGCCCCGGCATCGATCCTGCGGCCGAGATACAGGGAAGGGTCGATGATCGTACCGTCGGCATACCGCGGGATGATCTGCAGGCCCATGCCGGTCACCACGCCCATCATCTGCAGCGCATAGAGGTCCACCACGCAGTGGTAGACCGTGTCTTCATCGAGAAGGTCGAGCGGCGTCGCCTCTCCCAGGCAGAAGGTATCCGCCGGATCGTAGAGCGCTACGCCCCTGACGCCCTGATAGTAGGGCGCATACCCCGGGTCGTAGTCCACCTTAAGGCCCGAGAAGTTCAGGTAGAAGTCAGAACCGATGAC
>JALNWY010000098.1 GCA_023230665.1 Deltaproteobacteria bacterium
ATGACCTCCCCGCCGTTTTCTGCTTCACCTACCACCTCGATATCCGGGTCGTCGGCTAGGATCTGCTTCAGACCGGTTCTTACGATCGGGTGGTCGTCAGCGATGAGAACTCTGACCATACTGTGCTCCCTCTCTTATTCGTGTCGTGGACCGGAAATCCGGTATTCTCATGATTTTCTCTTTCCGCCAGGGAACCTGTCGATCACGCATGGCCGGCCAAGGCCGGCGGATGTGCGGTTTTTGGTGCCCGTCAGCACCCGCATGCCGGTGGAAAACCTTCCCCAAAAAGGATGATCCGCACGGATGACTTCCCTTTTACCCTGTTATACTGCCAATTATTGCTGCCAAATACAAGTCCATTCTGAACCGGTTGCCGAATCCGGATGAAAATGGCAAGGATCAGCGGCAGTTATCAGACCCTCTGGAGAAAGACCCCTTATGGAAAAGGTTTTCTCCGGCGCCTGGGTAAACAATTTCTCATATTCCCTGTATTTTCCAGATGCATAGATACAACCCAATAAAATCATTTGTTATTATTTATGGCATATACCTTGCTCGTTGAAATAATTATATTTATAATTCCATGTTATTTTTCAGGCACTTCGGGGGAAAAGGGGGTATCATGGCAAGCGAAGACATGAGCATGCAAGACAATCGAAACTGTAACCGCGCTGCTGAGGTTATCAGCCATCTGATCAGAAGCGAGTGCCAGGGTTTCATCCTTCCCCCTTCAGAGGTTAGGCGCATGCTGGGAATCCCTGGATACTGCCGCACCTGGTATCTGCACAGGAACATCAGTGCATTGCAAAAAAGGCTCGCGAACTCGTTCATATGTATGTCGGTGAACCCTGAGCAGGGGATCTGCTTCACCGTGTACAAGGCCCCCAGGCAGAGCACGATCAGGGTATCGCCCCTCCAGTGACCTGAAACCGGAGTAAAAGGGCCGGAACCAGCTGCGGATGACTAGGCCGACATGCCCCGCAGCTTAAAGAAGAACATACAAACGTTTTTCCTCCCTCTATCCCAAGAAAAGCCGGGGCCCCTGCAAGGGGGACCCCGGCAGCATTCTTTTCCCATGGCAGGAGACTGCCCCCTCAGTGACCGGCCGGGAGGGAATCTTCCTTGCTTGATTTGGCCAGGGCGCCTTCTATATCTACCTCTATAGCGAGATTTCTCCGACACATCCCGTTACCTTAAAAAAAAGGAGCTCAGGTGGAAATCTGGCCCGGGAAACCGTATCCTCTCGGAGCAATGTACGACGGATTCGGAACAAACTTCTCGATCTTTTCCGAAGCGGCACATCGAGTGGAACTCTGTCTCTTCGACGATTCGAACAGGGAAACCAGGTTGGATCTCCCCGAAATAACCGCCTACTGCTGGCATACCTACCTCCCCGGGACCGGCCCGGGGCAGCGATACGGATTCCGGGTCCACGGCCCCTGGGACCCTGCCTCGGGCAGCCGGTGCAACCCGGCCAAGCTCCTCCTTGACCCTTATGCCAAGGCGATCGAGGGGCAGGTAAGATGGAACCCGGCCATGTTTCCCTATCGCTTCGGGGGAGAAAACGACCAAGTCGAGACCACGGACAGCGCCTCCTTTGCCCCCAGGTCCGTGGTGGTGAACCCGTACTTTGACTGGGCCCAAGACCGTCCCATAAGGCGTCCACTCCACGAAACCGTGATCTATGAAGTCCATGTGAAGGGGTTCACCATCCGGCATCCGGATATCCCCGCAACACTCAGGGGCACCTATACCGCCCTCACGCACCCTTCGGTCCTGGATCATCTCAAAGACTTGGGCATCACGGCAATTGAGCTGATGCCCATACACCAGTTCATCCACGACGAGTACCTGATCAAGAAAGATTTGAGAAACTACTGGGGGTACAACTCCATCGGCTATTTCGCCCCCCACAACGAGTACTCGGGCACGGGAGAATCGGGGCAGCAGGTCCAGGAGTTCAAGCAGATGGTCAAGGTGCTGCACAATGAAGGAATCGAGGTGATCCTTGACGTGGTGTACAATCATACCGCAGAAGGAAATCACCTGGGGCCCATGCTCTGCTTCAAGGGTATCGACAATGTCGCCTATTACCGCCTTGAAGAGAACGACAGGCATTACTATACCGACTACACGGGCACGGGCAACAGCCTCAACGTGGCCCATCCCCACGTGCTCCAGCTCATCATGGATTCGCTGCGCTACTGGGTTCTGGACATGCATGTGGACGGATTCCGGTTCGATCTGGCGTCGGCGCTCGCACGCCAGTTGCACGATGTGGACAGGCTCTCCGCGTTCTTCGACCTCATCCAGCAGGATCCGGTCGTGGGACAGGTCAAGCTCATTGCCGAGCCTTGGGATGTGGGGGTGGGAGGATACCAGGTGGGGAATTTCCCCCCCCAGTGGTCGGAATGGAACGGCAAGTACCGGGACTGCATCCGGGACTTCTGGCGCGGGCAAGACCAGACCCTGGGCGAGTTTGCCTACCGCTTCACCGGCAGCTCGGACCTGTACGAGTACACGAGTCGCCGCCCCTTTGCGAGCATCAATTTTGTCACAGCCCATGACGGATTCACCCTGAACGACTTGGTTTCCTATAACGAAAAGCACAATGAGGCCAACCTGGATGAAAACCGCGACGGCGAGAGCAACAACCGGTCATGGAACTGCAACACAGAGGGCCCGACCGACGACCCGGATATCATCGATCTGCGCTGCAGGCAAAAACGGAATTTTCTGGCCACCCTGATGCTCTCCCAGGGCGTCCCCATGCTCCTGGGAGGCGATGAGATCGGCCGTACTCAGCGGGGCAACAACAATGCCTATTGCCAGGACAATGAAATCTCCTGGTTCGACTGGGAATCGACCGATACCTGCCTTCTGGAATTCGTCAAAGAGCTCATTGCGCTCAAGAGAGAACATCCGGTGTTCAGACGCAAGAGGTGGTTCCAGGGAAGATCGATCAGGGGCACACAGGAGCACGACATCTGCTGGTTCACCCCGGACGGCCGGAAGATGGAGGATGAGAACTGGAATGAGCATTTCGCCAGATCCATCGGCATCTTTCTCAACGGCAACGAGATCGCAGGCAAAGACGAGAGAGGAAACCGGATCATTGACAATAGTTTCTACCTGCTCATCAATGCCCACCATGAGCCCATTGTATTTACGATCCCCCCCACATTGCTGGGAGAGGCCTGGGCCACGGTTTTCGACACGGCAATCGAGGCCTTTCCCAATGACAGGCCCCTGCATGCGCCTCAAGAGGAGATCCGGGTCCAGGGACGATCCATGGTCCTTTTTCAGAGGATGGCATGAGATGCAGAACATCCCTCTTGCCACCTATCGTATCCAGTTCCAGTCAGGGTTCACCTTTGACGATGCCGCGCACATTCTGGACTACCTGGCAACCCTTGGCGTGACCCATCTCTACGCCTCCCCCTGCCTCCAGGCGGTCCAAGGCAGCACCCATGGCTACGATGTGGTGAACCATGCCAGGGTGAACACGGAGCTGGGCGGAGAAGAGGGTCATGAACGGCTCGTCCGGGCCCTGCACAGAGCCGGCATGGGCCAGATTCTGGATATCGTTCCCAACCACATGGCCGTTACAGGAGACAAGAACGAGTGGTGGTGGGATGTCCTGGAAAACGGCCGGTCAAGCCAGTATGCATCATACTTCGACGTGGACTGGGACCCAGGGGAGACCAGATTCGGCAACAAGATCCTGCTCCCCATCCTGGGCGACCATTTCGGCCGGGTGCTGGAGAAGGGGGAGATCAGGCTCGAGCGGCATCAGGCGAATTTCTCGATATGCTATTTTGAAAATATGTTTCCCGTCGATCCCCGTTCCACAGCCCCCCTCATCGCCAGGGCAGGAGAAGATATCGCCTTGCCCGGTCTCTGCTTTCTCGCAGAAGCCCTGGGCTCGCTTCCCCTCCCCTCTGCCGCCGACCGCCAGAGCATCCGCAGGAGACACCGCGACAAGGAAGTGATCAGGGGCCTCCTGGAGAAGATCCTTGACGAGCACCCCGAGGCCGCCAGGCTCATGGACGCCCTCATCGCCGAGCTCAATGAAAGCCCGGACGCGCTTGAGTCCCTGCTGGACGGCCAGAACTACCGCCTGGCATACTGGCGCACGGCAAACCAGGACTTGGGATACCGGCGCTTCTTCGACATCGACTCCCTGGTCGGGCTGCGCACGGAAGACGAGGAGGTCTTCGAAGATACGCACCGCCTCATTTTGAAATGGCTTGGCCAGGGGATGATCGACGGAATACGCGTTGATCATCCGGACGGGCTCAGGGATCCTGCCGCCTATCTGGGGAGGCTCCGCAAGGCGGGGCCCGAATCATGGATCCTGACGGAGAAGATCCTCCAGCCCGGCGAGAACCTGCGACCGGACTGGCCGGTTGACGGCACCACGGGATACGAGTTTATCTATCTTTTCACGCACCTTCTGACAGATGCCCGGAGCAGGGATGCCTTTACCCGGTTCTACGGAGAATTTACCGGAGAGACCAGGGATTACCGCGAGGTTCTCTGGGAAAAGAAGCTCCTGGTCATAGACGATCTCTTCGGAAGCGACCTCAACCGCCTCACCGCGCTCATGATGACCATCTGCGAGAGCCACCGGCGATATCGCGACTACACCCGCCAGGATATTGCCCAGGCCCTTCGCGCCTTCATTGCGGCATTGCCGGTATACCGCACCTATATCAACGCAGGCCCCGGCTGGATGGCTGACCAGGACAGACAGATCATTGCAGCGGCAGTCGAGCGGGCCAAAGAAGAGGCTGAAATCGACCCCGATCTGATCGACTTCATGAGAGATGTCTTCATGCTTAAGGTGACTGGTGCCCGCGAGTCTGAGTTCGTCATGCGCTTCCAGCAGCTCACCCCTTCGGTCATGGCAAAGGGCGCCGAAGACACCGCCTTCTACACCTACAACCGCTTCATTGCCTTCAACGAGGTTGGAGGGGACCCGGGTTCGTTCGGAATCGATGCCGGCCTCTTCCACCTCAGGATGAGCCGGCAGCTCAAGTCGCACCCGTTCACCATGCTCTGCACCTCCACCCACGACACAAAGCGGAGCGAGGATATCAGGGCACGGCTCGCGGTCCTCTCCGAGATCCCCGGACAATGGAGCGATGCGGTCCGCAGGTGGTCCACCCGGGCCGAGCACTACCGGAGAGGGGATTTCCCGGACAGAAATATGGAGTACTTCCTCTACCAGACCCTGGTGGGAGCCTGGCCCATCGGCGAGGACCGTCTCCTGCCCTATCTGAAGAAGGCCTCTCGGGAGGCAAAGACCCACACCTCCTGGACAGCACAGGACCCTGAGTACGAAGAGGCCCTGAAATCGTTCGCCTCGTCTCTGGTTCAGAACCCCGCGTTCATCCACGACCTCCAGTCCTTTGCCGGACTCGTGGCCGGGCCCGGACGCATCAACTCGCTCTCTCAGACGCTTCTGAAGCTCACGGTCCCGGGCATTCCCGATCTCTATCAGGGATGCGAGCTGTGGAACCATAGCCTGGTGGACCCGGACAACCGGAGGCCCGTGGATTACCCGCTCCGCCGCGACCTGCTCGGCAGGATAAAAGGCATGAAACCCGGGCAGATCATGCAAGGCATGGAATCCGGCCTTCCAAAGCTCTGGACAATCAGTCAGGCCCTTGAGCTCCGCAGACGTATGCCGCAGGCGTTTGGAGACAGATCGTCC
Source organism: Deltaproteobacteria bacterium (assembly GCA_023230665.1). Classification (GTDB taxonomy): domain Bacteria; phylum Desulfobacterota; class Desulfomonilia; order UBA1062; family UBA1062; genus Phosphitivorax. Next base: position 5,720 of record JALNWY010000098.1, read on the forward strand.
TACCGGCCCCTTGAGATCACCGGCCCGGAGGCTCAATACGCCATGGGTTTCATCCGGGACGACACGGTGGCGATCGTGGTGCCCCGCCTGAATCTCAAGCGGGGCGATGTCTGGAACGACGACACCCGGGTAGAGCTGCCGGCGGGCCCCTGGAACAATATGCTTTCCGGAGAAGAAGTCCGAGGCCCTTGGATACGAATCGGCGAGCTTCTGGAAAAGTTCCCGGTCGCGCTCATGGGCAGGGATGGAATCTGACATGGCAGTAACCCGCGTGTGGGCACCATATGCCCAACAGGTACTCATGGTCGTGGACGGCAAGTCCTTTCCCATGCTGAGCACGAGGCATGGCTGGTGGGTGCTGGACAGCCCGTTTGCCGGTCACGGCTCGGATTATGCCTTTGTGCTCGACGGCTCAGACCCCCTTCCCGATCCCCGGTCCCCGTGGCAGCCCTACGGGGTCCACGGTTTTTCCCGGATGCTCGATCACTCTCTCTTTTCGTGGACCGATGATCGCTGGCAGGCCCCGCCCCTTTCCAGTGCTGTGATCTACGAGCTGCACACAGGCACCTTCAGCCCCCAGGGCACCTTTCAGGGTGTGGCACAGAAGCTCGATCACCTCGTGGATCTCGGGATAACACATATCGAGCTCATGCCGGTGAACAGCTTTTCCGGGACGCACGGATGGGGATACGACGGGGTGGATCTCTTTGCCCCGCATGAGCCCTACGGCGGTCCAGAGGGGCTCAAGGAGCTGGTTGACGCCTGCCACGGCAGAGGGCTCGCGGTGATCCTCGATGTGGTCTCCAATCACCTGGGGCCCGAGGGAAATTATCTCGGTCGGTTCGGCCCATATTTCACCGACCGGTACTCGTCACCCTGGGGCAAAGCGGTGAACTTCGACGGCCCGGGCAGCGACGAGGTGCGCGGCTTTTTCATCGACAACGCCCTCATGTGGCTGAAGGACTATCACATGGACGCGCTGCGCCTGGATGCGGTGCATGCCATCATCGACACCTCGGCCGTCCATTTTCTGGAAGAGCTCTGTGGGGAGGTCGAGGTACTCCAGGCCCGGACCGGCCGGCACCTTGCGCTCATCGCCGAGAGCAACCTGAACAACCCCCGGATCGTGCAGCCCTGCGAGATCGGCGGGTATGGGATCAATGCCCAGTGGAGCGACGACTTTCACCACGCCGTGCACACCGTGCTCACAGGCGAGAGGAGCGGGTATTACGAGGACTTCGGAACCCTCTCGGATCTGGCCCAGGCCATTGAGGAGATCTTTGTCTACAACGGACGCTACTCGGCATTCCGGGGCCGCAGGCACGGAAGGGCTGTCCGAGGCGTGTCCGGAAACAAATTCCTCGCCTATCTCCAGAATCACGACCAGATCGGGAACCGGGCGAAAGGCGAAAGGGTAAACCACCTCGTGGATACGGGCCGTTTCATGCTCGGCTCGGCCCTGGTCTTCACCTCCGCCTGTATCCCCATGATCTTTCAGGGTGAAGAATGGGCCTCCTCGTCTCCCTTCCAGTATTTCACCGGCCACCAGGACGAGGAGCTGGGCAAGGCGGTGATAACCGGCAGGAGAGCGGAATTCGCAGCCTTCGGGTGGAACCCTGATGATATTCCCGACCCGCAGGATGCGGCCACGTTCGAGCGCTCCAAGCTCATCTGGGACGAACTCGAATGCGAACCGCACGCCTCGGTTCTTGCCTGGTACAAGGGGCTCATCAGGCTCCGCCGCGACCTGCCCGGGCTCAGAGACGGTTCCTTAAGCCGGATCCTGATCTCGTACAACGAAGAGGAGCAGTGGCTCGCCATGAACCGGGGTCCTGTCATGGTTGCCTGCAACTTCTCCCGGCAGGGGAGGCGGATCGGGATCTACGACGGACAAAGGAGGGAGGTTCTCCTCACCTCGCGCAGCGGTGTCGTGTATCGGAAGGACTCGCTGGTCCTGCCCGGGGAATCCGCAGCCATCCTGCTCCAGTCATGAAGAAAAGGATGCCAAGGAAACGATGCACTCATTATACCAGGAAGGCAGAAACTTCTGGAAAAAAGGCAGGGCACACCGCGTCAGCTTCATCATCGACGCCCGGGATTATTTCGCCGCCTTTGCCGAGGCAGTACTGAAGGCCGAACGCTCCATCTATATCACGGGCTGGGACATCGACAGCCAGCTCACCCTCATCCGGGGAGAAGAACGTCCTGATTTCCCCGTCCGCCTCGGAGAGCTCCTGAACTACGTGGTTCGCAAGAAACCGTATCTGCACGTCAATATCCTGGCCTGGGACTTTTCCGTTCTCTATACGTTCAAGCGCGAGTACCTCCCGGCGTGGAAGTTCGCGTGGAAGTTCGGCCGGCGAGTCCATTTTCACCTGGACAACTACCTGCCGCCGGGCGCATCCCACCACCAGAAAATCGTGGTGATAGACGACCGCATCGCCTTTACGGGCGGAATCGATCTCACCCACGTACGCTGGGATACCCCGGAACATCTCCCCGACGATCCCCGCAGGTCGGATCCCTGGGAAGAGAGCTACCCGCCGTTCCATGACGTACAGATACTTGTCGACGGCGAGCCCGCGGCCTTCCTCGGAGAGCTGTTCCGGCAGCGATGGCGCTATGCCGCGCGCAAAGGGCTTCCCCTGCCGGGAGCAACGGCGTCAGACCCCTGGCCGCGGATGTGCGTCCCGGATATCCGTCAGATCGATGTGGCGATATCCCGGACGCAGGGCAGATACCGGGAAAAGCCAGAGATACGGGAGGTGGAGTCGCTCTGGGTGGACGCCATTGCTGCAGCGCGCAGGCATATCTACATTGAGTCACCTTTCTTCACTTCCTCCAAGGTGGCGGGCGCCATCTCCAAGAGACTCTATGAGGATGGCGGGCCCGAGATCGTGGTGATAACGAGGAAAAAAAGCCACGGATGGCTCGAGGAAAGCACCATGGACGCCATCAGGGCTCACCTGGTGAAGCGAGTGAAGCGGGTCGATACGGGCGGCAGGTTCGGGATCTACTATACAGAGCATCCCGACAGACCGGATGAGCTGTTCGAAGTGCATTCCAAGATTCTTATCGTGGACGACGCCTTTGTTCGTATCGGATCTTCGAATATCTCCAACCGTTCCATGGGGCTGGATTCCGAATGCGACCTGAGCCTGGAGACATGGGGCCACGCCAAGGCAAAAAAAGCCTGCAGGGATCTGCGGGATAGACTTCTGGCCGAGCACCTGGGTTCGACATCAGAGAAGGTGGGAGAAACCCTCGAAAAGACCGGGTCCCTGATCCGGACCATCGAGACCCTGGGCAGCCCCGATCGGACCATGCGGCCCCTGGATGTCTCTCCCGCAGTGAGGAACATCCTCTCGAAACCCTATCTGGTGGACCCCGAACGCCCCATTGACCCGGATGATTTCATCGAGAGATTCATCGACAAGGAAGATCATCATTCCGGAAGAAAACGGATCATCATGTTCGTTGCCCTGATGCTCGCGCTCATCGTCCTGGCCGGGGCCTGGAAATGGTCGCCCCTTGCAGGATACCTGGACATCGATGTCATTTCCGAATGGGTCGGCTCTTTGAGCGGCCATCGTCTCATGCCGCTCATTGTCGTAGCACTGTATGTACTGGGAGGTCTGGTGGTCTTCCCTGTTACGGCCATGGTAGCCATAACCGCGGTGGTCTTCCCGCCCCTGACCGCACTGGCGCTCTCCGTGGCAGGGGCCATGATGAGCGCCTCGGTGATCTACTGGATCGGCAGGTTCCTGGGAAGGGATTTCGTGAGAAAGGTGGCGGGCAAGAAGATCAATCAGCTCAGCAGGCGCCTTGCACGGCAGGGCCTGCTCGCCATAACCATCATACGATTCATCCCGGTCGCCCCTTTTTCCGTGGTGAACCTCGTGGCAGGGGCATCCCACATCAGGTTTCGGGACTATTTTATCGGAACCCTGATCGGCATGACGCCTGGCTTCATCGCCATCACACTGTTTACGGAATCGCTCATGAGCTTTCTCTTCGAGCCCAATATCGTCAACATCACGGTCCTCGCAGGCATCACCCTGGTGGCCGTGGTTCTCCTCATATGGCTGAAAAGGCGTATAGCAAGAAGGATGACGCAATCCGCCGGGGAGAGGGCTACATGACCGGAAACAGTCATCAGGGGATAGGTTCGAAGAGGATCAAGGTCGCTACGTACAATATCCACGGGTGGATCGGCACGGACCAGCGGCAGATGCCCTTGCGGGCGATCCGGGTCATCGGCGAGCTCGGTGCCGATATCGTGGCCCTGCAGGAAGCCAACTTCTCTCTTGAGCAAGGCGGCCATCTCGACGAGACATTCTTCTCCACGCTCACGGACATGGAGGTGATCCTCGGCCCCACATTCTTCAAGTATGCTCTGCACTACGGGAACGTCCTGCTGAGCAGATTCCCGATCGTGCGGTTCCATCGCATCGATCTGAGTGCGCATCCGTACGAGCCCCGCGGCGCCATCGACGCGCTCATCAGAATAGACGGCACAACTATCCGGGTGCTGACCGCCCATCTGGGGCTGCGGGCGGTCGAGCGGAAATTTCAGGCAGACATGCTCATGCAGACCCTTTCGAGCGATTTCCAGGGGACGGTCATCATCCTGGGCGACTTCAACGAGTGGACCCTTAGGCGCGCGGCACTCAAAAGGCTCTATTCGCTGTTCGGAAAGACGAAAAGCCCCCGGACCTTCCCCTCGTTCCTCCCCATCTTCTCGCTGGACCGGATCATGGTCTCCCCCCCGGGGTCTCTGGTGAGGATCCAGGCGCACAGGAGTCTCGACATCATCATGGCATCGGACCACCTGCCGGTTACCGGCATCATCGAGATCTGATGCCTCGTTTTTGTGCCGGGCTTCGGGGGTAAGGATCCGGGTCTGGCTCTCCGTGCGGGAGAGGCCCTATAGATATGATCGCGGGTTCCAGGCCCATCAAGAATCCCGCCCGGCCGCCCATAATGTTCCGGGTATTGGTCCTCTCCAGGTGAAATCCGGATGCGTATCTCCCCGGATCAACGCCCTTCTGGTATAGAGATACCATGCGCTGCTCCCGGCCGAGCCACGGATATACACCCCTGCTGCATCATTGGGCAGTACGTCGTTGATTCGGACTCGGCGGTCTTGTCCATGTCGAGAAG
>JALNWY010000099.1 GCA_023230665.1 Deltaproteobacteria bacterium
AATTCATTAATGAACAGGCCCAAGCCTCAGAAAAGGCAGGTGTCAGAATATTCCTCTGAACATGCCGCAATGCAAGAATACATCAAGATAAGGGCCGAGCGATTTTTCCGCCGTTCCTCTCTTCGGGCACAACCCCTCCAATAGCTGCTTTTTCCTTGCTTCGCAACCGTTTTTATAAAAAAGGACCTCCCCCGTCTGTGTGAGGCAGGGGTAAAGACGTGCGCTGACTGAGGGTAAGTGCTCGATAACTCATCTGCATTCATGAACACGTGTTTCCTGTGAGACGCCTCTGCCTCGGGTCTTCCTCTATGTGTCGATGGTTTTTCCCTTCAGGCGAAGCGCATTGCTGATAACGGATACCGAGCTCAGGCTCATGGCGGCTGCGGCGATCATGGGGGAGAGAATGATCCCGAAGAACGGATAGAGCGCTCCTGCTGCAATGGGCACGCTCAATGCGTTATAGACAAAGGCGAAAAAGAGGTTCTGCTTGATATTGCGCATGGTGGCCCGGCTCAGCAGGATTGCAGACACGAGACCCTTGAGGTCCCCTTTGACCAGGGTAACCTGGGCGCTCTCCATGGCGATATCCGACCCATCACCCATGGCGATGCCGACCTGTGCGCGCGCCAGGGACGGGGCGTCGTTGATGCCGTCGCCGGCCATGGCCACGATCCTGCCTTCTTCCTGAAGGCGCCTGACTATGGACTCCTTGTCGGCGGGCAGGACATCCGCTACCACTTCGTCTATCCCGAGCTCGCCTGCCACGGCCCGGGCGGTCGCCTCGTGGTCGCCCGTGAGCATGACGATTCTGATGCCCAGGTGGTGCAGGGTCCGGATGGCCTCGAACGAGGTTTCCTTTATGGGATCGGATACACCCAGAAAACCTGCGGGCCTGCCGTCCACAGCCACGAACATGGTGGTCTGTCCCTTTTTCCGTACGGCCACGGCCTCTTCTGCTAACTCGCTGATGGAAACCTCCTGGTCATCAAAGAGCGCACGGTTTCCCAGGATCACCCGGTGTCCCGATACAGTGCCGATCACCCCTTTGCCCGGGACATTGGTGAAATCCTGAACCCCTCCGATCGGAGCCCCCCGGTCGAGTGCCCCTGTCACTACGGCCTGGGCGAGAGGATGCCCGCTCGCCTTTTCGATGCTTGCCGCATACCCGAGAAGGGATTTCTCATCCAGCCCGCCGGCGGCCCTCACATGGGTCAGCGCGGGCTTGCCGCGGGTGAGCGTTCCGGTCTTGTCCACCACCAGGGTATCGATTTTGCCCAGGGTCTCGATGGCCTCCGCATTCCGGAAGAGCAGCCCCATGGTGGCGCCCTTGCCCGTGGCGACCATGATGGACACCGGTGTGGCGAGCCCCAGCGCGCAGGGGCATGCCACGATGAGCACAGATACCGCGGCAATGATTGCATAGGCGAACTGCGGCTCGGGCCCGATCCAGACCCACAGGCCAAAGGTGAGAAGCGCGACAAGAACGATGACCGGGACAAAGTATGCCGACACCGCATCCGCCAGCCGTTGGATGGGGGCTCGAGATCTCTGGGCCTGCGCAGTAAGCGCAACGATCTGGGCGAGCAGGGTATCGGTCCCCACCCGGGTCGCCTCCATCACCAGCGAGCCGTTTCCATTGATCGTCCCTCCCACCACCGGGTCACCAAAGAGCTTCTGCACGGGCACGGGTTCACCGGTGATCATGGACTCATCCACATTGCTGCTCCCTTCGAGCACCGTGCCGTCAGTGGGCACCTTTTCGCCCGGAAGCACCCTGAGGCGGTCTCCGGGGTGGACCATATGGAGCGGGATGTCCTCTTCACGGCCCTGAGCATCGATCCGCCTGGCTTTCTTCGGTGCGAGGTTCAAGAGCGAGCGGATGGCCTCGCCGGTCTTGCTGCGCGCCTTGAGCTCCAGGACCTGGCCCAGCAGGACCAGGGTGGTGATGACGGCCGCAGCCTCGAAATAGACCCCGATGGTCCCGTCCGCGCCTCTGAACGACTCGGGGAATATGCCCGGGAAAAGGGCGGCTACGAGGCTGTAGCCATAGCTCACGGCAACCCCCAGCCCGATGAGGGTGAACATGTTCAGACTCTTGAAGACCAGGGACTGCCAGGCCCGCACGAAGAACGGCCAGCCGCCCCACAGAACTACCGGTGTCGCCAGCAGGAGCTCGATCCACAGGAAGGCGCCGGCCGGGGCCAGGGCATCGAGGAAGGACCCGCCCGGAATCATGGTCCGCATGGAGATGAGCGCGACCGGGAGGGTCAGCACGGCGCTCACCATGAAGCGGGTTTTCATATCGCGGTATTCCGCGTTTTCCTCCTCGCCTGCCTCGGACGGGGAGACGGGTTCCAGCGCCATTCCGCACAAGGGGCAACTGCCCGGTTCATCGCGGACGATCTCGGGGTGCATGGGGCAGGTCCACTGTCTCGGACCGGGAAAAGTCCCGGGGATGACGGGTTCCAGCGCCATTCCACATTTTGTGCAGCTCGCCGGCACCGGACTGAGCACCTCGGGATGCATAGGACAGCAGTAGCCCTGGGCCCGGTCTGCCGTCCCGGCTGCAAGGGCTACGCGATCCTCTGCAGGATGGAGATATTTTTCAGGATTTTGCCTGAACTTCTTCCGGCAGTGTTCGCTGCAAAAGTAGTAGGTCTTGCCTCGGTATTCCAGGGGGAGATACGCATTCGCGTCGGTGGTGACCATGCCGCAGACCGGGTCTCGGTATTCCCGGGGTTCGCCGGCCCCGCAACACGATTTCGTCGGTCCGGAGTCGTTCATTTCTTCAAATGTCCTTTCTTGCCCCGTGTGGCGATCAAAATGCGGAAGCATTCTTCTTTATTAGGGTTGACCAAAACAATATCAAGAGCGCCTGCGATCAAGGCTCGTGCAAAACGAACAGCAAAACATCAGCTGCTCGGGGTATAGAGCGTATCAACCTTGGTGATCTCCCATGCGGCCAGGCGGCTTCCGGAAAAGGCATCGAGGATGACCAGAGGCGAGATCGTCCTTCCCTCCCGCACGAGGATGGTCATGCTGGTATCGTCGTGATAGACCAGGTAATCGTCCACCATGAGCGTCTTCCCGCCCTTTTCGATGGTCGAGCCGGGCTTCAGATTCAGGGAGAACGATCTGTCCGCGCGGTATACAAAGGCATAGGGCAGGCCCAGCTTCGCCTTTCTGCATGACATGACCCGGGTCTCTTCGGGCAGGGCGCGATTGATCATGTCCGGGATCGCCCCCGGATCGACCTCTTCTCTGAGCTCGAACTGGAGAAACTCGCTCACCGAGGCGATGCCGAAGGACGGGGGCGGGGACATGCTCAGTTTCATGGCAGGGCTGAAGCCTTTTGTATATACCGCATTCAGCCCCGACCGGCGGATCGCCCGCTTGAGCATCTCCAGATAGTCCCGGGGCGAGATGAACCGCAGAGAGCCTTGCTTGGAGAGCTGCACCACATACGGGATAATCACGCCTTCGGGCGAGGCCTCAAAGAGCGGAGCAGGGGCCGATTCCTCATGGATGATGTTGGAGACATCCCCGGCGCAGACGCCGCACCCCGTGCACCCGTCGAACCTGCAGTCCGGGGTGGATGCCCCCTGGTACGCACGCTCCTCTTCCTTAAGGAGAAAAGACCGTGAGATCCGTGCGTCGACAAACTCCCAGGGCAGGGGCTTTTCTCTGCTGCGGGCCTTGAGATACTGCCCGGGGTCTATGCCGGTCTTTTCGAACGCCCTCTCCCACGCCCGTGCATCGAAGGCGTCACCCCACCCGTCGAGATAGGCGCCGGCTTCCTCGGCTTCTTCGATGACACGGGAGAGGCTCTCGTCTCCTCTGGCGAACACGCCTTCCAGGAAGGTGAGGGCAGGGTCCTGCCACCGGAGCGAGAGATTTTTTCCCCGCAGGTCTTTTTGCAGATGCCGCACCACCTCCTTATGGGCATTGGGCGTGATCTGCTCCTGCCACTGGAACGGGGTGAAGGGCTTGGGAATGAACCCGGATACGCTGATGGTCAGACCCCCTTTGAAGCGCGAGGCGATCGCGCGCGAGAGGGCGCAGATGGCCTCGATATCCTCGTGTCGCTCCGTGGGCAGACCCACCATGAAGTAGAGTTTCAGGGTCTTCCAGCCCAGTTCCCGGATGATGGAGACGCTCCTGATGAGATCTTCTTCGGTGTTGCCCTTGTTGATCACCTCTCTGAGCCTGGTGGTGGCGGCCTCGGGCGCCATGGTGAAGCCGGGCTTCCTGACCGAGGAGACGAACTCCGCCACCTGCCGGGTAATGCCTTCGACTCTTAGCGACGGGATGCCGATTGACACCTCCCGGGAGGGGCAGGAGAGCGACTCCATGATCGTATTGATATAGCTCAGGTCGGTGATGGAGAGCGCGAGCATGGCGATGGTGTCGTACCCGGTGGCGGCAAGGGATGTCCGGAGGGTGTCCATGACCGAGGGAAACGATCGCTCCCGGTAGGGGCGGTAGATCATCCCAGCCTGGCAGAACCTGCATCCGCGGGTGCACCCGCGGGCCACCTCGACCCCGATGCGGTCGTGCACGATGGAGGTATGGGGAAGCACGACGCGAGAGGGAAAGGGGTGCTCGTCGAGATCCGCCAGGATCCTGCGCCTGGGCCTCGACTGGGATCCTGGGCAGTGCACGCCCTCGATCCGGGCCATGGCTGCAATGCGCTCGCTGCGGTCTTTGGTCTCGATGCATACCCGGGCCATTTCCTCGACGATCTCTTCCCCATCTCCGATCACGACGAGATCGAAGAAGTCCTGGATCGGCGCCGGATTGACGGTGCAGATGCCGCCCGCGATCACGATCGGATCGCCTGCTTTGCGCTCGGATGCGCGCAGAGGAACCCTGGCCAGCTTCAGCATCCGGATAACCGTGGTGTAGGAGAGCTCGTAGAGGAGAGAGAACCCCACCACGTCGAAAAGGCGCACCGGGCGTTTCTCCTCAAGGCTGAAGAGCTCGGCTCTGTTTTTCAGGAGCGCATCTGCCATATCGTGCCAGGGAGCGAATATCCGCTGCGCCCAGATGCCGGGGATCGAGTTGAGAATCTGATAGAGAACCTTGATCCCGGCATGAGACATTCCGATCTCATAGGTATCGGGAAAGGCTAGCGCAAACCGTGCCCTGACCTCGCTGTCGGGCTTGACGACCTGGTTCACCTCTCCGCCGATGTATCGGGCGGGCTTGGATACTGACTGCAAGGTGCTGTAGTCGACCGGTTTCATGCGCATCATCTGTCCTGTGGAGAAAAAGGGCGGCAAAAACAGGCCTTTTTTCAGGATAGTCCTTTCATCTGATCACGATTTTCGTTCACGACAGACTAACCTCATATGAAAAGAATAGTCAAACAGATGTGAGTACTCTGACCTTGCAATGGAAAGTAACGGCTCAGTTTCGAAGACGAAAGAGGCCCCGAAGATGAGGGGAGTAGAGCCGGGGGCTCATCCGCCACATCCGGAGACTGAACGGTCAACCGGCCAAGAAGCAGGAACGCTTGAAAGGCTCCGGTTCCTGGCCCTGCATATGGTTGTCTCAAGCAGCGGCGCAGATACAGCCTCATGGTAGGAAAAGACAGGAATCAGGCGATATCGACAAGCTCGATATCAAAGACAAGGGTTTTCCCTGCAAGGGGATGATTGGCGTCCAGGCGCACGGAGTCATCGCGGACCTCGCTCACCACCACCGGGAGCTCCTCGCCGCCGTTATCGACAATGATCAGTCTCATGCCGGCCTCGGGCTCGATGTCTTCAGGGAAATACTCTTTGGGCATATCCACCACGAGGTTTTCGTTATATGAGCCATATGCCTGTTCGGGCTTGATGGAAACCGTCTTTGACTCGCCGATGTTCATGCCTTCGGCAGCTTCCTCGAAGCCGGCGATCACCTCATGAGAGCCGAGCGTGAATTCGAGAGGTTCGGCATCGACGGAAGAATCAAAGATAACCCCGTCTTCGAAACGGCCCGTGTAATGCACCTTTACGGTGTCTCCATGTTTTACCGGTGTATCCATAATCAGACCTCCTGCTGTCGGGTCATTCATATATGAATAACAGATAGGCATCAGAAACACAAAAGGAATGCCCTCGTTCTGTTCTTTGTGAAACGATCGGAAACATGGTATGAAAATATTACAATAAGAGTTCATATGAGGAGGGACCATGGCAGAGAAAGAGTATGTCCTGGCGGTTGACTCGGGCACGCAGAGCATCCGTGCGGTGCTTTTCGATGCCCGGGGAAATGAGTTGGCAATAGAGCAAGCCCCGTACGATCCTTATTTTTCGATGCAGCCCGGGTGGGCGGAGCAGCGCACGGAAGACTACTGGTCGAAATTCTGCCAAGTCACCAAAGGGCTCATGGCCAAGGTCTCCATCGATCCCGAGGCGATAGCCGGACTCGGCGTGACCACCCAGCGCAATACCGTGATTCCCATGGACAAGGAGGGCAACGCCCTGAGGCCGGCCATTATCTGGCTCGATCAGCGCGTGGTTTCCCGGCTCCCTCCTCTGGGTCTTGCCGGCAAGGCGCTCTTTGGCGCGGCCGGCCTGCTCGACGCCATCCGATATGCGCAGAAACACTCCAAGTTCCTGTGGATCCAGCAGAACGAGCCCTGGATTTACGAGAAGACGCACAAGTTCGTCCAGGCGTCCGGGTTTTTCGCCAGGAAGCTCACCGACGAATTTCACGACTCCACGGGCATGGTTACCGGGATCTGGCCCTTTGACTACAAGAAGCTGAAATGGTATCCCATCAGCATTGCCTACAGCCCGCTGGGAATCACCCAGGACCAGTGCGTCAGGCTGTTTTCTCCGGACGAGGTCCTGGGGCGGGTCACCAGGCAGGCGGCGCAGGAGACCGGGCTGCCGGAAGGGCTGCCTGTGGTGGTGGGCGCAGGCGACAAGCAGAGCGAGCTCCTGGGAGCGGGTGCGCTCGATCCTCAGGTCGCGGAGATCAGCTTCGGGACCGCCACGGCAATGCATGTCATGACCCGGAAATATATCAAGGAAAAAGACATGAAGTTCTTCACCTGGCCCGCGGCCATCCCCAACACCTGGGACATCGAGATGTTCATATTCCGGGGCTTCTGGATGGTCACCTGGTTCAAGCAGGAGTTCGGTCACCGGGAGGCCCTCGAGGCCAAGGAGCGCGGCATCGCACCCGAGGTGATCTTCGACGAAGTGGTGAGGAATATTCCTGCGGGGTCCATGGGGCTCATGCTCCAGCCCTACTGGTCTCCCATGGTCTACAACAAATATGCAAAGGGCTCCATCATCGGATTCAGCGACGTGCATACCCGGGCCCACATCTACCGCGCCATCCTCGAAGGGATCGGCTTCGAGCTGAGGAGGCTCTCGGAGATCGTCCAGCACAAGACCGGGATTCCCTTCCGCGAAATCAGAGTCGGCGGCGGCGGTTCCAAGAGCGACGTGGCGGTCCAGGTGGCGGCCGACATGTTCAACCTTCCGGTGTCGCGCATGGCCACCTCGGAGATCTCGGCCTTGGGTGCCGCCATTGATACGGCTGTGGCCACCGGGATGCACGCGAACTTCGAAGACGCGGTCAAGGCAATGGTGAAGAAGGGCAGAACCTTTGAGCCGCACGAGCCCAACTGCAGAATCTACAGCGACCTGTATCACGACGTGTACCTGAAGACCTACACGGCCATCGAACCGCTGAACCGCAGGATCGCGCAGATCATCGGATATCCGGCGGAGGAATAAAGTGCCGTGCAGGAATATTCCTGCACGGCATTCTTGCGGAAATCGCGCGTTCTCCCTGGCGGGGCATCATTATTGCTCTGGGCGAGAGAACAACTGCAAGCAAGGGAACCCGAGGCGCCGGCTCATCTCCGGACAAAGGGAGAGGGCTGCGGTCGACGGAATATGTCCGGCCCGGAATTCGCCCTGTCTGCTCAAGCCCTGTTCCCTGTAGCATTTCCCTTATTTTCTCCCGGATCACTTCAGTGAGCCGGACTCAATTTTTTCAGGTCTTTTTCCGAAAGATCTGAAAATATGACAGATTATACTCAAAAGAGCCATTTATCACTTGACATAATGAGATTTTTCCAGCACAAGGGAAAAAACTTACGGTGTTATTCTAATCTTATAATGAGAAGGCCTATTGGGGCGTTAATTACTATACTGGTGCTGTATATCTTCTGTATCCCGGGGCATCTATGCGCCGCGACCCTGGAGATCTCCTGGAATCACAACACGGAAAGCGATCTGAAGGGCTACCGGGTGTATTACGGAATCCTCCCGGGCAGCTATCAGTGCGCCCTCGATGTCGGCAACACCAACCACGTGATCATTGGCGGTTTTCTCGAAGAGCAGGTCTATTATATCGCAGTCACTGCCTATGATTATGCGGGCAATGAAAGTTCCTTCTCACGCGAGGTATGTGTTCCCATTCCGCTGAATCGGGGTGGCGGTGTCCTCACCCCCCTCATGGACCGGCTCTTCGGCATTATCGGGCAGGCAGGCAGCAATCAGGGAATATCCCAATACGATATTCTCGATTTTTCGGCAGCAAGCCCTGCGGATATTGCCGGCTCTGTGGTAACCGTCCGGCTCGGCACCCTCACAAGCTCCGGGCCGGGGAGCGATTACGATGCCGGGATGGATGATCCGGCAGGCTATGAGATCCGGGATGTCATCGCCGAGGTGGGCCGGCAGGTGGACTTGTTTTCTCTCTATCCGAGAGGGATCTACTATTTTCTTCCCCTCACCGAAAATACTGCGGTTATCGAGAACGGATATCTCTCCTGCCAGGAGACGGGTGTGTACCTCTATCTGGTGGCGGACGACTCCGGTGACCTGGTCCACCTGCTGCGGGTTTCGGCGTTTGACGTTCTCACCCTCTCTTCCGAGTATGTGGACGACGGGAGCCTGCTGTTCGAGGACCCGGAGCTTGGCATAACCCTCGAGCTGTCTTCCCTTGCCACGGAAAAAGGGTTTCCCATCGGCATCGGACGGAGCACCACCGGGGTCAGCGGCTCTGGCTTCGTGTTCATCGACACCACGCATCTCGTGGAATTTGCCATCGCCCCCTTCGGGCTCGTCCTTTCAGAGCCGGCAGAGGTGAGGGTGCTCTATGACGGGCCAGGGGATGCTGTTGTGGAGTATTTCGACGAGGGCGGGAAGCAGTGGGTGCCTGTCGAAGACGCCCGGGTTGAGGACGGAATGGTGGTCTTCTCGGCCCAGTCTCTGGGGCGCTTCAAGGTCTATCCCGAGTCGGACGCGGCGTTGGAGGGCGATTCCTCCTTGTCTTCATCGGGGGGATGCTTTATTTCCGTCTGCGCTCCATGATCGCATGCAATGCTTGCAAACCACACAGAGCTCTGATATTGGAAAAACCACTGCCGGAGTGGTGGAACTGGTAGACGCGTCGGACTCAAAATCCGAAGTCCCTTGTGGATGTGGGGGTTCAAGTCCCCCCTCCGGCACCATGAAATTATTAGCTTTTTTCTCTTCAGCAATCATTTTTTAAAACCCTGAATTACTGAAAATGTGCCTAAATTGTGCCCATCGTGTGCCTTTGATAACAGCTCGGAGTTGGCCTCATGCATGTTTGAGAGCCTCTCGCAAGCAAGCCTGATATCATCCTCGCTGGTGATATTGTAGCGGTCAAAGACGTTTCTTGTCTTGTGTCCGGATATCCGCATTGCGACCACTTCAGACACTCCGGACCGCACCATATTCCTCACCGCTGTTCTTCTCAGATCATGGAACAAGCGCCCTTCTAGCTTTACCGATGCAATATGGATGAGGGGCATGTCGATGGCTCTTGTGCCGATGACCATCTGACTGCTCAGATCTGACCAGACAGAACTTCAGAAAGAGGACCACCTGTCAGATCGGGTCTTAGCCACTACAGATTATAGAACGACAGATAGTGCCGACATGCCTACGTCCTTAACGATGTCCATCCTGAGTGTTATGGTATCCGTTCTTACTGAAAAGCTCGCAAGCGGACCCGATAATTTTTTCTCTGGTTTTCTCTTTTCTTATGTCGGACGTTTTCTTCATGAATCAATTGCTCCCATAGCCTTATCTAGAGATGGCATGACTCTATCATGATAGTTCCTTTTCAGACAAACTCGGAGCCAACTGTTGAACAACTGCCCATGGGCAACGTTATAGCCCGGTAAACCTCTTCCATAAGGGAATCCACTCTCTGACAATGCGGATATATGGGCTTACTGATCACAAGTTTGATAGTCCCCGGCTTTATGATCATCCCTCCCTTCTTGAATGGAGAACGAAGCGAATCGTCCTCCGACCTTGTTCCCTCAGGGAAGATGACAATCGAAGTACCTGAACGGATCTTCTCTGCGGCAAAATCGATGCTCTCCATGGCCTTTTTATGGTTTCCTCGGTCTATTGATATGTACCCGGTTCTCTTCATTGCAAGTCCTAGAAGAGGTATATGGAAGAGTTCTTTCTTAACAATCCATCTGAACTGAACATCGAGATGACCAAGAATAGCAAACACATCAAAGAAACTGGAGTAGTTTGCCATATATCCTGGATTCCCGCCGGCTCATAACGATGAGGGGGGATCGACACCGAGGATGGTGTAGAGTTCCTGTTGTTTCTTGGTGATTTCTCCGACACGCAAGTCCTTTCCGGGCCTGCCGAAGCATTCAATCACATCGAGTTGATCCAGCAAGCCTTGAAGCGTGTACGTGCCGAACAGGTTGTTCTTTTGCATCGCCTTTTTGATGCAGGATAAATAGATCAGCGCCACGAACTGCA
>JALNWY010000100.1 GCA_023230665.1 Deltaproteobacteria bacterium
AACTTGACAATGGTCATGTCTTTCAGAAGCAGCGCGCCTACCTGTTTCTCGAAGTGCAGGACGCGGCCTTTCTGCATCAGGAATCCAAAAATGATCCCGGTGATGAGGCCCAGCAAGAGAGCGGTGTTCATGACGTCCTCCTGTACATGATGTGTGCAGTGAGAATGCCCACCCCGAAGAACATGACAAAGGCGACCAGTGAGCTGACCGACAGCTGCATCATGCCGCTCAGTCCGTGTCCGCTGGGACAGCCGCCAGCCATCCGGGCACCGATCATGGCGATGATTCCGCCCAGGAATGCCCACGTCGCCCGTTTCGCGACTGACGGGCCGAACCGTTCACGCCATATTGGCGGGACAGTCTCCCACTTGAAGCTCCTGTCCGTGATCGAAGAGATCAGTGCGCCCAGGAAGATGCCGAACACCAGCATGAACTGCCAGTCAATGCGCACCTTCTCCTTGGTGAAGTACTCATTTGCCGCCACATGCTCAGGAGCCACTGTCTGCTCCAGAAAACCTGCGGCACGCACAAAGGTCGTGGACGCGCCCAGGTAGCTGGTTTTCCCCAGCAGCTGGGTGGTCGCATACACAGAAACGATCGCCAACAGACCGACCAGTGCCCCCGCGAGGTAGGGGCTCCATCCGCCATCCGCTGTTTTCCACATCATTAGAGGTTTTCTCCTTTCCCTGAACCAGATCACAGGCGTCAAGAGCGGTTGTTTCTGCACAGGCGCCTACCTGTCTAATAAGGTTTGTGTTTTGTTTTTAAAGAGCGCCTCATAAATGTCTGGCGCTGCCCCTTTCTCGGTTTTACTTGTTCGGTTGACACGCACTGAGACCTCACTGTATGCAGAAGTTCTCAAGGGATTTTTCGCATGCTCCAGGGAAAAGTCCGGTATCGCAATCGTGACGGTCCGGGATAAGGCAGGGTTCTGAAACCTCCTGCCCGGACAGAGACCGCGGAATGCGGGCAGCACCGAAGGAGTTGCCCGGACGGAACACCGGGACAGGAGAAGCAGGGCAGAGGCCCTGCTGTGCATCCGTGGCCTGAAGCGCCGGAAGACGATTCTTTTTTAGAATCAGGAAAGAGGAAATGCCATGGAAGACCTGCTCGCCCAGAAGGTGCTGATCACTGATCTGTCGAGGTTCAGAAAGGTGATCGATCTGCGGACGCCCGAACCGGTGGGGCTCCCGAGCGGCCACATCAGCCGCGAAGAGCTGAAAAAGATCCCTGCCGGCGGGTCGTTCGAGGTGCGGGACAAGCGCTACTTTGTGCTGCCGTGCGATATGAACGATTTTGTCATGGAAGGGCTCAAGCGCAACACCCAAATCGTCTATCCCAAGGACTCGGGCTATATCCTCATGAAGCTGGATATCTTTCCGGGTAAGAGGATCGCCGAGGCAGGCACCGGCTCAGGCGCCATGACCGCGGTGTTCTCGCGGGCAGTGGGGAGCGGAGGCAGGGTTTATTCCTACGAGCAGGATATCGGCCTCATCAACCACGCCGTGAAGAACCTTGAACTGGATGCAGGGGATACGAATGTGATCATTCATCACCAGAGCCTGGAACTGGGAATCTACGAGCAGGACCTCGACGCGTTCTTTCTGGATGTGAGAGAACCATGGAAGTATCTGGGAGCCGTGTATGATTGTCTCAAGCCGGGAAGTCATCTGGGGATCCTGGTGCCCACCGCCAACCAGGTGAGCCGGGTGCTGCTGGCCTTCAATAACTGGGATTTTCTGGTCACCGAGGTGGCCGAGACCTTCCTGCGCACCTATAAGCCAGTCCCGGCCAGGCTGCGCCCCATGGACCGGATGATCGGCCACACCAGTTACCTGATTTTCGCCCGCACGATGCAGCCGGATACCATCAGGCGCATCGCCGCGAGAGCAGTGCCAGCCTCGGAAGACGGCGACGGCGGACTTCTGCCTGAGAATGGCGGCCCGGACGGCGCTTAAGCACTCCAGTGTGCTCAGAGCGTTCGGCTGGCAGCGATAGGCGGGGTATGCTATAAGGCGGTGCCCGACGACCGCGCCACAGGGGAGGATATCGATCCGGGCATCAAGACAGAGGCTGAATCGGGATAAAAACTATGGAAGCAATTGAGACATGTCAAACGATCGGAGAAGACCAGGAGACGGGCACCTGCCCGGGGTCCGGCAGGCATCATGAAAAAGAGGTGGCCAGGCGCCGCACCTTCGGCATCATCAGCCACCCGGATGCGGGCAAGACCACGCTCACCGAAAAGCTGCTGCTCTTTGGCGGGGCAGTACAGCTCGCCGGCACGGTGAAGGCGCGCAAGGCCAATCGGTACGCCACCAGCGACTGGATGAAGATCGAGCAGGAGCGCGGCATATCGGTCACCACCTCGGTGATGAGGTTCAGCTACCAGGGCTGCGAGGTCAACCTGCTCGACACTCCCGGGCACCAGGACTTCTCCGAGGATACCTACCGGGTGCTCACTGCGGTGGACTCTGCGCTCATGGTGATCGACAGCTCCAGGGGAGTGGAGTCCCAGACCGAGAAGCTCATGGAGGTCTGCCGGATGCGCAACACCCCGATCGTGACCTTCATCAACAAGCTCGACCGTGACGGCCTCTTGCCCCTGGATCTGATGAGCGACATCGAAGACAAGCTCCAGATCGAATGCATTCCCATGAGCTGGCCCATCGGCATGGGCAAGGCTTTCAAGGGAGTCTATGACCTCTCCCGCAGGCAGCTTCGCCTGTTCACGCCCGGCAGGGCCACCAGGGACCAGGACGGCATCGTGATCACCGATCTGGCCGATCCCGGGCTCGACGAGCACCTGGGCATCCAGGCCGACCAGCTCAGGGAAGACGTGGCGCTCATCGAGGGGGTGCTGCCCCGGTTCGACCGCGCGGAATATCTCAAGGGCAACCAGACTCCGATTTTCTTCGGCAGTGCGATCAACAACTTCGGGGTCAGAGAGATGCTCGATGCCTTTGTGAAGACCGCCCCGTGCCCGGGGGTCAGAACCGCTGAAAGCCGGGAAGTGTCTCCCCTGGAGGGTTCATTCTCCGGCTTCGTATTCAAGATCCAGGCGAATATGGACCCGGCACACCGGGACCGCATCGCCTTTTTCCGGGTCTGCTCAGGCAGGTTCACGCGCGGCATGCGGGTGGTACACCATCGCACCGGCAAGGAGATGACCCTCTCCAACGCCACCGTGTTCATGGCCCAGGACCGGGAGAATGTCGAAGATGCCTATCCGGGCGACATCATCGGCATCCACAACCATGGCACCATCGCCATCGGCGACACCTTCACCGACAAGGAACCGTTAACGTTCCTGGGCATTCCTTATTTCGCGCCCGAGCACTTCCGGCGGGTGATCCTGAAGAATCCCATGAAGTTCAAGCAGCTCCAGAAAGGACTCACCCAGCTGAGCGAGGAAGGCGCGGTGCAGGTGTTCAAGCCCCTGGCCGGCAATCACTATATCCTGGGTGCGGTGGGACCTCTGCAGTTCGACGTGGTCATGGAGCGTCTTAAGTCCGAGTATGGGGCTGATGCCGTCTACGAGCCCGTGGGCTATGTCACGGCCCGCTGGATTGAATGCAATGACAGAAAGATGCTCATGGACTTCGAGAAGGCCCTCCAGCCGCACCTTGCCCGGGACGCCGGAGGATATCTCACCTACATGGCGCCCAGCGGGTGGCGGCTGAATCACACCATGAAGGAATGGCCCGGAGTGGTTTTCCTGAAGACACGGGAGCATAATTGACCTATACTCGCGATCGAGAAGAGAGATAATGAACAAAACCGCAAAGATCGCTGACTTCAAGCACCTCACGCCAGAGGTCCTGCTGGACCTCGTGGAAGAGGCTTCCGGCATTCCCATGACCGGGCTCACCATACCCCTGCCCAGCTATATCAACCGGGTCTATGAGCTGCAGGCCAGGAGGGGAGAGCGGATCATCGCCAAGTTCTACCGTCCGGGACGCTGGAGCAGGATCGCGCTTGAAGACGAGCACCGATTCCTTGAGGATTGCGCGGCTGCCGAGATTCCCGTGGTCTGCCCCCTGGCCCTGCCGGGTGGCGGCACTCTGGCCGGTACGGACGGTGGGTTCTTTGCGCTCTTTCCAAAGAAATCTGGCCGCGAGTTCGAGATCAACACCGGCGACGACCTGAGACGGGTGGGAAGCCTTATCGCACGGATCCACCTCGCGGGCCAGGAGCGCGCTGCGAATGACCGGATCGTCCTCAGCCCGGAGAAGGCGACCTCAAGCGACCTGGATTTTCTCATCCACGGCGGGTTCATCACGCTCGAACACCGGCCCGCTTTTGCAGACATCACCTCACGGATCATCGAGGACATCTCCGGGCTCTTTCACGAGAATGATTTCATCCGGATTCACGGCGACTGCCACCGCGGCAATCTGCTCGACCGTCCGGGCGAGGGGCTCATGGCCATCGACTTCGACGACATGATGCTGGGCCCGCCGGTACAGGACCTCTGGATGCTCCTTCCGGATCACGCGGGCCGCTCCCGGCGCGAGATCGAACTGCTGATAGACGGCTACGAGCAGTTCCGCGAGTTTGATTTTTCATCTCTTAGGCTCATCGAGCCGCTTCGCTTCATGCGCATCATCTACTACCTCACCTGGTGCGCCCGGCAGCTGGACGACTATGATTTCCGGGCAAACCACCCCGACTGGGGCAGCGAGATCTTCTGGCAGCGGGAGATCTCGGACATCAGCCACCAGTACCAGGTCATCATGGAGCACAAGGTGGCCTGGGAAGAGGGCAGGTTCTTCGGGGAGTGAGGCGGAAAAGAACTTGACCGGACGGCCCGGCTCCCGGTATGGACCGCGGCGAAAGGCTGCCTGCCGAAAAAAGATCATTGCTAAAAATGAGGGTTTCTCTCTCGATCCTTGTTCCCGCAGGTTTTCTCAGAGAGCGCCTTTTCCCCTTTGACCGGTACTCGCGCTCATATCCTCTCCAAGGAGCCGGCCATCAGCCAATGTTTGTCAGGATCTGCCCCATGCATGCATTACCTCATATCAACGATGCAGTTTCCCTCCTTGAGTGATGATCACGTCATCGTATTATTTATGTATGTCTGCATAAACCAAATAACACCGTGTGGTCACGATCTACCAATTTAGGAGGAGGAATAATGAAACTCAGGATGTTCTTATGCACTTCCCTGATTGCCTGTCTGCTTCTCCCAGTCCCGCTCCTCGGGCAGGAGAACGGCCGGGTCGACAAAGAGCAGGCGGCAGGCGATGTCACCCTGCGGGACTGTATCGAGAACCTCACCCTTGAAGGCGACATGATGATCCGGTACGAGCTCCTGGATCTGGACAATCCGGTAGAACCTGATGAGACCCGGGACCGTATCCGGACGCGGTTCAGGCTGGGGTTCGACTGGAAGAGCCGCGACGAGAACTGGCAGTTGAGCGCAGGGCTTGCGACCGGGGGGCCGACCGCCACCTCCACACTGGATACCTGGAGTGAAGACACGTATTTCGAAACCGGAGACATACGCCTCGATTATGCCTATGCAAGCCACAATATCGGCCCGGTGACCTTTATTGCAGGGCAGCAGAAAAACCCTTATCAGACGAGCTGGCTTCTCTGGGACAGTGATGTGCGCCCTGCCGGGTTCACCCTTCAGATCGATCCCGGCAGGTTCTTTGTGACAGCCGGAGGATATGACGTGATCCAGATCGAGGTCGATCAGGATTTCGGGATCCTCTATGCCGTGCAGGCAGGCACGGGAATCGAGCTTCAGAATGCCGGAATCAGTCTCGCCGTTGCGTACTATGACTTTGACGGGGATTTCGAGAGGCAGTTCAGGCGGGACAACCCCAATCTCGACCCGGATTATGAGTTCAATGTGATCGACCTATACGCCAGTGCAGAGATGGATTTTGGCGATATCGGGCTCACGGTGTACGGGCAGGTATTCGAGAACATCGGTGCCAAAGGAAACACAGGACAGAGCGTGCTGGGAGGCGCCCTTGATCCCGAGAAGGAAAATATGGGATGGGCCGCCGGGATCGAGGTAAAAATCATGCGCTTCGTGCTGGAGTATACCTATGCGGAACTGGGCGCCGATGCCTTTGTGCCAGGGCTCACCGATGCCACCTTCGGAGACGGGGTGGGGGACACGGATCTCAAGGGGCACATCATCAGCCTTGATTTCAACGTGACCACGTGTTTCACCGTGGGAGGCAATGTCTATATCTATGAGGCGCTTGAACGGGACAACGAACCCGAAGCGGTCCAGTATCACGCCGAACTGAGATACAAGTTCTAGCATCAGCCATGGGGTCTTGGGGGATGTATGTTGAGGCCTGGCCAATGGATGATCCTGGATTTTGACCCCTGAATTTGGCTAAAAACCGCGGCCCGGCCCGCGCACGGGCCGGGCCGCTTTCTTCCACTGGGATGTACTATTCGTTCATCGCGTACTCGCCGTTGAGCACGGAGACGTATTTCTCCCAGACCCTGTTATACTGCTCCGGATCAGGAACGGCCTTGATGAGCATGATGTCCCTGCAGTACTCCCGCTGTTCGTCCTTGGTGCTGTGGTTGCCGTAGATCTGCAGGGCGAAGAGCGAGAAGTCGCGCACCATGAAGTCGAAGACCTGGTTGACAATGTCCGGGTCGGTCTTTTCGAATCCGGCCTGCTCGAGAATAAGCTGGCCATAGACCACGATGGAGAACATCTCGCCCAGCGGCAGGGACCATGAGGGGTCCATGTCCTGCATCTTGTCGGGGCCCGCCTTCTCCAGCATATCCTTGAAGATTGCGGTCTGTTTCATGAAGGTGGCCACGTTGGACAGACCCTTGTTGGCCTCGAATACGGGCCTGTAGTCGTGGAACTGGACCTTGCCCAGACCTTTGGTCGGGCCCTGGTCGAACAGGAAGAGGTCGTCATCGAGCGAGAAGTCCGGCTTCACAGGGGCATACTCGGCCGGGTTGAAGAAATAGTTTTTCATGAACTTGCGAATGAGCTGCACGTTCACGTGAACCGTGCCTTCGAGCTTGGACGGGCCGCGCATGTCGGCGGCAGCCATGTGGAAATAGGTATCCTTCTCGAAGCCTTTGGCTGCGATGACGTCCCAGAGCAGGTTGACCACGTCCTCGGACTGGAGCGTCACCTTCATTTTGCTGGTGGGGTTATAGAGCAGGTAACGACGGTCGTTCGCATGAGCACCCCGGAAATAGTCGGTGGAGCGGCGTTGATACATCTTCATTGCAACCAGCCTCAGCCAGGCGTCCATGAAGTTCTTGCGCACATGGGGCATGTCCGTGACCTTCATGCCATAGAGGATGCGGTTCGACGCGTGCGTGATTGCCTCGTAGAAGCAGTGTTCAGCCAGCCCGAGCGATGCCGGACCGATGTTGAACTTGCCGATATTCACGGTGTTGAGCCCCGAATCCCACGCGTGCGGCCCGCGCGAGAGAATATCATCCTCGGTGATGGGGTAGTCGTGCAGGGCGAAGTTGGACACGTACTCCTGGTGGGAGATGACGTTTTTCTTCAGCTCGTAGGCCTTGTGCCGGTAGTTGGTGACAAAGAAGGTGTAGTCGTCCGTGCCGTCCTTGACCTTGCCCAGGGTGGAGACCATCTCGGCCTCGTTGCCGTTGCCGATATAGTATTTCTCGCCGTTGGCCCGGTACGTACCGTCGCCATTCGGGATGAGAGCGGTCTCGGTGGAGTAGATGTCGGCGCCGTGGGTCCGCTCGGAGAGGCCGAACGCAAAGATGGCGCCCTCTTTGAGGAGTTTTGCCGCTTTTTTCTTGGCCGTCTCGTTTGGGCTCATCCAGATGGGGCCCAGGCCCAGGATGGTGACCTGGAAGCAGTACCAGTATCCCAGCCCGTAAAAGGCGAGCAGCTCGCTGTACTCACTGTTGCGCGCCGTGTCCCAGCGGCAGTCCGGATCACCGCCGGCATACTCCTTCGGGGTGAGGAGCTTGGCGAAGATCTGTTCGCGGCCGATGAAATCAACGAACTCACGGTACCAGACCTTCTTGTTGTAGTCGTCCAGGAGCTTGGTTTTGCCCATGTCTTCAAAAAAGGCAATAGTCTTGTCCATAATCGCCCGGGAACCCTCGTCTGCCATCAGCGAAACAAACTTCTTCGGCTGAATCAAATAATTCATATCACTCTCCTTCTTTCATTAATATGCTTAAAACATATGCAGCAGTATGCGGCCTTAAGGGCACCGGCCCGGATATCACATGCCCGCGGCCCGCATGTTCACCGGCTGCCCGAAACAGGCCGAGAAGGCCCCTGCCCGACACCCCCACCGGACTTGTTCCATAAAAATCCGCTGAGCCGCCAACACCGGCAGGGCTTCCGATGCCGGACCTGACGCCTCTCACCGAGATTGCCCAGTCATTTTAACATAAAATTAACAATTTGTGCTGCCTATTTTTTACAAGATCATCGATCGATTTTTGTTGACATATCGCATGATTTGCACTAAAGGCCAAACAGATCTGAAAGAGAGATCTATCTGATATGAAAAGTGCTGTATGAATGCAACCTTCGGTTCACTTCAAAAAGCCAACGGATCATTCACGATAATTCTCATTTTCAGAAATTCTAAAAAACAGATCTCTGGCTCTGCCGGTCAGGGAATCTGGAAAGAGGTCTTTCATGGCACAGGGAAAAGTAAAATGGTTCAATGATTCAAAAGGCTTTGGTTTCATTACCTCCGATGACGGGCAGGATGTATTTGTACACCACACATCCATCAAGCAGGAAGGTTTCCGGTCTCTCGAAGAGGGGCAGAGAGTGACCTTCGACATCACGAATGGACCGAAGGGACCCCAGGCGTCTAACGTCTATAAAGCCTAATAGCACGAACCAGCAATCCAAAGCCTCCCACCCCGATCAGCGATATCCGTCTCCGGTATGATGAGGCCTGCCGGGGTGGGGGCTCTGATTTCATGCGCGACCATCCCCGTGCGGCTGCGTATCCCCGAGTAGCTGTGCGTTGCCCGGGCCGCCTGACCTCATTGCCTTCCAGCCTTTGATCAGCCCACATTACACGAAACCCCGAATGCTCAGGCCAAAGACAACGCATGAGACCGCTCATGGGTTCAATAGGAAATAAAAACAAATATTGCCTATTGAGCAGATAGGAATAATGGGCGATTGCCGGATCTTATGGCATTCGATAAAGGGACATTATAAGCTAATATGGGATGGATTTTCCTCAAACTCAGGCCATATCGTGAGATTTATGAAATTACCCACAAAATGTGAATCCATTTCCGATGCCATGCATCTCAAATAGTACAAACATAAAACCTCCTCTTTAGGATGGCGCGTCCTATGCCCTAACCGCCATCCTTTTTTTTGCCTTCAGCATGCACTGGCTTCGGCCCTCATCCTATAGGATGGGCCTTGAGGACAATTTATGGACCCATTCAGGGCCGCAAGCTCAAGGAAAACATATCCCCGCCTCAGGTCCTTTAAAAAGCAGATGAAAAAGGATGTTTCAAAAAGTATCAGGTATTGATCCGGATCAATACCCTTAAAGATGCTTGGGGGGCATGATGGGGGCGGGCAATGGTGGAAGACGCAACCAGGGGCTCTTGATCGAGCATCTAAACAGACAAGGGGTATGATCATGGCCGACATCTTCCTTCTTGCGTTTGTGTGCATTTTGTCCGATATCAATGTACGTTATCGAAGTGCATTGGTATGGCCTTTGTATCCATGTGTAGTGGAAGGTCCATATTCTCTATCAATATCAATGCGGTTGAAAAGATGACAGGCAGCGGAAACAATCGTGCAGATCCATGGGTGCTCATTGATACCGAAACAACCGGGCTCATTGATCCGGTGTATCCGGTAGAGATTGCCGCCCGGATCATGCAGGGATGGGAACCCGTGGGTGAGCCGTTCCGGGAGCTCATCGACTTTGGCATGCCCCTGGAGCCGGCTGCCGTACGGATTCACAGCTACACCCGGAGCTATCTCAGGGAGCAGGGCAGCCCCCCGCACAAGGCCCTTGAACGATTCCGGCTTTTTGCCCGCGATCTGCCTCTTGCCTCGTACAATCTTTCCTTTGACTGGGACCGGGTTCTGGCGCCCACCTTTTGCCGCATGAGTATGCCCGGTACTCTTAAGCCAGGATTTTGTGTGCTCAATCTTGTTCGCAACGTGGTGCCGCGCCTCTACAATTACCGGCTGATCACGGTGCTCAAGGCATTCGGGATCGCTGAGCAGCAGAAGCACCATGCTCTGGACGATGTGGACATGGTCGTGCGCCTTCTGAGAGAAAATATCGGCCCGCATCTTGGGAGGCACCGCGTCATCCGTCTCGAAGAGGTGATACAGTGTTCTGAAGGCAGGCTCAAGGTGCCCCCGCTCCATCCCTCAAGGCGTAAATCCGGCCCGGACGAACTCCTTGAGAGGCTCTCGCTTGTCAGGCAGAGGAAGCCATAGGGGCTTGATTCCAGACGGATCGGCGCTGTAACGAAGGTGGCAGCGGATAGCTGCTGACGTATAAACACAATAGATATAAAGTGGCATAATGCATCTCCATACATCATTTTTTGTAGCGGCAAGGCCTTGCGGCGGCCTGATGTGATCAGCGACAATTAAAACTCCCGACCGCATTGACTCATAGAAATTGCTACCGAAGCCGAACTGTTGCCTCATGGAGGATGTTACCAAGAAATGGGGGCAATAAATGGCAGACAATGGTATCAGCAAAGGGGCAAGGAGAGA
>JALNWY010000101.1 GCA_023230665.1 Deltaproteobacteria bacterium
CCTATCACATAGTCCGGCTGATGACAACGGTGCAGCGGTCTTTACCTACTCCCGATTTCTCGTATGGTATTTACATCACCGGAGCGTTTCTGATCCTGGAGGGAGAATGCCCGTGCAAAACTGGTCAGGCGCTATCAATCAGTTCCTGATCCTGTTCGGGGATAGGGTGCCCTGGAACATTAACCATGACCGGCATTTACATATGAAATTTCTGACACCCTCCATGTGCTTGTACATAATATCATGCCTCTCTAAAGCTTCGCTTAATATATCCTCGCTAAACTGAGAATTATGGCCGGACCTGGCAATTTTCCTGACGTCGATTACTATTTCAATGCATATACCTGAAGCAGTGTAATAAATTCTTCAATTGCTCTGGTTGAATGTCCGACGGTATAAACAATAGCCTTCATATAACTCCTTTGAGGTGTAATTTTTCGAGGAGCAAATGAAAATAGACAAGACCTTCGTACGGATGCCAC
The DNA here is from genome assembly GCA_023230665.1 of Deltaproteobacteria bacterium. Taxonomy (GTDB): domain Bacteria; phylum Desulfobacterota; class Desulfomonilia; order UBA1062; family UBA1062; genus Phosphitivorax. The sequence goes on from JALNWY010000101.1 coordinate 483, forward strand.
TGGGTGGTTAACGTTTTGATTTCTTCATAACCTGGCTTGGTATCGAGGTGGAATATACGCTTAAGATTGTTCTGCGCTCCAATGTCGTCTCCCGGAAAAGAGTCCAGCCTTCCAAGCCCTCTCAGAAGTACATACTCGGCGCTCCATCGCCCTATCCCCCGAATGGCGGATAAGCAGGCAGCAGCCTCATTGTTTTTCATGTACTCAAGGTTTCCCAATTCAATTTTTTTATCGATAACAGCTTCTGCGAGATTCTTTATCGCTTTCGCCTTCTGATAACTGAAGCCCAGCTTTCTGATTTCTTCCTCTGAAACCTCTCTCAGGTCTTCTGGTCGAGGGAAGGCTTGTGATGCGCTATCATTATCAACATAGTTCATTCCGAAGCTTTCCGATAACCTGTTGAGCATTACGATACCTGCATCGAGAGAAACCTGCTGACAGGCGATAGAGTTTATCAATGCTTCAAAGATACTGGGGAATCGTGGCGGCCTGACCCCTGAGAACCGGGCGACAAGCGGCTTGAGAATATCATTTGTGCCTGCTATTCCATAAAAGGGCTGCAAGTCTATGGTGAGCCCGAGCATTTTCTGCAGGAGCAAACCAACATCGTTTTGTATCTGATGGGGAAGGACACTTTTTGACTCTAAGGTAATACGTATTCCAGTCTCAGGAGACATGTCTTCCTGGCGAACTGTTATGTTTACCGGGCTGCTGTTGAAAACGATGATGCGTGAATACCGGGCGCCATCCCATCGATCAACGATGTTTGTTTTTCGTCTCCGCAAAGCCCACACGGTCAGATTTAAACTGAATGGGGAACGGACAGGAAGAGAGAACGTAACCGTTTCATACGTCATACGGAAAGGTCCCGGTCTTTCTCTCAGCCGTTCATTATTTTCAGGGCTGAGCCCTTATGCACCGCAATATGGTCGGTCTTATCGCTCTTGATCTCATATTGCGGGTCATGTTCACTCGCATGGTGCGTATATCCCCTGTAATTGAAATTATCCGTGTGGATCTTGATTATTCTTCCGCTGACGTGTCCGGCTTCCGAGTTCCAGGTCACATGATCGCCGATATTAAATCTCTCCGCCATGGCGGCCCTCCTGAGATTACAGGTTCCAGAAAGGCCCGGTCGCAGGATGTATATGAGCCCTTCAGCAATATGTTATGTGCCTCTTTCAGGAAAAGGCAAGATCAGCTGCATGGAGTGGCTGCTGCCGATGAGCAAGGATATCAAAGGATTAAGAACCCTTTTTATCAGACTTTTCAGGGAAAAGCCCCTGCCTCGGCATTGATAAGGTCTTATCGAAGGAGTTCCGGCAACCATTTTGCATAAAATGACAAAAGAAACAGAGAATGTGATCGAGAGCAGTTCTTCTGTCTCATTCCGAATATGGAAGGAAATAGCGATGCCCAAAGTCGATTTTACAGAAAAACAAGGTTCTTCAGGGCAGGGAAACTCAAACCGCATGCAGCGTCAGGAGGCCTCCGGCGGATCATGCCTCCTTCGCGTCCGCCTCAATGGACCCGAAGGAAGATTCGCTGTCTTAGAGCAAACCGCCGGACCCGGCCGCTCTCACCACCTTTGCCACGGGCCGTACCTTTCCCAGGGCCCGGTAGGCGTAACCCCGGACATACCACGATGGGTCGTGGAGAAAGGCCTGCTCAAGGAGATCGCCCGTGTTCTCGGAGGGCAAGTCGCTAAGGGCCCGGCATGCCTGGGTCCGAACGTTGAGCTGGGGATCGGACAGGGCCTCTTCAACCACGTCCAGAGAGCGGGTGTCCTTTCTTCTGCCCGCCTCGTAGATCGATCGAAGTCTGATGCGCGGGCTGATATCACGGGCAAAGCGGTTCAGTTCTCCGGAAGTGAACTCGTCCGGAAAGGTCAGAAGCGCGATGTAACGTTTATCCTCATGCTCGGAAAGGATATGCTCGGCGATCCTTTCCGGATGGAGGATGAGCATGTGGCGCTGGTATACACTCTTCCACGCCGGGAAAAAGAGTGAGAGGTACAAGGCAAAGAGCACACCTGCTGCGATCTTAGACCTCAGGGAAAGGTTTGCGAGAAAGAGCGCGAACCAGAGCATGAACAGAACCGGGATGAGCGCTATGGGCCCGCGGTAGAAGAAGATGCCGATGCTGTGCCGCAGCATCCTGTTTTTGTCAAAGCCAGGCGTGATTTCTTTCATGAGCCGGTTCGACACGTTGGCAGGCCGGTCGTCCCTGAGAACGATCGAGGCGCAGGAGAGCTTCTCCCTGCTCACCGCCAGGTCCCGGAAGGCTAGCCCGCACGGGTCCGGGGTGCGCACCCAGATGCTTCCATGAGGCATGGGGCCGATGGCGCGTATCTCGTCCGAGACCGCAACCACTTTCTGCTCCAGGGCCGATACCGGCTTGATCACATGTGCGGCGAGCAGGGTGTGGTCGTAGTAGAAGTCGGAGATGTTCCTCATGACCGGGAGCGTGAGCATGGAATCCCTGATGATCCCGAACGAGGTATTGCCCAGGACGAGCATGAACAGAAACGGGGCCGATGCTGCCGCAGCCAGGACGAACCACCGCCTGAACCTGATCTCGCGGGGCCTGCTTCTCCGGATGATCAGGGTCCAGGGCACAAAAAAAACAACCGGGCTTAAACAACCGAAAACAATCGAGAGCACCGGGGCCTCGGCGCTGTAGCCCAGCCAGGTGCACAAAGCGCCCAAGGCAAGAAAGACGGCAATATCGGACCATGAGTAACGGCCTTTAAGCCAGGGAAACAAGGAAAGCACCATTGCGGCCAGGGCGTTCAATACGCCCAGCGTGCACCCGAAGAACAGGGCGCTCGAAAGCCTGTGGCTGATTTTGATCAGAAATGGATCATCAGGACTGACCAGGGGTTCCATGCCCGACGAGATGAAAAACTGCATCTGCAAGGAGAGATGCTGTGCGTGCCGGCTCACCAGGATGAATCCGAACAGGGTGATCAGGGCAATGCTGCACAGCGTGCCCGCAAAGGAGGCACGAAACCACTGGGTGTAATCGCGATACCCGGACAGACCCAACACCCTTGTCCTGGCGCGTACCGCATCCGGGGACAGGGGTTCGCTGTCTATGGGCTGCCCTGAAGCGTTATACAATTCTACTTCAATAACTGTCCGACGTTTGCAGCCTTCTCGATATTCTTGTACTGCCTGAGAAGGCTTTCTATCTCGACGGACGACTTCACGCTCTTCCTGCCCCTCACCGCCTCAACGTCCGACCGGGAAATCCATACGTTCTTGAAGTTCTTTTCCTGCTTGGTAAACTCAATGAAATTGGCCAGGGCATCGTCACAGACATGGGTGAACCTCCGGTTGTCGAGGGAGGCAATGTCCCGGATCTTTTCCACCGTGTCTTTGTCCAGCCTCATGACATACCGTATGCGCTTCTCCGAGGTGTCGGCCCGCGGCCCGACATAGCGCTTTTTTTTCCGTATGGGGATTTCTCCGCCGTATTCATGCTCCTTTTTGAAGATGTATGCATCCAGCGCCGCGTCCACGAAATCGACCATAGCGATGTTGAGCATACGGGAGATGACCCTGAGCTCGCTGAGATTATTCGGCTTGAAATACATCATGAACCGGGATGAACCATTGTCATTTTCTCTAGAATTCATCGATGTTCCTCCTTGATGCTGCCGGAACAGCCCCTTCCTTGGCTTTTCCACGGGGCACTGCTTCGGCTGTTCCCCGGGCCGAACTCTGCGTGGTGAAAAAGATCAACTGCCTCATACTTCCATGATTTCTTTTTCTTTATCGACAAGCAGGGTGTCCACCTGCTTGATATAGTCGTTGGTGAGGTCCTGGACCTTGTCCTGCGAGGTCTTCAGCTCGTCCTGGCTGATCTCCTTGTCCTTTTCCAGGTCCTTGAGCATTGCATTGGCGTCCCGTCGATGGTTACGGATCTCCACCCGGTACTCCTCGGCCGTCTTCTTCACCATTTTCACCAGGTCTCTGCGCCGCTCTTCGTTCAGGGGGGGGATCGGCACGCGGATGATCTTCCCGTCGTTGGCCGGGGTCAGTCCGAGCTCCGACTTGAAGATGGCCTTCTCGATGCTCGATATGGCGCCCTTGTCCCACGGCTGGATAGTGATGAGCCTAGGCTCCGGGACGGCGAGCGTGGCCAGCTGCTTCAGGGGAGTCGGGGTCCCGTAGTAGTCGACCATGATGCCGTCAAGGATCCCGATGGAGGCCCTGCCCGTCCTCACCTTCTGCAACGACTGCCTCATGGCCGCAACCGTCTTTTCCATGTCCTGTTTCACTTCAGCGATCACTTCATTCATCATACCCTGTCCCTCCTTGCAGTCACGACCGAGCCGATATTCTCTCCCGCAAGCATCCTTTCGAGGTTTCCCGGGGTTTTGATATTGATAATACGGACAACGAGACCATTGTCACGACAGAGGCTCGTAGCGGTCAGGTCCATGACCTTCAGCCGCATTGCAAGCACCTGGTCGTAATCGATTTCAGGATAGAAAACAGCATCCGGATGCAGGACCGGGTCCTTGTCGTAGATGCCGTTGACTTTTGTGGCCTTCACCAGGGCATCCGCCCCGATCTCCAGGGCGCGCAAAGCCGCAGCAGTGTCTGTGGTGAAGTACGGACACCCGGTGCCCCCGCCGAAAATCACCACGCGCCCCTGTTCGAGATGCTCCCGTGCCTTTTCAGCGCTGAACGAATCCACGACCGTGGGCACGGCAAAGGAGCCGAGCACAATGCACTCGGCTCCCTGACGTTTCAGGGTATCTCTGAGGGCGAGCGCGTTGATGAGGGTGGCGAGCATGCCCATCTGGTCCGCACTCACCCGGTCGGAGGCGACAGCGGAATCCTGGCCGCGAAAGATGTTCCCCCCGCCGATCACGATCCCGATCTGGACGCCCGTCCGGGCGGCCTCCATGACAGCCCGCGCTATGGCATCGAGGATCGCCGGATCGAATCCGTATCCCCTGTCCCCAGCAAGGGCCTCGCCACTGAGTTTGAGGAGAATACGCCCGTAGAGAACAGACACTGTTTAGATCTCTTCTCCCAACTGGTACCGGGTGAAGCGCCTCACCAGGCATTTCTCGCCGGTCTTGGCCATCAGCTCGTCCAGGAGCTGTTTGATGGTCTTGTCCGTGTCCTTTACAAAGGGCTGATCGAGCAGGCAGTGCTCGGCATAGAACTTGGTGATCCTTCCCTCGATGATCTTTTCGACCACCTTCTCGGGCTTGCCCGATTTGAGCGCCTGCTCCTTGAGGATCTCCTTCTCTTTGTCAAGCACTTCCTGGGGAATGTCCTCCCTGCTCACCCAGTCGGGGCTCGATGCGGCGATGTGCATGGAAATGTCCTTGACAAAGGTGGTGAAATGCTCGGACTTGGCCACGAAATCGCTCTCGCAGTTCACCTCGACCAGAACGCCGACCTTGCCGCCCAGGTGGATGTAGGAAGAAACCATTCCCTGGGAGGCCTGCCTCCCCGAACGCTTGTTTGCTACCTCGACCCCCTTCTTCCTGAGATATTCAACTGCCTTGTCAAAGTTCCCGCCGCATGCTTCGAGGGCCTTCTTACAGTCCATCATTCCCACGCCGGTCTTGTCTCTGAGTTTTTTTACCTCTTCTGGTGTAATCTGCACCTTATTCTCGCCTCCCTCGATTATTCGGCAATATCTTCCGTGTCGCCGGCGTCACTGCCGCTGTCGACTGTTGTTGTCTCCGGCTTGGTTTCCGGTTTTGATTCCTTCTTCTTGCCTTTGCCTTCCTTGACGATAATCTCTATCTCGCCCTCGAGCCCCTTGCCCATGGTCTCCCTGGGGGCCGCTACTTCTCCGGTCCCAGCAGCACCTTCAGACACCACGGCTTCCTTTTCCTCTTTCTGGAGCCTGTCGATATATCGGGAAGTCCCTTCGCCCACGGCGTCGGCGATTTTCGAGCTGAAGAGGCGGATGGCCCTGATGGCGTCGTCATTGCCCGGAATGACATAGTCGACCAGTGTCGGGTCACAGTTGGTGTCCACGATGGCCACGATGGGGATGCCCAGTGTCTTGGCCTCTCTCACCGCGATATATTCGCGCGAGGGGTCTACGATGTAGAGGATGTTCGGTAATGTCTCCATGTTTTTGATGCCATGGAGAGATCGCTCGAGCTTGATCTTGTGGCGCTTCATGCTGATCTGTTCCTTCTTGGGATAATCCTCGATCGTGCCGTTGTCGATGATGTTCTCGAGCCATTTGAGCTTGTCAATGCTCTTGCGGATGGTCTGGAAGTTGGTCAGGGTTCCGCCGAGCCACCGGTAGTTCACATAGAACGCCCCTGCTCGGGTGGCCTCTTCCTCGATAGCGTCCTGGGCCTGCTTTTTCGTGCCGACGAAGAGCACCTTGCCGCCGTTTTCCGTTATCTCGCGGATAAAGTCGCACGCCTTCTCGAAGAGCTTTTCGGTCTTCTGAAGATCGATGATGTGGATGCCGTTGCGGGACCCGAAGATGTAGGGTTTCATTTTCGGGTTCCACCTCGGGGTCTGATGCCCGAAATGCACCCCTGCCTCTAAGAGCTGCTTCATGGTTACTACTGCCATTGAGTGTCCTCCTGGTTTTTCCTCCGCCCGGCAGGACCCATCCTTTTTAAAAGAAAAAGGACACCTGAAGGCCCTGCGCTGTCTTACGGACGTGTGTTTTGGTGAGCCCTTTATCACACAAAATCAGCGGTTTCAAGGCCTGAATATTCCAAGAAGCGAAATATTGTTCGCATGATGCCCCTTTTACTTGAAAAACGGGGCAAGTCTTTTGAACTGCGTGGTTCCGGCCTTTTCCAGGAGCATGAACGCGATCATCTCGGTCGAGTAGATCAGGGCGCCGGCGCTTCGCATCTCTATAATGGCCTCTTTCCGGTCCAGCTCGCGCCGTGAGGATACGGCATCACCTGCAATAACGACCCGGTACCCGGCCATGAGAAGGTCAATCACGGTCTGAAACACGCAGACATGCGTCTCCATGCCCGCCACGATCACGGTTTTTCGTGCCAGGGAATCGGTCCGGTCCCTGATTGCGGGATCGCGGTAGCAACTGAAATAAAGCTTCTCATAACGCTGAATGCCGCGAATATGTTCTCCGATCTCCAAGATGGTCCCGCCCATGCCCTTGGGGTACTGTTCGGTGACCACGATCGGCATATCCAACGCCTGTGCCGTCTCTACGAGGATACGGCTGTTCTTGATCAACAACGATCTGAAGCGTTCGTCCATGACGGCGAACAGCTTCTCCTGGATGTCAATGACCATGACTGCACAATCCTCGGCCTGAAGCAGAAATTTGTTCATGTGCATTTTCCTGAACATACCTATGCCTTTTTTAATAGTACGGTCCCAAACTTCTTTGCAATGCCGATTCTTTTCTTTTTCACTATACGGCGACCATGGGAATGAGGTTGTCCGCGGACAGAGCCATCTTCAGGCCGATCGCTATCACCGCCAGACCCAGGCCGTGCATGAGCGTGGCCCTGATCCTCCCGGAGATGCGCCTCCCTGCCAGCAGGCCCAGCATAGACCCGGCTGCAATCGCCGATGCATTCACGAGCGCTCCTGTCACTTCACTTCCCTTTTCTTGCCATGCTCAACCGTTAGTACAGAAGAACATTCACTGAGGTCAATCTCAAAGATTTTTTTAAGAAGACGCCCCTGCGGCCAAAGGACCATATCGTGGGCATGTATTGTATGTTGATAAAATAATATTATCTGCTCTTGACAACACGCCTCTCCAAGCCTTACTTTTCTTTCATGGGCTCTCCATATCCACAGGATCCTTCGGCCCGTGAGGAAAGGATCAACAGGATCAGAGATCTCCTTCCCTCCAGCGAACTGGTGGTGAACGAGCTCGCTGATTTTTTCAAGCTCTTCGGCGATTCCACCCGTATCAAGATTCTCTTTGCCTTGGGGGTGTCCGAGCTCTGCGTGGGCGACCTCGCCGCCATCCTGGACATGAACCATTCCGCGATCTCGCACCAGCTCAGGAAACTGAACCGTTCCCGCTTGGTAAAATCCCGCAAGGCCGGCAAAAAGGTCTACTATTTTCTGAATGACAGGCACATCAGGAACGTGCTGATGCAGGGCTTTGAACATATTCAGGAATAGAGACCCTGCCGGGATGCCCGATCTTTCCTTGTCATTCAGCCGCGTGGAACAGCACTTCCGGAATTGATTTTTTGCTGTTTTATTCGAGCAGGTGCTTCATATTTCTCAATATTCTACCGATATGAAATTACCAAGGATAAGAGAACGGACATTGATGATAGATGATTAGTGCAGTTCCCTGTAATGACCAGAACCAGGCATTGCGTGTACACCGCTTTCTGATGGCACTGGCATCCTATGCCATGTGGATGCTTCTCACTTTCTACTGCTATTATCAGGGGTGGTTCCGCATGTCGCTGGGCGAGACGCTGACGGTGTTCGCCGCCATCATTGTGATGAATCTCTGCCTCTACCTTCTCTTCATGACCGGCCTGAACAAACGGTTCAAGGACCCGAGCCTCACCATGCTCCAGATGATCCTGGCAACCTTCTGGACCATGGTCGTGGCCTATTATACCGATGAGGTCAGGGGTTTCGTGCTCCTGCTGTATCTGGTGGTGTTTATTTTCGGCGTGTTCCGGCTCCAGCTCCGCCAGTTCTTTATCCTCGCGATCTATGCGCTCACCGGATACGGGTATGTGATCGTCCTGCTGTTCGCAAACCATCCGGAAAAGATCAACCTGCAGGCCGAGATCCTCTACTGGGTGGTGCTTGCCGCTGTCCTCTCCTGGTTTGCCGCTATCGGAAGCTATATCAACCACATCAGAAAAAAACTGGCAAAGGCCAATATCGAGCTCAGCCAGGCGAATGAAAGGATCCGGCGGTCGGCCATTCACGACGAGCTCACCGGCGTGTTCAACCGGCGTCAGATGATGAATATCATCCGGCGGGAAAAGTCACTCGCGGACAGGGGAGAACCCTCGTTTTCCCTATGCATCTTCGACCTGGACGACTTCAAGCGGGTCAACGACACCTATGGCCACATAGCCGGCGACATGGTGCTCAGAACTCTTGTCCAGGCGATAAAGAACAATGTCCGGGAGCAGGACTATATCGCCCGTTACGGGGGGGAGGAATTCGTGGTCATCCTTGCATATCCGGACATTGACGAGGCGATCGCCTGCGCCGAGCGCATCAAGACTCTGACCTCGTCGCTGAACTTTCCCGGACTGCCCGACGACTTCCGGATAACCATCTCCATGGGAGTGACCAGGTACCTGCCCGGGGAGTCAATCGATGCCCTTATCTCACGTGCGGATGCCGCTCTCTACCGGGCCAAGTCCAGCGGGAAGAACAAGATAGTCGTGGAGGAGCCCCCTCATCGCAAGACAGGTGTACACCGGATCTCATAGCCTCACAAAGAGGCCCAGAAGCTCCCGGGGCGAGCTCAGCAGCGCTGAGGCCCCGGAAGAGGTGAGCCTCTCGGGCGTCTGGTACCCCCAGAGCACCCCCACAGGCGCCATCCCCGCCCTCACTGCGGTTTCCATGTCAATGTCCGAGTCGCCTACAAAGATCACCTGCTCCGCAAAGAGGCCCAGGGAATCGGCCATCTCCAGGGCCATGTGCGGGTCGGGCTTTCTCGGCAGTCCCTGAACCAGGCCTCTCACCTCGAAGAAGTTCCAGCCGCTCAGGAGGGCGCTGACCATCTGCTTGGCAAAGGAATCGAGCTTGTTCGACAGCACCGAGAAGGGAATTCCCCTTCCGGCAAGGAGGGTGAGCATCTCCGGAACGCCGGGATACGGCCGGGAGGTGAACGACCACCTCCGATCATACTCCTTTCGCATGTCGGCCACCACGGAGGAGACTGTCCCGTCGTCGCGCCGGTCCTCGGGAACCGCGCGCCTGGCGAGCACGTCCAGGACCGCGCCGATCATCGTACGGTATGCGTCATAACCGTGGACGGGTAAACCATGGCGCGCAAGCACCTCATTCATGGAGTCCGCGATATCGGAGAGCGTGTCGAGCAGTGTGCCGTGCAGATCGAAGATAATCGCCTTCTTTTCCTTCGTCCGTGACCATCCCTGCTCTGAAGGTTTTGGAGATTTCGCAAGAATGCA
>JALNWY010000102.1 GCA_023230665.1 Deltaproteobacteria bacterium
ACGTTGTGGCAGGGGATGCCTGCCAGGTCTTCGAGCCGCGCACGCGTGATTCCCCCGATGGCCGCCACCGGCAGCCCGGAGCGGGCGACTGCCCGGCCCAGAGACTCCACCCCGGTGACGGGATCAGGGTCTTTTTTGGAAAATGGCGGGAATACCGGTCCGAATCCGATGTAGTCGACGGGTTCGTCCTGGGCCTGGTCCACCTGCTCCAGGGTATGGGTGGACAGGCCGATGAGCATTTTCTCTCCAACCAGGTCCCTGGCCTCCCGGGGAGGGATGTCGTCCTGCCCAAGGTGGACGCCGTGGGCCCCTGAAATCATCGCAATATCGATGCGGTCGTTTATGATGAGGAGGGTTTCTGACCCGGTGGTGATGTCTTTGAGCGCGCGGGCGGTCCCGAGAAAGGCCTTCGAGCTCTCGTCCTTGCACCGGAGCTGGATTGCCGGGACTTTCTCAGCCACGGCCATCTTTGCGAGGGCCTCATACCCTGCCCGGGGCCGCGTCAGGATGAGGTAGAGCCCCGGGCCGAGCACGGGGCGGTATGCCGGCACCATGTCTCGCTCGAGCTGATAGCACTCATAGCGGAGCTCTTTCATGATCGCGGCCCTGCCGGGAGAATCGATTTTCATCAGCTCTTCCAGGACCCGCAAACCCTCCTGGGCGCGCTTCATATTCGATCTGACGACATCCCTGATCGAGGACCTCCTGTTTTCCAGAGAGCCTTTTGCTGCAAAGCCCACATCGCCTGCCGCGTCGCGGGAAGAGATGAGGGAAGCAGAGCCTGCCTGCGCGCTGATCCGGTGTCTCATTCTTTTAAGCCTCTGCTGGATCAGGGCGTCGTTGTGAACATAGCGGAATACGTCCTCAACCACCCTGAGGCCCTCGGTGACCCGGTTGAGGTTTGCATCGATCAGTCGCAGCACGTCACGGTTCATGATCTAAAGCCTTTGCGCGATCTTAAGGGCGGCCTTTCTGCCGGAGAGAAGCATGCCGCCGAACACAGGCCCCATGCGGTAGCCGCCATAGGATGCGTTGGCCGCCATGCCCGAGACAAAGAGCCCGGGAAAGACCTCGCGGGTGTTCTCCACGGTGTGCTGCTCTCCGAGTCCGGCGTCCATGGAGCGCTCTCCCACGATGCCTCCGGTGGGGGTATCGAGCCTGACGCCCATCTTCCTCACCAGGGCGGTCACCACACTGGCCGGATGGCCCGTGGCATCCAGGACAAACGAAGAGCGAAGGGTGAGCGGGTCAACGTGGAGACCGGCCATCTCCACGGGCGAGTAGTTGATGACCAGGCCCGAGACCCGGTTGTTCTTGAACACCACGTCTTCAATGCTGATGCAGTTGAAGATCTTGAGCCCCCGGTCCATGGCCCGGTGGATCAGGGTGGACACCGCGTGGACCGAGTCAGCCGTGTAGTATCCCGGCTCGAATTCCTTCACCGGGATATCGAGCTCGTCAAGGATCTCCCGGGCATCCTCCTGGATGACGATCTCGTTGAACATCATGCCGCCGCCCCACATGCCGCCCCCGATGGAGAGCTTTTTCTCGAACACGGCAACCTGTATTCCGGACCCGGCCAGATAGTACCCCGCGACCAGGCCCGACGGCCCCGCGCCCACGATGGCCACGTCCAGCTCCAGGGCCCACAGGAGCTTTTCCATATAGGTGCTGATGATTGCCTTGCTGATGGTTACTTCATTGAGCATGTCTGTTCTCCCCCTTTTTCATGTGTCGTTGCCCGGGGTGGCGAGCACGGGCTTTGTCCGGACCTGCCGAGGATGGACGAAAAAAAAGCCGCCTCCAGCAAAAGGAGGCGGCTTCTTGGCCGGTACAGGAACAATCACGTACGGTGTCAGTGTTCTCCCTTCGCTGGTATTACCCAGATCAGGTTCAACGGGTATGATCTCAGGCCCGGCAAAAAACCGGCCACCCCATGTAAAAGAGCTAATATTCTTGTATCTCATGGTGAAGCCGCAGTCAAGGATGAATCATCCTGACTCAAAAAAACCATGGACAGGATCGTGGAAAAATCGTGCGGTAACTTTTTGACACCGGTTTGTCCATACGGTATAAGCCTCATCATGAACAGCGTGATACAACAGATCATTCTCCTCATCGTGCCCGTGCTCTTTTCCATCACGGTCCATGAGGTCTGTCACGGATATGCGGCATACCGGCTCGGAGACCCCACCGCCAGGAACGCCGGGAGACTCACGCTCAATCCGATCAAGCACATCGATATCGTGGGATTGCTGGTCCTGCTCATCACCCGGATGATCGGCTGGGCCAAGCCTGTGCCGGTTGACCCGAGGTATTTCAGGAACCCCCGCAAAGACATGATGTGGGTGTCGCTGGCAGGGCCTGCCTCCAACATCGGGCTTGCCGTGGTCTTTGCGGTTGTCTACAAGGCTTTCGGCAATATGCTCGCGGCATCGTACCTGTTTCCGTTGAGTTTTATGCTCGAGATCATGGTCATGATCAACGTGGGCCTTGCCGTGTTCAACCTCATCCCCATACCGCCCCTGGACGGCAGCCACATCCTGGAAGGCCTGCTCCCCCCGGACATGGCCAGGGCATACTCGGCCATCGCCCCCTACGGGTTCATGATCCTGCTGCTGCTGATCTTCACCCGGGTGGTGGATTTCGTGATCTTCCCCATCATCAGAGCAGCCGTACAGATTCTACTGAGCATATGATAATAAGGAGCCATATGGACAGGAAACGCATCGTATCCGGCATCAGGCCCACCGGCGATCTTCACATCGGGCACTACCTGGGCGTCCTGAAGAACTGGGTGGAGCTCCAGAAGGACTACCAGTGCTTTTATTTCACGGCCGACTGGCACGCGCTCACCAGCGAGTTCCGCGACCCTTTTATCATCCGGAAGAGCTCGCGGGACATGGTCATGACCTGGTTGGGCGTGGGCATCGACCCGCAGACCTCGGTGATCTTCCGGCAGTCAGACATCAAGAACCATGCAGAGCTCTTCCTGCTCCTGTCCATGATCACTCCGGTGCCCTGGCTGGAGCGGAACCCCGCCTACAAGGAGCTTAAGGAGGAGCTCAAGGAAAAAGACCTGGGCAATCTGGGGTTTCTCGGATACCCGGTGCTCCAGGCGGCGGACATCGTCATGTATCATGCGGACAAGGTGCCCATCGGCGAGGACCAGCTTCCTCACCTGGAGCTGACCCGCGAGATCGTCCGAAGGTTCAACTTCATCTATGGCGAGGGGGTTCTCAAGGAGCCCAAGGAGATTCTCACCGAGGCAGCCCGGGTGCTGGGGATCGACGGCAGAAAGATGTCCAAGTCGTACGGCAACGCCATCTTCATCTATGAGACAGAGGAGAGCCTCAAACAGAAGGTCATGCAGATGTTCACCGACGTGAAGCGGCTGAGAAAGAAAGACCCGGGCGAACCGGCAGACTGCAACCTCTACCCCCTGCACGAGTATTTCACGGATGAAGAAAAGAGGCGTGAAATTCAGGCCGGCTGCCGGAGTGCGAGCCTGGGCTGCGTAGAGTGCAAGCAGATCCTTATCAGGAACCTCATGAGCGAGTTCCAGCCCATCTGGGAAAAGATCGACTACTACCGGGATCACGCCTCCCTGATCGACGACATCATCCGCCAGGGAGCCGAGAAGGCCGGTGAAGAGTCGGAGGCGACCATGGAAAAAGTCCGCGCCGCCATGCGGATGTCCGGGTAAGGAAAGGCGAACAACGGTGCTTTCCGCAGCCGTGGAGTATCCCGCTCCGGAATTCATCCTGAGGCTGCCCGAGTTCGAGGGGCCGCTGGACCTGCTGCTCTACCTGATCGAGAAGAACCGCTTCACCCTGGAGAACCTGGAGGTCTGCCCGGTCGTGGACCAGTATCTGCAGTATGTGGAACAGGCCAGGTCCCTGGATGTGAGTCTGGCAGGAGAGTTTCTGGAAACGGCCTCGTACCTGGTCTGGCTCAAGTCCTGCCTGCTGCTGCCGGCAAGCGGTGAAGAGGGGGGGGGCGAAGACTTCAATCCCGCCCGCGAGCTCAAGGAGATGCTCATCGCCTACCGCGCCATCCGGCAGGCCGCTCTGGAGTTCTCGGGCAGGCCTCTGCTCCTGCGCGACAAGTTTCCCAGGGGCCTTTCCCGGGAAGAGCGCGGAGTCTCGCCTTTGAGCATCGGGGCCCTGCTGCAGGCGGTCAACGCCATCAGGGACCGGACCAGGAAATATGTCATGGAGGTCGTAGCCAGCCGGTTGGATATTCAGACCATGATCGCGCGGATCGAGGGCATTCTCAGAGGCAGACCCCGAGTGGCCCTGCAGGACGTGGTGGAAACAGAGGAGCGGATGGAGCTCATCGGGGCCTTTGCCGCGTCCCTGGAGCTGTCCAAGCGCAGCATCGTACGGCTGGTCCAGCGCGGGCTCTTCGCGGCCATCTATCTCGTACGGAGATGACCGCGATGGACAGATGCCCGAACATGCTCAGCAGGCAGGGGGGGTGAGGCGGATGCACGTTCGGGAGATCATCGAGGCGCTCATATTTTCCGCGAACGGATCCCTTCCGGCAGAAGACATCCTCAAGGCGGTCCCGGGCGCGAACGCCGGGGACCTCGACTCATATGTCTCCGAGCTCAATCGCATGTACGAGGAGACCGACAGGAGTTTTCGCATAGAGCGGGTCTCGGACGGTTATCAGTATGTGACCAGGGAGGCCTACGCGCCCTATCTCAAGCTGCTGCACACACCGGTCAGGCTGTCCATGCCCTCGCTTGAGGTTCTCGCCGTGGTCGCCTACAAGGGCCCGTGCTCAAAACAGGCCATCGACTCCATCCGCGGAGTGGACTCCACCTCTTCTCTGAAAAGCCTCCTGAAGCACCGGCTCATCGACATCAAGCACGGCAAGCCGCTGCTGTATCACACCACCACCCGGTTTCTGGAGGTCTTCGGTCTCGATGCGCTTGCCGACCTGCCGGATCTCAAACAGTTCGAAGAGGTGTTCCGTGAGGAACCGCAAGGTGTTCCCGGGGAGGAAGGGTGAGTGCGCCCGGCTGATCCGAGTGTGTTTTTTAAGGCGCCTTTGCGCAAGGCTGCAGAACGTAAGGATCACCGGCGGCTGTAAGCCGTCCGGTGGATTCTTTTGTTGGCTTTTGCCCTTGAGAAATGTGATTACAAGCTAAGAGCAAAGCAGATAGCCTTTTTCAACTCTTCAATCTTTTGTGCGGGAAGCTTGGTGATCAAAGGGCCGATTTTGCTCTTTGAAACTGTCTGAATATGGTCACAATTCACAGCGCATTCTATGGGCATGCCATCACTCTTGGAAAGAAGAACTTCACTGGGTATGTCTCGAATGGTAGAGGTGAGCGGTGCAACAGTTACTTCACTCAAGTAATCAATGATAGAGTCTCTCGTCAAGACCACTACAGGACGCTTTTTATTCGGTGGATTGAACTTATACCAACGAACCTCGCCTCTGGTCATGAGTCTCCCCATTTCTGCTCATTTTCCCATACGCTGAATTCTTCATCGCAGACAGGTTGTTTTTCGTAACCCTTACGATGTTTCTCTTCTAACTGAGATAATTTGTAATTATTGACTGCATCTTTCAATGCCATTCGGGTAAATGCAGATCTTGTCGTATGCATTTGCTTGACAATCTTATCCACTGCTTGGACAAGATCATCTTCAAGAGTCATCTGTATGGTCCTCATGGATTCTTACCTCGGAAATGTGTTTGTTTATAGCTATAATAATCCACATTATTGAACAAGTCAAAGGATTCATTGATGCAGTGAAAGGCATCCAGCAGCAGCCGGCGGATCTTTGTACACGATGTGCGGGATGATCTTTCGGGTGCCCTTACCGCGGCTTGACGATGTTCAGGAAGAGGTTGATCCCTTCAGGCTCTTTCTCCATGTGCAGCTCAGCATCTCCGGACAGCCCCCGGGCCAGGCCCTTGAGCTCTTCCTCGCTGCGATGGATGAGAAACCACTCCGCGCCGTATTCCATCTTGAACCGCTGAGGGTTATAAGGGCCAAAGTTGCCGATGACGAGGCAGCCCCGCGGTTTCAGGAATTGGTAGAGCTCGCTGATGAGCCTGCTGGTGGCGTTGGCGGAAAGGTAATCGCACAGGCCGGCCGAATAGATGAGGTCCGCATTCGCGTAACGGCCTGTCTCCTTTTTTCTGCCCAGGATGAGGTTTTTGATATTGTCCTGAACGAACTCGATATGGACACCCGTGTCATTTTCCGCAGAGGGAAACAGGCTTTGGTCGGCATATGCAAGGGCGCGCGGGTCCTGATCCATGGCCACCACATCGAGCCTTACGGGCCTCTTCACCTCTCCGGCATGCCTCAGGAGATCCCCCAGTTCCATGCAGGGTCCGCAGGCAATGCTGACGACCTTGCCCGTGCACCCTTCCTCCAGGCCGTTATAGAGCGCGAGGATCTTTCCCAGGAGATACTCTCTTCGGTTGCGTACCGCCAGGGCCGCAGAACCTTCGCAGTCCACCTTGCTCATGACCTGGGAAAAGACATCGTGGCCCTCGTAGTCATTGCGATAGATGATGTTCATCATCTCGTAATCGCCCGCATATCCCAGCGGCTTGGTGTACGCCCGGTTGAACAGCCTCGATGCGAGAAAGAATTCGTTGAGCGCCTTCTGGAAATATTCCCGGTGGATGAAGTGCTGCTTGGAGTCGGAAAAGCCGGCCGTTATCCGGCTGAACTGGTCGCAGTATTTGAGGGTGATGTCGTTGACAGCCTCGAAGGTCATGGTCCGCAGGGTTTCGATCAGCTCGGATCTGAGGCGGTCATCTTCCCCGGAGATCTTTTCTTCCCCTTCCCTGACCTTTTTCCGGAAGTTGCTCAGGAGAAAGTGGAGGTGCGAGGTGAGGTGCACGAATTCCTCGTTGAGGTTGTCTTCCACGGCCAGAGACTGGATGAAATCAATGTACTCGTTCCTGAGCTTTTTGATCTTGTCGCCCCGGATGATGGTGGAAATATCCATGGGGTTTTCGAAGTGGCACCCGATCCGGGAGATTACCTTGCCATCGAGGCAATCGTCCTGGATATGGACAATGGTGGCCGCTCCGGAGTGCGCTTCTTTTTCATAGGAGAAAAAACGGATCTTCAGGATATCTCCGATACGGAAGATGAGGCTTCCGTCCTCCAGAAGGAACGAGAGGCCGGTCCTCGAGAAATCCCTTACCGGGCAGGTACGCTCATCACCCTCAAAATCGTGAAACTGAACTGTCTTTCCCGAATCGCTAAGCTCGGATAAATAGCGGGGATCACGCCTGAGCCTCAATTGCCTCCTCCTGCATCTCGATTCGTATTACGAAAGAATCGGCAAACAGGCCCGGCAACTTTACATGATAAGCGGTATTACCGTGGAGGGGGGGCGCATTCGCTCATATCCCCGCCGATCTTGTCGATGGCGTGGGTGAGGGCGGGCGCGATGCTCTCCATGCAGTCCTCCACGCCCGAAGGGCTCCCGGGGAGGTTGATGATGAGGGTCTTTTTTCTCACCCCGGCCACGGCACGGGAGATCATGGCATGCGGGGTTTTCTCCAGGCTCGCCCTGCGCATGACCTCTTCCATGCCGTACACGCGCTTGTCAATGACCGAGAGGGTGGCATCGGGGGTGACATCCCGGGGAGACAGCCCTGTGCCTCCGGTCGTCACGATCAGATCGAGGCAGAGCTCGTCGGTCCAGGCGACGAGCATGTCTCTGATGAGCTCTTCCTCGTCCGGGATGATCTCGTAGCGGTCGATGGAAAGCCCCAGGCCGGAGAGCATGTCTTTCAGGATCTTTCCGCTCCTGTCTTCCCGCTGTCCTCGCGACCCCTTGTCGCTTAAGGTAAGTATGCCTGCTCTCTTCATTTCTTCACCTGCTTGAGCCGCTGCTCTGCAACCACGGCAAGCGCCCTGGCTACTGACTTGGACTTTGCGAGCTGGGTGAGCTCGCGCGCCTTCAGATATGCGACCTGCCTGAGCGCCTCGGGCAGGGGGGTTTTGGGATTGTTGGCCAGGGCGACCCTGACCTGATAGTTCTTGAGCCACTCGCGATTGATGGCGACGTGCTTGAGCACCTCTTCGTTGATTTGCCGGTTGTTTGCGATCATCAGCACCTCGCCCTCGGTGATCTTGGGCGACTGAATGACCGCAAGCTGAACCAGTTTGTTCGCATCCCGGATCAGGATGGACCGTGCTTCCTTGCTGCCCTTGCGCGCCAGATCCAGCTTCTCGGACACGCTCATGGCCTGTATTGTCTGGAACAAATTTCTTGCTGCATCTGTTCCGTTATTTATCATCTCGTGCTGCCTTCACCTCTGCCACGATCTTTTCCTGGATATTATAGGGCACGGGCTCCATGTGGGAGAAGCTCATGGTGTAGGTTCCTCTGCCCGAGGTCATGGAGGTGAGGGTGGGCGCATAGGTGAGCACTTCGGCCAGGGGAACCTGGGCCTTGAGCTCCTGATACTTGCCCCGGGCGTTCATGCCCTCGATCTTTCCCCTGCGGCTGTTGAGATCGCCCATGACGTCGCCCATGCTCTCCTCCGGGATCATCACCGAGATGTTCATGATGGGCTCCAGCAGGATGGGGCGGCATTCTTCCATGGCCTTCTTGAAGGCGAGGGAGCCCGCGATCTTGAAGGCCATTTCAGAGGAGTCCACCTCGTGGTAGGAGCCGAAGTCGAGCGTGATCTTCACGTCCACCACGGGGTTTCCGGTGAGCGGGCCGTTCTGCATGGCCTCCACA
The DNA here is from genome assembly GCA_023230665.1 of Deltaproteobacteria bacterium. Classification (GTDB taxonomy): domain Bacteria; phylum Desulfobacterota; class Desulfomonilia; order UBA1062; family UBA1062; genus Phosphitivorax. Next base: position 8,742 of record JALNWY010000102.1, read on the forward strand.
ACGCCCTTTTCCACCGCAGGGATATACTGCTTGGGAATGACCCCCCCCACGATGGCGTTCACGAACTCGAAGCCCTGGCCCCTCTCCTGCGGCTCGACCTTGATCCAGCAGTCGCCGTACTGGCCGTGGCCGCCGGTCTGTTTCTTGTGCTTGCCCTGGACCCTGCACGACCCGGTGATGGTCTCCTTGTAAGGCACCTTGGGCGTCTTGAGCTCCACTTCCACGCCGAAGCGCCTCTTGAGCCTGTCGACAGCGATCTCGATATGGAGCTGGCCCAGGCCGGAGAGAATGAACTCGCCGGTCTGCTCGTCGCGGTGCACCTCGAGCACCGGGTCTTCGTCCATGAGCTTCTGCATGGCGGGCATGATCTTTTCCACATCCGCCTTGGTCTTGGGATTGACCGCCATGCTCATGATGGTCTCAGGGAACTCCGGAGAGGGAAGCACATACTCCAGCGATTCGCCCAGCAGGGTGTCGCCCGTCTTGGTCTCCTTGAGCTTGGCGATGGCGAAGATATCGCCGGGTCCAACCTCTTCCAGCGGCTTCTGGCTCTTCCCTTCGAGCTGCAGGAGCGTGCCGATCCGCTCCTTGACATCCCTGGAGGAGTTGAAGACCGAGGAGTCGGGCGTCAGGGTTCCGGAATAGCAGCGGATGATGCTCAGTGTGCCGGTATAGGGGTCGCTCATGGTCTTGAACACATATCCGCAGAACATCTCACTCTCGGACGCACTGATCTGCCGGGTTTCTTCCCCCTTGCCACTGAGCTCGGGAAGTTTTCGCTGCTGGGGGGAGAGCCCTGAGGAATTGATGAAATCCATCAAGGGCTGCACGCCCATGTTCAAGGTCGCGGAGCCTGCGAGCACCGGCAGGAAGTTGCCCTGGGCAAGCCCGACCGAAAGGGCAGTGGCGAGCTCGTCCGCGGTCAACTCGCCGCCTTCGAGATATTTTTCCATCAGGGCGTCGTCCACCTCGGCCAGGTCTTCCACCACCCTGCTGTAGATCTCCTCCACCGTGTCGTTCATGTCGGCGGGGACATCGGATTCGGAAAATTTGCCCGAACCGTCTTTTTCATAGAGATATGCCTTTTTCTTCAGAATATCCACGACACCGGCGAACTTCTCTTCGGAACCGATGGGCAGGGTGAGAACCAGGGGCTTGACCTCGAACACCTCGGAGATATCGGCAAGCACCTGATCGAAATCGGCCCGCTCGCGGTCCATCTTGTTGATGAAGCAGATGCGTGCGATCCCTTCCTTGCCGGCGAGGCCCCACAGATTTTCGGAGTGCGGCTTGATGGAGTCGATCGCATCGATGACAAAGAGGGCATTGTCCGCCGACTTCAGCCCGAGGATGGCCTCGGAGGTGAAGTTTGGATCGCCCGGGGTATCCACGATCATGGTTCCGATATTTTTCCATTTATAGGTGTGGAGCGCGCTGAATATGGACGACTGCCGCTTCTGCTCCTCGGGTTCGAAGTCGAGCACGGAATTGCCCTCGAGTACCTTTCCCAGCCGTGTGGTCGCCTTTGCATTGAACAGGAGCGCCTCTCCCAGGGATGTCTTGCCGGCTCCCGAGTGAGATAGAATGACTATGTCTCTCAGATTCTCCGTACGATATCTCCTCATCTGTTCTCCCTTCCATAACCGGTATCGTTAGATCATAGGCTATTATCTGAAAAGAAGGGATCAAGTCAAGCCATTGCTGCCCGGGAGGCGGTGTGGAAATTCCCCGGTATATCCCTGTCAA
>JALNWY010000103.1 GCA_023230665.1 Deltaproteobacteria bacterium
CTGATCTCGTCGAGGAAATACGGGCCGTAGCGCTCGATTTTGTACTTGCCCACCCCATGGATGCCGCTGAACGCATCTTTTGTCCTGGGAAGAACAGCGGCCATCTCCGCCAGGGAGATGTCACTGAAGATGACAAAGGGCGGCACCCCTTCCTGGTCCGCAAGCTGCTTGCGCAAGGAGCGGAGCTTTTCGAAGAGTTCGGGGTCATAGTCGATGTCGCCTGCCTTGCGGCGGGCCGCCTTCGAGGCTGATTTGAGCCCTGCCGCAGCCTTCATGCGGGGTTTTGCCATGGTGATCGTCAGATCCCCGCGCAGCAGGGGCCTTGCCGAGGGGGTGAGTTTGAGCACCGAGTAGTCGCCCACGTCCTGCAGGAGATACCCGTGATGCACCAGGTGGCGCAGCAGGGTTGACCAATAGACCTGGTCCTTGTCCGCGCCGATCCCATAGGTGGAGAGCCGGTCGTGGCGGAGGCTGGCCACGCGCTCCTTCTTCGAACCGCGCAGCACGTCGATCACGTGGCCTATGCCGAAGCGCTGCCCCACCCGATATACGCACGACAGGGCCTTGCGGGCGTCCTCGGTCACGTCCATGGCCTCGGGCGGGTCCAGGCATACGTCGCAGTTGCCGCAGTCCTCCTGCTGGCGCTCGCCGAAGTATCCCAGCAGGATGCGCCGCCTGCAGCTCATGGCCTCGGCAAACCCCACCATGGCGCCCAGCTTGTGCAGTTCGATGCGCATTCTCTCTGCATTGCGCGTCTTCTCGATGAGCCCCCGGGCCACGGCCACGTCGCCGTAGCTGAACATGAGCAGGGCCTCGGCCGCCAGGCCGTCGCGGCCTGCACGGCCGGTCTCCTGATAGTAGCACTCGATATTCTTGGGGATGTCGTAGTGCACCACGAACCGGACATCGGACTTGTCGATGCCCATGCCAAAGGCCACGGTGGCCACGATGATCCGGATCTCGTCGCGCAGGAAGTCTTCCTGCGTTTTCTTGCGCTCGCCCGCAGTAAGGCCCGCGTGGTAGGGCGCTGCCTGGAACCCCGCCTCCGCGAGCTTGCCCGCCACATCGTCGACCCGCTTGCGGCTCAGACAATAGACAATGCCCGCGCCCGTGTGCCTCGAACTCAAAAACTCCGTGAGCTGCGCCAAAGGCCTGCGCTTTTCCACCACGGAATAGCGGATGTTGGGGCGGTCGAATCCCGCGATGAAGCACCGGGCGTCCGCAAGGTTGAGGCGCTCCAGGATGTCCCGCCTGGTGTGTGGCTCGGCCGTGGCGGTGAGCGCGATCATCGGGATATCCGGAAACAGCCTTCTGAGCCGGCCCAGCTTCAGGTATTCGGGCCGGAAGTCGTGGCCCCACTGGGAGATGCAGTGGGTCTCATCGATGGCGAACAGGGCGATGGGCATCTGCCGGATCCGCTCGATGAACCCGTCTGTCATCAGGCGCTCGGGCGCGAGATAGAGCAGGTCGAGCTCCCGGTTGTGCAGCATGGCCAGCACTTTCCTGGCCTCGGCGCTTCCGAGCGAGGAGTTGTAGAAGGCCGCCTTTACCCCGCAGGCCCGTAAAGCGTCCACCTGGTCCTTCATCAGGGAGATGAGCGGCGAGACCACGATGCCCACCCCCTCGCGGTGCAGGGCCGGGATCTGGAAACAGAGCGACTTCCCCCCGCCTGTGGGCATCAGGACAAAGGCGCTCTCTCCCTGGATGAGCCGTTCGATGATCTCCTGCTGAAAAGGCCGGAACGACTCGTATCCAAAGATGGTTCGCAGGCTTTCAAGAGGGGTGTCGTTCATTTTTTTTAAAGCTTCTCAGCCACCGGCAGTTTTCCTGCTCCTGGTGAAGTAATCTCTGGTAGTTACCAAGCTTTGATGTTTCCCTACCACAAATCCCGAGCCGGGGAAAGGCCTTGATGGCAGAGGAGGGCGATGACCTGGAACGCTCTAGGCACAGCAGCCTGTTGACTATCGTCCCTGCGCCGCTACCTTATATTGTATGGTGTTCAAACCCCGAGAGGACATATCCATCGTATTTTCCGGGCAGGCGGGCCAGGGGCTGCAGACGCTGGAAGCGCTCCTGACCAGGATGCTCAAACGCTCGGGCTACAACGTGTTTTCCTATAGCGAATACATGTCCCGGATCCGCGGGGGAAACAACTCGACCCAGGTCCGCGTATCCTCGCGCAGGGTGACTGCTTATACCAGGAGGATCGACCTCTTCGTGCCCCTGCACGAAAACGCCATGGAGCGGTTCCATGACAGGATCACGCAAGAGACCGTGATTCTGGGCGACAGGGACTTTATCGAGGAACGTTATCTCGACGGCCACCATCCCGTTCTGGAGGTTCCCATCAACGAGATCGCCCGCGAGAAAGGGGGCGCCGTGTATGCCAACACGGTCCTTCTGGGAATTCTCGCCGGGCTGTTCTATGTCGATAGCGATCTCATGCACAACGAGATCCGGATGATCCTCTCCGGCCTGGGCGAGGATCGCCTGCGGAAAAACCTGGATGCCTCGGACGAGGGATACGAGCGGAGCAAGAAGCTGCTCAAACCCGGGCAGGCCGCGGTGTCCATAGAGCGCACCGCTGAGGTCCGGGATGAGATCCTCACCGACGGGATCAACGCCGTGGGCCTGGGAGGACTGGCCGGCGGATGCACTTTTGTGTCCTCATATCCCATGTCGCCTTCCACGGGCGTGCTGGTGTTTTTCACGAAAAAGGCCGAGTCGTCCGGCGTGGTGGTCGAGCAGACCGAGGACGAGATCAGCGCGGTCAATATGGCCATCGGATCGTGGTATGCGGGCGGCAGGGCGCTCGTCACCACCTCGGGCGGTGGATATGCCCTGATGGTCGAGGGCTTAAGCCTTGCCGGGTGCATCGAGTCCCCCCTGGTCATCCACCTGGGCCAGCGGCCCGGCCCGGCCACGGGCCTGCCGACCAGGACCGAACAGGCAGACCTCCAGTTCGCCCTGTACTCGGGGCACGGAGAATTCTCCCGGGCCATCCTTGCGCCCGGCACCCATGAACAGGGGTTTTCCCACACCAGGCACGCCTTTTATCTCGCCGACAAGTACCAGGTGCCCGTGTTCATCCTCACGGACCAGTTTTTCCTTGAGCGCAGGTACAACCTGCCCGATCTCGACATGAGCAAGATGTACGATCAACGCTTCATCGTACAGACCAGGGCGGACTACCGCCGCTATGCGCTCACGGAAAGCGGGATCTCGCCCCGGGGAATCCCGGGCTTCGGCGAGGGCAGGGTGCGCGTGGACAGCGACGAGCACGATGAGGACGGATTCATCACCGAAGACTTCTCCACCAGGACCGCCATGGTGAACAAACGTCTCAAAAAGCTCTCAGGCCTGCAAAAGGAGGTGCTCGCGCCGCAGCTCTTCGGGCCCGACGACTACCGCAATCTCGTGGTGTGCTGGGGGTCTTCGCTTCACGCGGTGCAGGAGGGCCTGGACATGCTCGGCAGGGACGACACCGCGATCCTCCACTATTCACAGGTCTACCCGCTTGCAGAGGTCACCGCGGACTACCTGGAGCGCGCGCACCGGAAGATCGTGGTCGAGAGCAACGCCACCGCCCAGTTCGCCCGGCTCATCCGAAGCGAGACCGGGATCGGCTTCGACGGGGCGATTCTGAAGTACAGCGGCCTCCCCCTCATGCCCGAGGACGTATGCGAAGGCCTGAACGAGAAGCTGGGGAAAAAGGAGAGTACGCATGGGCGCGTATGACTTCGACCATGCCATCGACATCGCCTGGTGCCCGGGATGCGGGGATTTCCGCATCCTCACATCGGTCAAAGACGCCCTGGACGAGCTTGAACTCGACCCCCGGACCGTGGTGTTCGTCTCAGGCATCGGGCAGGCCGCCAAGACGCCCCAATATCTGAACGCGCACTACTTCAACGGCCTTCATGGCCGAACCCTGCCGCCTGCAACCGCGATCAAGGCATCGAACCCCGGGCTTGTCGTGATTGCTCAGAGCGGGGACGGCGACACGTATGGGGAGGGAGGCAACCATTTCATGCACGCCATCAGGCGAAACCCTGACATTACCAACATCGTTCACAACAACATGGTCTATGCCCTCACCAAGGGCCAGGCATCGCCCACCACCCGGCAGGGCTTCGTCACCCCGGTGCAGGTCCACGGCGTCACCCAGGAGCCCTTCAACCCGGTCGCGGTGGCCATCGCGCTCGACGCCTCATTCGTGGCGCGGGCATTCGCGGGAGACACGCGGCAGACCACGGACATCATCAAAAAGGCGATCACCCACAAGGGCTATGCCCTGGTCGATATCTTCCAGCCCTGCGTCACCTATAACAAGGTGAACACCTACGGGTGGTTCAAACAGAACACCTATACCCTCGATGACTCCTACGACCCCACCGACCGGGAGGCCGCGTTCAGAAAAGCGACCGAGCCCGGCAAGTTCCCCCTGGGCGTGATCTACATCAAGACAGGCAAGCCCACCTTCGAAGATGGACTCTCCCTCTACCGGCAGGACGCCAGGCCCCTGTACCAGCGGACCGTTGACATGGAAACGCTCAGAGGCCTGGTGGATTCCCTGAGAACATAGGAGCCTTGTCTTAATCCTGCTTTCTGTAACATTCTAAAGGGCATGAAAAAAGAATGCTCATGAGCGCCGCTGCCCGCGGTCAGGGGAGGGTATGATGCTACATCACGGCCAGGGCGTCGGCCACGGCCATGCCCGAACGGGTGGGGCGGATCCGGCGGCTCGCGATTTCGACCAGGCCCAGGCGGCTCCACTCCTCGAGCTGCCGTCTGTTTTCCCTCATCAGATCCCGGCCGTAGAGCCGCGCGTAGCGGTCCAGGTCGATCCCGTCTCTGGTGCGCAGCCCCAGGAACAGGGCCTCCATGGCAAGCTCTTGGGGCCCCAGGTCTTCCCGTCCCTCGACTGGCCGCTCCCTGCGGCTGAGATCGGCGAGGTAACTTTGCAGGGAGCTCCGGTTCCACCAGCGGCTGGCGCCTTCGAAAGAGTGGGCCGCGGGGCCCAGGCCCAGGTAGGGGGTGTGGTCCCAGTATTTTCGGTTGTGCTGTGACGCCTTGTCCATACCCGCGGCAAAGTTCGAGACCTCGTAGTGGATGTACCCCGCGTCTTCCAGGACCCCGGAGGTCTTTATGAAAAACTCCCGGGCCAGGTCTTCCGAGCCCCGGCCGTGCCCTCTCTGGCCCAATTTCCTGCCGAGCGGGGTATCGGCTTTGAGCTCCAGCTCATAGCAGGACAGGTGGGCAGGTCGCAAGGCGATCGCCTGCATAAGGGACGCGCGCCAGTCTTCGAGGCTCTGATGGGGGAGGTTGTAGATCAGGTCGAGCCCGATATTGTCGAACCCGGCGTACCCCGCCCATTCCAGGGCCTTCATGGCCTGCCGCCGGTCGTGCCTGCGGCCCAGGAACTGGAGCTCCCGGTCGTGAAACGACTGCACCCCGATATTGACCCGGTTGATGCCCGCCCTTCGCAGCACGCGCAGATCTTCGCGGGTCAGGTCGGCCGGGTTGAGCTCCATGGTGATCTCTGCATTGGCGAGGATGGTGAAGGTGTCGAGGACCATCTCCAGGAGGGCTTCCACCTGATCAGGGGCCATGAGCGAGGGCGTGCCGCCGCCCAGGTAGACCGTGTCAAAGGCCGTGAATTCCTCCCGGTAGAGGGCCGCCTCCATGGACAAGGCCTCCAGAAAGGAGGAGATGAGCGAGGTCTCGGTCACGGAATAGAAATCGCAGTACCCGCACTTGCTCCGGCAGAACGGGAAGTGGATGTAGAGCCCGGGAATGTGTGCCCTGCCTGTGGTCATGAATCCTTGTCGGATTTGAGCACGGCCAGAAATGCGCTCTGGGGGATGCTCACCGAGCCCACCATCTTCATGCGCTTTTTGCCCTCTTTCTGTTTTTCCAGCAGCTTGCGCTTCCGGGTGATGTCTCCGCCGTAGCACTTGGCCGTGACATCCTTGCGGAAGGCCGAGACCGTGGAGCGGGAGATGATCTCGCCGCCGATGGCCCCCTGGATGGCGATCTTGTACATCTGTCTGGGGATCTCGTCTTTCAGGCGGTCGCACGCCAGCACGCCACGCGCCCTGGCCCGGTCGCGGTGGACGATCTGGGACAGCGCGTCCACCTTCTCTCCGTTGACCAGGATGTCCAGGAGCACCAGGTTGCTGGTCCGGTAGTCGATGAGATCGTAGTCAAACGAGCCGTAGCCCTGGGTCACTGACTTGAAGCGGTCGTAGAAGTCGAAGATGACCTCGGAGAGCGGCATCTCGTACGAGAGTTCCACCCGGCCCGGGCTCGGGTAGCGCATGTTGGAATTTACACCCCGCCGGTCGATGCACAGGGTCATGACCGCGCCCAGGTACCTGTCAGGCAGCATCATGGACGCCCGGATATAGGGCTCTTCGGATTTGATGATGCTCATGGGGTTGGGATAGTGGGCCGGGTTGTCCACATAGAGTTCGGCGCCGTCCTTGAGCGTGAACCGGTAGCGTACGCTGGGCACGGAGAGGATGATGTTGAGCCCGTATTCGCGCTCCAGCCGTTCCTGGACAATGTCCAGGTGCAAAAGTCCCAGGAACCCGCACCGAAAGCCCTGGCCCAGGGCGGCCGAAGAGTCTTTCTCATAGATGAATGCCGCGTCGTTAAGCTTGTATTTCTCCAGCGCATCGGAGAGATCTTCGTAGTCGTCGGATGCAATGGGATAGATCGAGGCGAAGACCACGGGCTTGACCTTCTTGAAGCCGGGCAGCGGCTGTGCGCACGGCCTGTCGTCAAGGGTGATGGTGTCGCCGATGCTCACGCTCGATACGGTCTTGACGCCTGCGATGATATAGCCCACCTCGCCTGCGGAGAGAGTGTCGCGCTTCTGCCGGTCCAGGAGGAACCGGCCCACCTCTTCCACCCGGTAGATCGAGTCGTTGAACATGAAGCGGATCGTGTCGCCGGCCTTGACCTCGCCGTCGAAGACCCGGCAGTTGATGACCGTGCCCCGGTAGGCATCGTAATAAGCATCGAAGATCAGGGCCGCAAGCGGATCTTCCGCCTCTCCTCGCGGCGGAGGGATACGCCGGACAATGGCCTCCAGGATCTCGTCCACCCCGGTGCCGTCCTTTGCAGAGCACGCCAGGTGCGTGGCCGGGTCGAGCCCAAGCTCCGAGTCGATCTGCTCCAAGACCCGCTCCACGTCAGCGGCCGGCAGGTCGATTTTGTTGATCACCGGGATGATCTCCAGGTCGTGCTCCATGGCCAGGTAGAGATTGGCCAGGGTCTGGGCCTGTACGCCCTGGGCCGCATCGATGAGCAGAAGCACGCCCTCGCAGGATGCGAGCGAGCGGGACACCTCGTAGGAGAAGTCCACGTGGCCCGGCGTGTCGATGAGATTGAGCGTATAGGTCTCGCCGTCGGAGGCGGTGTAGGGCAGGGAGATGGCATGGCTCTTGATCGTTATGCCGCGTTCGCGCTCGATATCCATGCTGTCGAGCATCTGGTCTTTGTAGATGCGCAGGTCGCAGGCACCGGTCTTCATGATCAGGCGGTCGGCCAGGGTTGACTTGCCGTGGTCGATATGGGCAATAATGCTGAAATTGCGTATATTTTGCATAGAATGTTCCTTGTTGTGGTGTCCTATTCGAAGCAGGGCTTTTTGTCAATCCTCCTTCGCTTTCTCTCCGGAGGACAACATGGTTGGGGCTGATTCCGGTCCACACTTGCCGCGGGAAAGAGCCCAGGACGTGTCCCTCAAAGGTTCATACCACTGATTGGGCGTCTCGTCGAGAAGGATGGCGCGCAGGCCTTCCGGGAACTGCTTCGCTGTGCATCCGCCATACAAAGGCCCCCATATAGAGACGCCTCATCTTGGGGCATATCATGAGCCCTGGTTCGATCATTGACAAACGGGCCGGTGATATCGGATGGTGATGTCAGACCCTTAAAAAAGGCTGCAATCACCCTGGGGCCGCAGCGGTGGAGCGGACCTGCGATACGGCGGCAGCCCTGGGAAAAGGAGAGATACGGCATGAGGAGAACACAGGCACGGCTTCAGGATATCACAGCTGGCAAAAATCTCGAATCCCGGGCGAAAAAGGCCGGACCGGACCGGAACCCGGCAGCCCCGACCCGGATCATGGTCATGGAAATTCCGACCCCGACCGGACCCATGCTCGCGGGCGCAACAGACAAGGGGCTCTGCCTGCTGGAGTTTGTGGAGAGCGAATCTCCCGAGGCACAGCTCGCAGCGATCGAGAAGACCTTTCGTGCGCGGATCAAACCGGGTCCCGGCCCTCATCTCGAAGCAACCTTGAAACAGCTCGAAGAGTACTTTTCAGGCAGGAGAAAGACCTTTGACCTCAGCCTCGACATGCGCGGCACCCCGTTTCAGCAGGATGCCTGGCAGGCCCTGCTCGCCATTCCCTACGGCCGCACCGTGTCCTATGCAGAGCAGGCCCGGTCCATGGGACGGCCCTCTGCTGTCAGGGCAGTGGCAAACGCCAACGCCGCAAATCCGGTGTCCATCATCGTGCCCTGCCACCGCGTGATCGGCAGCAACGGCACCCTCACGGGCTACGGGGGCGGCCTGTGGAGGAAGAAGTACCTTCTCGAACTCGAGGAGAGAAACTCAGACTGATTTTTCCCCAGATGCAGGCGCAGTTCTTTTTTTGTCTGCCGGTTGGGGCTTGGGCGGCCGTGGAAGAGGGATTCAGATGGAGCAACCGATCCGGCTTGCCGGATGCCCCCGGACGGGTGCCGCCGCCATGTTGATCTGTTTTGCGAAACAGCCGATGAAATGAATATGTCCGGGAGGTTTTTTTGCGGTGAGAGAAAAGACCTTTTTCGATATTCACTGCCATGCCATGAACCTGAGCCATCCGAGCCTGCTCGGCTTTGTGAAGAACATGAACATCGACACCCTGCTGTTTCTGAACTCGGTCCCCATTGTCAGCACCGTGCTGTCGAAGTTCATCGACACAAGGCTCAACCGGGTGATGAACCTGCTCTCGGTCATGGAGCGCGATCTGGGGGATGTTTTCCTGCTCATGGAAAAGGACATGGAGCCTTTTGTGCACGACGGCAGGATCGAGATCTGCGGCAGCTTCTATGACCGGGTGGTGCTCACGCCTCTGATGATGGACTTCGGATACAAGGGCATGGAGAGCTACCCCGGCATCCACTACCGCGATCTGCCGAAGAAGCCCATCGTGGAGCAGGTCATCGACCTTTTCAACGGCATACGCAAGTATGCCCGGACAAGCGGCCTGAACCTGTTCGAGATCTATCCCTTCCTCGGAATCAACACCCGGAACTACGACATGGAAGGCACATCAGGGAGCACCGGCCTGCCCGGCCTCCTGGAGAAATACTTCGGGTCCTTCCTGCCCGAGACGCTGTCCGAGCGGCGCGCGCGTCTGCTCGGCGCCATGGGCATGTTTTCCGGAGACATTGAACACTTGCGGGACTATTCCTTTGCCGGGATCAAGGTCTATCCCCCTCTGGGCTTCGATCCCTGGCCTGCGGACGATTCAAAGGAACTGGCCAAGGTGGAGTACCTCTACGAGTTCTGCGCCGCAAGGAGAATCCCGATCACGGTCCACTGCAGCGACGGCGGATACCGCACGCACAAACAGGCCAAGGCCTTTACCGACCCGGAAAAGTGGGCCCGGGTGCTCTCGCGTCATCCCGAGCTGAAGCTGAATCTGGCCCACTTCGGCAAACAGGACAAGGCATGGGGACTTTTCCCGAAAAGGCAATGGCAGCAGGCCGTCATAGGCCTGATCGCAGAGTACGACCACGTCTACACCGACTTCTCGTGCTGCGGTTTCGACGAGGGATTCTATGCCCGGCTCAGCGACACCATACACGACCAGCCATCCGAGATCGGTGACAAGCTGAGGCAACGGATCCTCTTCGGCACGGATTTCATGATCAACCTGCTCTGGATCGACTCGTACCGGAACTACCTGGATATCTTCTCGCGCCAGAGATACTTCAGGATTCTGGACTCACACCAGTTGTGCTCGCTGAACCCGCAGAGATTCCTGTTCGAATAAAGATTTCAGGGACGGGTTCGCATTTCGTCTTTTCCCCGGCCATACCTCCTTAGGGATTTTGTATGGACAGCTTCTCTGTGGGGGGATCGGTTGCCGGGCAGGCAGCCCCCTTTGAGCCTGACTGCGGATGGAAGCGCTATCGCCCTGCTGGGCTCGGACGAGATGAACAGGGAGTTCTGCATCCTGGCGAGCTTTGCCTAGGGCAGGCTGCAGCGGGAGATCACCCTTGCCGCACGCGACGCCCTGGGGCAGACGGCATCGTCAGGGTTGTCCCACACCTTGGTGAAGGAATCCTCGGAAAGTTTTGCAGCAGCAGCCCGGACCAGTTCCCGGTCCCCGGTTCGCGGATGCAGGAAATCGATGAAGTCTTCTCCCTCGGCAACTCGCTCAGGGGCTCACTC
>JALNWY010000104.1 GCA_023230665.1 Deltaproteobacteria bacterium
AACATCAACCTTACCCGGTATTCCCGGAAAATCAATTTCCCTGGAAACCAATTCCGGCAGTTGGCGCTCCTGAAAATCATCAACCAGTTGGGCTACTATGTTTTTCATACGCCGTATATTATCTTTTTTTTTACAACAAGACAATTATATTTTATCTCTTTTTTTAAGATAAATGTGCTTCCCTCTCCCTGGTTTCCTCTTGTGGTTTGCCTTAACCGGCCGCGAACAACAGAGCATGCAGATTTGGCGAGGGAGAGAATAGGCAAGGGGAGAGGTCCGCAGATTACGCAGATTACGCAGATTTTGATTCTGAAAAGAATATGTTAAGGACAAAAAACAGGAGATTATTGGTTTTTTATATAGACAATTCAGTAAGTTGGTCTGGGTCGATTCCGTCCCTGACCTTTCACCTTTCGATTTTCCTGACCCGGCCGACCTGGCCGGTTTCCAGGCGAACCTTTATGCCATGCGGATGAGTCGGGGATCTGGTCAGGATATCCTTGACGATCCCCTCTGTGAGTTTTCCCGACCGCTGGTCTGCCTTCAACACGATACAAACCCGCATCCCGGGTTGTATCTCACTTCGATTTTTGCCATCCATGCTGCGCAGTTTGAAGTTGAATTTACCAAAAAAGGCAACAAAAAACGGGGTCTGACCCCCATTTTTCCGATTCTATTCATCTTTTTTGACGGAACTTCAATTCAGGATCTGGTCATTATTGTGGCTATTTTTCTTGCGTTTTTCCGCGGTGGTCATTATTGTAACTACAAAACATAATTCAACTGGGGTACCAATATGCAGACAATTGAGTCCTTCGTTCCGATCACCAAGGCAAAGGCAAAACTCCTGGACATGGTCCGTCAGCTGCACGACACGGACGACACCATAGCTATTACCAAAAACGGGGTACCGGAAGCTGTGCTGCTGTCCATGAAAAAATTTGAAGGATTGCTGGAGACCATCGATATCCTGGCCGACCCTGAAATGATGAAACAGCTCAAGGGCTCCGCTAAAGATGTGAAGGCCGGCCGCTTGATTGATATTGAAAGGGCGTTTGAATGAAATATCAGGTCAGGATTACGTCCTATGCCGACTCCCAGGCCAGGAAGCTCAACCCTGAAGTAAAAAAAGCCGCCAGAGAAGCCTTACGGGAACTTGCCGAAAATCCGTACCTCGGCAAAGAACTCCAACGCGAATTAAGCGGCTTCTGGTCGTACAGGTTTTTACGGTATCGAATTGTGTATCAGGCTGATCCTGAAGAAAAGATTATTATTGTATGGGCCATCGGCCATCGGCGGGATATATACGAAACCCTTGGCAGCCACCTTTTGTAGAAAAAGAGTGCAGAAGAAAGGATGGGTCCCCAGATTACCCAGATTTCACAGATTTTTTTGTGGTATCGCGTAATTTAGAGGAGTAATTCATGACAAAAACGAAAACCTCCAGATATGATGTTGCTGAACATCTCCGTACCCCGGAGGAAATGGCTGCCTACCTTGAGGCCTGTCTTGAGGAAGCGAATGGAGATGCAGCATTTATTGCCAAAGCTTTGGGAGACATCGCGCGGGCCAAGGGCATGTCGCAAGTGGCGCGTGATGCAGGATTGTCCCGCGAAAGTCTCTATAAAGCGCTTTCCGGGGAACGAACTCCTGGTTTTGACACAATACTGAAAGTTATCCATGCTCTCGGCTTGAAATTGCATGCCGAGCCCATCAAGGCAAATACCTGAAATCGGGTAAAGGCGAACATGGTGGAGCTGTATTTGCCGGAAAACGGTTGAGGAAATTCTTGGGGGCGTTTTGAGGACAAAATTACTCTTTGGTACGGCTGACGGAACGCATGAAATCATGAACGTCCCCTTTCCCCGTCCTTGTTTCGCTCATGCTGCGCACTTTGAAGTTGAATTTAATTTTTAAGCTTACGCAATCACCTCCAACCAGAAGGCCACAACTGCGAAATCCCCATTTTCCGACTCTTCGGCAGGAATTTCAATTGGTTGATAATCCGGATTTTCAGGGCGCAGGACAATTCGTTCATGTACCCACTCAGAGTCAGGATCATATTTCTTTTCGCTGAAATATCTTTTCACCGTAAAGGCAGCCCCTGTTTCAGCGTCGGTATGTCCACCGTGCCGTACAAGCACCACTCTGCCCAGGCGGCTCCCGCCGACGTTTCTGGAAAAAAGACAATAACTCCCGTCAGGGATCAACGGTTCCATGGATTTTCCCTGAATCCGAGTCACAAACGTTGAGGCGTCAAAACTGCTCCGGTTGGTTAATCCGAGCATTTGAACCCAGCCCTCCGGTTCCTCCGGAAGTGCTGAATCCAGAAAACCACCTGCGGCAACTTCCAGGGGATAAAAGGGTACGAACTGGGTGAATTTTTCTTCATTGCCCGGGTTGTCTATCAGCACGATTTTTTCACCTGGACGCTCGGCTCGTTCGTCCTCCTTCCCCTCCTCCGGCAACAGGTAGGCATAGTCATCTTCGGCAAGTTCTATTTCAAGCTTCTGGTAATAGTCCTTGAGGTCGTTCACCATCTGCTGCCGGATCGAGAGAATGTCACTGCTTGATAATCCTTCCTGAAGAACAACATCCATGGCAATGTAATTGAGATCCCGGCAGTGGTGAAAGAAGCGCTTCCGCTCGAACTTCTCGAAAGGGTTGCCCAGGAGGCTGCGTTGCAGCTCGGCTGCATTTTCAAGATATTCCAGTCTGTTGTATGGACAGTTTTTCCTCTCGCAACGTTGATGACGCTCGAGCAATCCAAGATAAAAACGTTGATAGAGTTGGAGCAGTTCAGGAATCTCTGCCTCACCCCGGCGGTTTCTAACCTTAAGATATGCGAGCAAAAATATGATTTTGTAGGAGAATGTGTAATCCCGCTTTTCGAGGAAATCATGAAAATCGTTTTTCCTTGTTTTCTCGGTATGCGGAGAGAGCTGCTGCTGTTGTCGAATTTCCTCAACCTTTGCGGGGGCGAAGAAAAAGAGTGTGGAGCGGCCGAATGGTACACGATGGTCCGGGCTGATCTTCCCCTTCTTTATCCAGGACTTGACTGTGCCCGTGGAGACAAAAAGCTCACGGGCCAACTGTTCCTCGTTCAAATAGTCACCGTACAGGTTGCTGTATGTATGGATATCTACGGGCTCAATCCGACGGACTCCCTCATAGAGACCATCAAGGATGACAACTTCATCCTCTCTGCTTCCTCCTTCCGGTGTGATCAGGTCAGCAAACGGTTGATAGGAACTGATACGCAACAGTCCATGCAGGGACATCGGCATCAGCTTTGACCCGTAATTGTCAACCACGTCCAGCACGTAAAGAGCCTCTTTCCCGGGATGCTGGCGCAGCCCTCTGCCGAGTTGCTGGGTGTAGAGCACCTTGGAAAAGGTGGGGCGGGCCATTACAAGTATCTGCGTCCGGGGGGCGTCCCATCCCTCTGTCAACAAGTCGCAGGCGCAAAGAAAACGGATCCCGCCGGAGTTGTATTTTTCCAATGCACTGTCTGCATGGCGCCGGTCTTTGCCATCAACAGCCAAGGCTGTGATTCCCAAATTATTCATGGCTTTGGCCATTCTCCGGGCATGGGCGATATCCACGCAGAAAACCACCCCTTGTTTATCGCTCAATGAGCCTTCGAAATATCTTTTTATGACCTCTATGATCAACCTGTCCCGTGAAGGAACCTGAAGAGTACGCTGCAGATCACTCCGCACGTATTCCTTGCCGTTGAATCGTACTTCCGAGAGGTCAACATTTGATTTTATACGATAACAGCGGACAGGAGGAACAAGCCCTTTGCGGATAGCTTCTTCAAGGCTCAGGGGACATTCATATTCACCGAAGATTTCTTCAAGCCTGCGGCGGTCAAAACGTTCCGGAGTCGCTGTCACGCCAAGGAGGTGCTGCGGATTGAAATGTTCCAATGCCCGGCGCAAACCTACCGCGGCTGAATGATGAGCCTCGTCAACCACGATATAATCGAAATGGTCCGGCTTGAACTCGAAATAATGACGTTGCAGTGAGGCATAGGTCAGGACGCGGATTCTGAGGTGGTCTCCTTCACTGCCGATCTGTTGGCGATATTGAGGCAGCCGCAGTTTGCAGCGGGCAATGGTCTGCTGACGCAATTTCCGGCTTGGGACCAGTATCAAGACGGAAAATTGTGGATCAGGCTCCATAAACAGGCTGATGTCTTTGATAAAAATTTCACTTTTGCCGGTGCCTGTGGGGAGAACAAGCAGAAAATTCCGTCTTCCATCCTGACGGTTGGACGAAAGATATTTCAAGGCATCAAGTTGATGGTCGTGGAGCTCAATGGTCGAAAGCCGCCGATCCACTTTGACCAGAGGTCGGGTCAGGAAATCGGATGAATCTCCAAGGAAATGCTGCAGCTCTTGAGCAAATTTTTCTCTGTCGGACATGCCGCGCAGAGACCATCGGAACACCTTGAATCCGTCCGCGACCAATGAGTTCTGCTTGAAAAGCTGTGCCCGATAGCGGCCAGGGCCTATGACCACAGGATGATGGAAGGATTCTCCGTTCAATTCAATAGCGAAATTTCCCTTCCGGCTGAATAAGACGTAGTCGACAAATCTTCGCTTCCCTTCCAGGTCGAAATAGGGAAACTCCCGGTGGAGTGAGTCTCGATGAGGTTCACCAAAGGCGGAGATAAATGTATCTTCAAAAACCTCTTCCGGCCGGCTCGGATCTATATCCTGTTCTTCTCTGTTGCGGCCGAACCGTTTGAGGGCTTCCGGATCATCACCCCCATTCAGGAAGTAGCGGACCTCTTCAATCAGTTCTGGATCAGGATATTCACCTTCATGCAAAAAACGGAAAACCCGACGGTACCGATGCATGAGTTGGTTCTGGACTGAGGTGTAGTCGATATATGGGTAGTCGGGCAATTGGCAGATACCGACATCAACAATGACACAAGTGGCGGCATCACTTTCAAAGACAAATCCTGTTGGAAGAGTCTGTATATGGACACAGTCAATCTGTCTGAGCAGGAAGCGAGGATCGAATTTTACTGTGGAAATGGTCATTTATGGCGACGGAGCAAATATCCAAGCCAGGTGTCATCAGGGTTCAGACGTGATGTCTTCCTGGAAAAGTAGATAACCTTGAGATGGAGGGCGGCGAAAATAGATCGTAAATCGTCATCGTTCCAGAGAACAAAAGTCCGACCGTCTTCGGCTTGCTTTTCCCCCGCACCCTCTTTCAGTGACACATAGAGCAACCCCTCCGGACGGAGGGCTTGAAAAATTCTCTCTATAACTTCGGGAAGCTGTGATCGAGGGACATGGACCAGTGCCCCTGTCAGGAGAATGACATCAACTCTGATCTGGCTGAAATCATAGTGAAAAAAATTGCCAACAATAACCGGGCAACCGGAGTGCTGCCGTGCCAGGGTCGCCAAATTCTGGGACAGCTCAAACCCTGTAGCCGTAAAACCCTTATTCTTCAACCAAAGGAGGTCTCTGCCGGAACCACAACCAACATCCAACACTTGAGCGCCAGCGCGAAAAAAACGAGTGATGGGATCAAGGAAGGCGGTGGGGTCAATGGCTGCGGTAACGTTGAAATATTCACCAGCGCATTTATCGTAATAATTTTGGTTCATCCGGCAAAGCCAAAATCCTTAAATTGATTTTGAAAGTAAAAAGAGGCCCTAATGGCAAAAAATTATTGGATTCTACAATACATTACGGCGGCTTGGTCTGACTCCGACTTCTAAACCATTACTTAATTACCCTCCCCTTCGGTTTTCTTCAAACATTTCCACAGGGATTAGGTGCCTCAATTTCCAAACAAATTTGATAGGTCTTTCACTTTCATAACTGACCCGCTCGACCGGGCCAAGATAAACAAAAGGTACAGTACAACCGTTTCGTTTTTTCTGGTCACGAGCAAAAACGAGGATGGAGTAGCCTCGTGCCTGGTGGTGGATCAGGTTCTGTCCAGCTTTTGATTTCTGGGTTGTGTTGGATTGTGATTCCCAGTGCAAGAGCTCCCTGCTAATAGGATAATCTGCATACATCGTGCTTGGAGAAAACTCCTTTTCGGTTTTTTGAAAAGTTATGAGTAGTGCATAGGTTTTCTTGTCAGGAAAATGAAGGACACCCACTCCTCTCTGTCCGGCAGAATCAAGAGTCGCATAACCGAATACAGCCAGGATGTCCTTGATTCCATAACGGGCATGTAATTCGAGGGGGCAGGAGTACGGCAGTTCAGGCACGATACCCTGGATAGATGTTTCTTGTTCCGCCCAATTCAGAATTTCCCCCAGGTCACCGAGAATTGAAGGGTTGTGACAAAGTCGCTGGAACGATTCCCTGAGAGAATTGATGCCAAGGCGAGTGCCGGTGTCTGCCCACAGCCGATAATGTGTGGCTATGGCACTATCGTTTGCCGCTGCCAGAGCCTCATCGACTTTTTTCTGGGCAAGCAGGTGGACGATATTGCGCAAGTTTTTGATTTCGGCAGGTCCGTTGATAAATGCTGCCCGCACCAAGGCTTTTTTGAGGCGGGCATAATCGGGGTCGTTAGGAATTGGTGCCAGTTGTGCTTTTGCCTTCCACCCGGTCCAACTCTCTGCCACCAGTAACCGCTCGGGTTCGTACTGGTGATACCGGATAAAATTGCCGAAAGTGAGTTCCTGCTTGGTTTCGGAAGTAAACGTCTGCAGTCGTTCCGGAACCTGGGCAGCGAGATTGCGCAGGTTTGTTCGGATGTTTTCCAGGACATATTGTCGGGACAGGCGATCAAATTGAATTGAGCAGCCCGCAGGGAGATGGGGGAAATTATCCTCCACCTCCCTGTCAATGGCATAGCGGTGCTTGGGCAACAGGGATTTCAACTTGATATCCAGGCGATAGCGCCGATGGACCTGGCCGACGAAATCGAGAACAGTTAGACAATCCTTTTGCGGTGCATGTCGCAAACCGCGTCCTAATTGCTGGAGAAAGACGGTGAGACTCTCTGTCGGGCGCAGGAACAAGACGACATTCATCTCCGGAACATCTACCCCTTCGCTCAGTTTATCGACTGTAAACAGGAAGGTAAGTCGCCCGGCTTTCAGGTCTTCCAGCAATGGCGCGCAACGGGTATTGTCAATGTCAGAGACAAAGGCAGCGGAAGGAATGCCGTGCCGGGTAAACATTTCTGCCATGAACCGAGCGTGCTTGATGGACACACAGAAACCTACCCCTTTGATATCATCAAGATTCGGCTCATAGCGATTCAGGGTTGCGTAGATAACCTCCAATCGCTGCTGAGCCAGAATATGGCTGCCGGTATAGATTTTTTCCAGCTCTCTCTCGTCGTACTTGCCATTCCGCCAGAATCGATCCTCATTGATGGCCACGGGATCGGCCACTCCGAAATAGTGAAAGGGGCAGAGCAGTTTTTCTTCCAGTGCCTCCGGAAGCCGGATTTCAGCGGCGAACCGGTTGCCGAAATCAGCGGCCACATTGCCTCCGTCCATTCTTTCCGGCGTTGCCGTCAATCCAAGCAGGATTTCCGGATCAAAGTGATCAAATATCGGCCGGTAACTGGCAGCGGTGCCGTGGTGAGCTTCATCAACGACGATATATTCGTAAAAATTTCTGCCCACCTGCTCCCACAATCTCCGGTTGGACAGCATTTTAACGGAACAAAATAGATGTTCCAGCCGATTGGCTTGAAAGGGACCGACAAGCAGTTCTCCAAAATTGTGATTCCGCAGCACGTTTCTGAATGTTGCCAGTGCTTGCTCCAGTATTTCCTGCCGATGGGCCACGAACAATAAGCGGGCCTGCTTGTTTTTTTCGGCGCGGAAACGTTGATAATCAAAGGCGGAGATAACTGTCTTGCCGGTACCGGTCGCTGCGATAACCAGGTTGCGCCGTTGTTGGCGGACGGTACGTTCCAGGACCAGTGCTTCCAGGATCCGTTCTTGAAAGGGATGAGGACGAAGATCAAAAAATACCGCGGAAGGCGCCGGACCTGGCCGACGTTCCTGCTCAATGGCTTGACGGAGAGGAACTGGGTCGCTGGGATCAAAAGGTATGAATTCACGACTGTTCCAATAGGTTTCAAATTCAGCGGTGAATTTTTCAAGGATATGTCCAAGGTCCTGGGCGGTGACTTTGAGATTCCATTCCAGGCCGCTGGTCACTGCCGCGTGCGACATATTGGCGGACCCGATATAGGCGGTGGAAAAACCGGAATTTCTCGTAAAATGATACGCTTTGGCATGGAGTCGGGTCCGTTTGGTATCATAAGAAATCCGCACCTTGACATTCGGCATGGCGGCCAGCCATTCCACAGCCGGGGCATCCGATGCCCCCATGTAAGAGGTGGTAATCACCCGGACCGGTACCTCTCGGTCACGCAGGTCCTCAAAACCAGGCATAAGGAGCCGCAAGCCTGACCATTTAATAAACGATACCAGAATATCCACCCCATCAGCAGACCGCATTTCCTCCAGCAGTTCGTGCACAAGCTGTGGTTCCAGGGGCGAGCCGGTAAAGAGGCTGCTTTCGACTATTGATGTATGGGGTCGGGGTATGCCCGGTTTAGCATAATTGGGTGGGGTAATTTCCAGCAGCAGTGATTTTCGCGCCGGAACCAGTTTATGCTTTTCCAGGTGGTTTGTTTCGGCAGAGCCGGAAAGAAATTCTATGATGCGATTGCATAAAGCCAGCCGCTTCCCCGGATCGGATTCACCTCGGAGCGCTTGTTCTAAAATTTTTGCGATGAATGCTGCGTAGCGGGAGGGTTGTTCTTCACTATCGATTTTTCCAAGAACGGCACGAATCTCAGGAAACTTGATCAGGATTTCCTGTAAGGACTGATCGAGCAGGGCATCGTATAGACCGTGTGGAATCGAAGAATTCATCGCCTCATTTCTTTGCTTTTCGGCAGTAGGCGGCAAGTACAGGAAGGTCTGCTTCTGCCCAGTCGAGTGTTGCAAGTTTTTCCGGCGGCAACCAAGTTATTGCGGCATGCTCATTGAGCTTCATTTTCCCAGAAATGATTGAACAAATGAACGGATACAGGGTTATTGTAAACGTGGGATATCGATGGGTTGCCGGTTCCAACGGTCTGGTTGTGACGATCTTTATTCCCAATTCTTCATCGATTTCACGACACAAACATTCTTCCGGCTTCTCATCAGGCCGAATCTTGCCGCCCGGGAACTCCCATTTGCGTGGCATGCTCATCCCTGCACTTCTTTGCGCCGCAAGGACTAACCCATCGCGCTCTATGATGGCACAGGTGACGTGGATGTGTTTTTTCACTTGGTATATGCCTTTGGATCAACATTTCGGCATTTTTCGTCTAACCTGCGTACGATTGCCTGGAATAGATCCTGAGGCAGGCAGCCCTTTCCTGGATTGGTCTGGAAGAAAAAATTCTTTTTGACCTTTTCCGCATCAAACAGGCCAGTATCTTCCACTAATTTGCCATTATAGATTTTTACATCCGATAATGGGGCTTTTAATTCAACCCACCATCCAGGAAGGGCAACAACTGGTGTTACAGGAATTTTTTTGCCGATTGAACCGGAAAGCTCTTTCGAAAGAGTAATAGCGAGCTCTTTGGCCTGTTGTATAGGATGGTCTGTCTCAAAAACATCTGAAAATTTCAGCTTTTTGCCATCATAGATCACCTTGGCATCAGCTTTACCCCTCTTTTTGTCTGGTTTATATTTGCCTTTTGTCTCAATTACAAAAACACCAGTCGGACTTACAACGATATGGTCAATGTTGCCCTGTTTTGCAGTTCCGAAATCATGAAAAACTCGGCAACCTAACAGCATGAGATGATTGAGTTGCTGCCCAACAAATGTTTCGCCGTCAAGACCAAGCAAATAATTGTGTTTTTCTGACCAGGTTCGAATAATACGCCAGATACAATAAATGATTAAAGCACTATTGAGAGTTAGGGCTAAATAAAAGTTCAATCCAACAGGTTTCCCTTTGGTTAATGCAAAAAATTGACTGTAGTAAAATGGAGTGTAAGCAAGGATAGAGATTGGAATAGCTGCTATAAATGTCATTATTTCAGCCGTGCTGTCATCAATCTGTCCGCGTAAAGATTCTCCAGGGTTCCGCCATAATTTATAACCTTTCAGGGGCGATCTTTTGCCGATACGACTGATTTTTTTCCAAGATTCAAGGATATAACTTGCACTGAAGATTAGGACGATAAACAGAATTGAGGGAAATAATATAAAAATGAATATTGCTAAATTCATAAGATCAATCCATGATCGCTTATTTTTTAAAATAGACCTTAATCCGTGACGAAACAACAGTAATTTTTGGCCGAAAATAGCAATTAACATGTTGATTTTTATCATAAAATATTGCAATATACACCTG
>JALNWY010000105.1 GCA_023230665.1 Deltaproteobacteria bacterium
GGTAAATTATCAGGCTTCTTGATATCTATTTTCATTACCACGATCATGTGCTAGTATGCTTGCATTCCTGAAGAGCACCTGACTTCAGGGAATTTTCAGGCACTGCCGACTGTCATTTGCAGAGGAGGAAGACCCATGAATCTGAACCATCCCGAAGTAACACAACAGGCCTTGGACATTGTCAGGTCAGGGGACCCGTTTCAGTGGTACGTCATCACGCTCGCGGTCATCGTGCTGTACATCTATGGTCACGAGTACGAGCGCGGCAATTACAAGGCGATCGCCGCAGGCCTTTCGCTCTACATGGTCCACTGGTTCGTGGAGATCGTCAACGCCCTTATCCAGCACTTCTCAGGCCATGCCCTGTGGACCGTTCCCGAGCGGACCGCGTTTTCCATCATGGTGGGCGTGGGCATAGAGATCAGCCTCATGTTCTCCATTGCCGGCATCGTGGCCACCAAACTCCTGCCTAAGGATCCCAAGGCCAGGATCGCGGGCATCAACAGCCGCATCTTCGTGGCAGTATCAGCTGCGGCGGCAGCCGCCATTATCGAAATATTCCTGGTCAGGACGCCCGCCTTTGTCTGGGTGTACCCATTCTGGGGATCCTTCCCGGTCTTCATCACGGTCTATATCCCCTTCTTTGCCGCTGCTGTCTATGCTTACGACGCACCCCTGAAAAAGAGCTTCACCTTCGTGGCTGTCCTTGGAGCCGTCAATCTCGCAGGGCTTGTGGTATTCGGGCTGCTGGGCTGGATCTGATGCAATGAGGAGGGAAGAACCATGAGTGATTTTCACGAATATGATCAATACGATGCCCTGGGTCTGGCCGAACTCGTCCGCAGGCGCGAGGTATCGCCGGGCGAAATGTGCAACGAGGCCGTCCGGAAGATAGAGCGGTTCAACCCGGCAGTCAATGCGGTGATCTGCCGCATGTATGACCAGGCAAGAAGCTCCATCGATTCAGGATTGCCCGAGGGCCCCTTCACCGGGGTGCCCTTTCTCGTCAAGGACCTTGTCTCATCCTGTGCCGGCGCGCCCATGACAAAGGGGTGCAAGGCATTGAGAAACTATATCCCCAGGCATGATTCAGAGCTGATGAAGCGCTACCGCAACACCGGGGTGGTGATCTTGGGCAAGACAAACACCCCGGAATTCGGTCTCATGGGTATCACCGAACCCGAGCTTCACGGCCCCACAAAGAATCCTTGGGACAACACCCGCACTCCGGGAGGCTCCAGTGGCGGTTCTGCTGCAGCGGTTGCCTGCGGGATGGCCCCCATGGCATCCGGAGGAGACGGCGGCGGGTCCATCCGCATCCCTTCTTCCTACTGCGCCCTCTTCGGGCTCAAGCCATCGCGGGGAAGAAACCCTGCCGGGCCCGATCACGGCCATATCTGGCAAGGAGCGGCCGTGGAGCATGTGCTCACCCGGACCGTACGGGACTGCGCCGCCATGCTCGATGCAGTGAACGGGCCCGCACCTGGCGATCCCTATGAGATACCCGGCCCGGAACATCCCTACATGCAGGAGATAACGCGCTCTCCCGGAAGGCTTAAGGTGGGTTTCAGCACAGCCTCTCCTCTGGGTGCCCCGGTGCACCCCGAATGCGTGAAGGCCGTTGAGGACGCGGCCCGGCTGTTGGAGAGTCTCGGACATGTTGTGGAAGAGGCAGGACCTCGGATAGACGGGATGGCCCTGGCCAAAAGCTACTTCATGATGTACTTCGGCGAGGTGGCCGCTGACATAGTCGAGATGCAGCAGGTTCTGGGGAGAAAGGCGGTCCCGAAAGATGTGGAGGGGCCCACTTGGGTGCTCAACCTCCTGGGCAGGGCTTATTCGGCGGGAGAGTTTGTTCTCGCACTGAGAGAATGGAACCGCGCAGCCCGGGCCATGGGAGAATTCCATCGGAATCACGATCTCTACCTCACCCCCACCACCGCCTACCCGCCGGTGAAAATCGGCGAGCTCAGGCCCTCTCCTGTTGAAGAGATGCTCATGGAGATCACGAACAGATTCGGCCTCGGGCGGCTGGCGCGGCTCTCGGGCATTGCGGACAAGATCGCGGTCGAGTCGCTTGCGAAAACCCCTTTTACCCAGCTGGCAAATCTCACCGGTCAGCCGGCCATGTCTGTGCCCCTGTACTGGACCAAAGAGAATCTTCCCTGCGGGGTGCAGTTCATCGCGCCTTTCGGAAACGAGGCCTGCCTGTTCAGGCTGGCTGCACAGCTCGAACAGGCCCGGCCGTGGTTCGACATGAGGCCTCCGCTCGCCAGAGCAGATCAGTCGAGCCGCGAAAAAGGCGGGCGCACCGGAGCCTCTGCCTCTACTTCTCTTTCGGATAAGGCCAGGCCATGATTCCGCCTTCCATGACCTTCACGTTCCGCCACCCGTTTGCCTCCAGGACCAGGGCGGCCTCGTACCCCCTCAGCGAGACCTTGCAGTAGCAGATGATCTCCTGGTTCTTATCCTGGGGAAGCTCGCCCAGCCTCTTTCTCAGAGCTCCCAGGGGCATGAGCGTCTCGCCGATGCCCAGGCGCGTATCCTCGAACTCGTCCGGCCCCCTCACGTCGAGGAAGAACAGGGTCTCATGGTTATCCAGCTTTGCCTTGACATCGACCGCGGATATGCCTTTGAGCCGCCCTTTCAGCTTGTTCTGCATGATATGGGCCGTAGCGATGAAATGGTCGATGGCCAGGGAAAAAGGCGGGGCATAGGGGAGATCGGAGTTGACCAGATCCTCGACAGTCAGACCTCCCTGAATGGCCATGGCCCACTGGGCGACCTGTTTGCTCACATTCCCGGGACCCACGCACTGAGCACCCAGTATCTTTCCGCTCTTTCTGTCGGCCACCATCTTGGTGACGAGCAGCTGACCGTTCATGAATCCCGGCTTGTCCGGGCTCGCATTGACCACTGATACGATGTTCTCATACCCGAGATTCAGGGCCGTGTGCTCGGAGAGTCCGGTAGACCCCGCCGAAAAGTCGAATACCTTGCAGATGCCGGTCTGGATGGTGCCCGGGAAGGTGATGATGTTGTCCGAGGCAGCGTTCTCGCCTGCCACCCGGCCCTGAAGATTGGCCAGGTCGCCGTAGGGGGCGAGTACCTTCCTGCCCGTGATACGGTTGATCGTCTCGATACAGTCGCCCACGGCATAGATGTCCGGGTCAGAGGTCTGGAGATACTCGTTGACCGCAATGCCTCCGGTTTTCCCGATGGTGATGCCTGCCTCCCTGGCCAGCCTGACGTTGGGAATCACGCCCACAGCGATCACGGCCAGCTCGCAGGGAAGCTCTGTCCCGCTGTCGAGCTTGACGCCGGCGAGCGTGCCGTCCTCGCCCAGAAACGCAGCCACGCGTCTGCCTGTGATTACATCGGCGCCCTTGCTCTTCACGTGGTTCTCCACCAGCTTGGCAAGCTGCCAGTCAAGGAAGGTCAGAAGCTGGGGCAGAAGCTCCACCACCGTGATCTGGATCCCGGCCAGATGAAGCGCCTCGCAGGTCTCTATGCCGATGAGACCCCCGCCTACCACCACGGCCTTCTTGATGATCCCCTCGTCCCGCACCCTGCGGAGATAGTCTGCGTCGCGCATGGACTGCAGGGTGGTTATTCCCTTGAGATCAGTGCCCGGTACCGGAGGCATCCTGGGGACCGCGCCCGTGGCGATGATGAGCTTGTCATACTCCAGGGTGCCCTCTTCCTGGGTGAGGAGATTCCGGTAATCGACGGTATGCGCGGCAGAATCGATTCTGGTCACCTCGGTGCTGGTCCACGCATCGATCGCCTTTGCATTGAGATAGAACACCGGGTCTCGGGTAACCCCCGTGGGTGTGCTCAGCAGCATGTTCCGGTCGTCGAAGACCCCACCTACATAGTAGGGATATCCGCATGATGCCATGGAGAGCTCAGGGTCTTTCTGGATCAGAATCACCTCTGCTTCGCAGTCCATCCGCCTGGCCTTTGCCGCAGCCTTGGGCCCCGCGGCAGAGCCTCCCACAACCACGATCCGCCTTTTCCGTTTCATACCTGCCTCTCCTTTTTTCAGAGTCTCTAGAGCCTGTTTTAGGGAACAGCTTCTCACTCTTTACTTATGGTTGCATTGATCCAGATCAATAGCCGGAGAAGAAAAAGGCCGGAGGAGGTGAAGCGGTCCTTCACAAAAGTCTTTGCCACGTGGAAATTCTGCTCGAAAAAGGTGTATGCGCTACTCGGCTTGAAGCGAAATGAGCTGTTCTCAAGAATATCTCTCATTTACCGAAATAGAAGGAAGACGTCCAGTAAGGTGAGAGAAGAAGCTTTAAGAGACGGGTATGAAGTGGAAGATCCTTATCGTCGATGACTCCAATGTGGTGAAGGCGGTCCTCATGAAGGCCCTGGGAGAGAGCGGGGCCCCGATCGGGCGTGTGTTCGACGCATCGAACGGCAGAGAGGCC
Organism: Deltaproteobacteria bacterium; assembly: GCA_023230665.1. Taxonomy (GTDB): domain Bacteria; phylum Desulfobacterota; class Desulfomonilia; order UBA1062; family UBA1062; genus Phosphitivorax. Next base: position 4,437 of record JALNWY010000105.1, read on the forward strand.
CTCGATACCCTCAGAGCCGAGTCCATTGACCTGGTGTTCGCGGATATCAACATGCCGGTCATGAACGGGATCGAGCTCGTGGAGAGCATGGCCGACGATCCGGCTCTCAAGGGCATCCCGGTCATCATGATCTCTACCGACGGCAGCGTGAGCCGCAGGGAATACCTGAAGGGCAAAGGCGTGCGCGCCTACGTGCGAAAGCCCTTCACCCCGGAGCAGATAAGGTCTGTGGTGCGTGAGGTGATGCTTGGCCGTTGATACTCTCCTTTCCAGTCGGGCCATGGAAAACGCCGTTGTTTCAGTCCTGAACGACATGGCGGCGACCCGGGCAGCAATGATAAGACCCGAGGAGCTTCCCTGTTTCGGCCAAACCCTCATACACGCCCACATCACCTTTGAAGGCCCATCGTCGGGAGAGCTCGGCCTGCTCATGGACCCGGATTTTGCCGCAGAACTCGCCTCACGGATTCTGGGAGTTGACGAGAAAGGGGACCTGCTCCAGGAAATGGTTGTCGATGCCGTCAAGGAGTTGCTCAATGTGATATGCGGGCAATTTCTCACCCAGAGATTCGGCTACGAACCAGCCTTCACGCTGGGCGTGCCCCGGGTGTTTCCCTTGAGCGCCCAGGCGTGCAATGTCCTGCTCACCAGTCCTTCCATACTGATCTTTCAAAGCAACGACTCCATTGTGCCGGCATATGTGCGGGTGAAGGACCGGACCGCCTGAACACAGACCCTCAATTGTGCAGGACCGCGGCCCTCACGTTTCCCGCATATCCTTGTCAAGACCCTGATACACGTTATCATCATTCCTGAAGGCCTTTTGGGAGCTGCGATCTTTTCATCCATATGTTCCTGCGCGGCTTTGACCAACGGGCATTCGCAATCACGCACTCTTGGGGAGGAAATGCCATGAACTTTGCCAGTCGACTCGCCTGTGCAGGCCGCCTGAAGAACCAGGTAGCCCTGGTGACAGGCGCATCTTCCGGAATAGGCAGGGGGATCGCGCTGGCCATGGCGGACGAGGGCGCACAGATCGTGGTGAACTATGTCAGGGACCGGCAGGCGGCAGAGGCAGTGGCCCGGGAGATACGGTCCAAGGGCACTGATGCGCTTGTTCTGGAAGCGGACGTGAGCCGGGAAGACCATGTGGAGGTTATGTTCGCCAGGGTTGTCCGGGAATTCGGCACTGTGGATATCCTGATCAACAACGCGGGTATTCAGCGGGATGCCGCCGTGCACGAGATGACCCTTCAGGAGTGGCAACAGGTTATCGACGTGAACCTGACAAGCGCTTTTCTCTGCTCGCGGGAGGCAGTGCGTGAGTTCCGCCGCCGCGGCCTGGTGCCAAAACGGTCCCTGGCTGCAGGAAAGATCATCTTCATCAGCTCGGTCCACCAGGTCATTCCCTGGTCGGGCCACTGCAACTATGCAGCATCCAAGGGAGGGCTCATGCAGTTCATGAAGAGCCTGGCCCAGGAGGTGGCCCGGGATCGGATCAGGGTCAACGGGATCGCACCCGGTGCCGTCCGGACCGACATCAACAAGAAGACATGGGAAGATCCTGCCAGCCTTGAGGAATTGCTCAAGCTCATCCCCTCAGACCGAATCGGCGAGCCCCGCGATATCGGCAGCGCAGCGGTATGGCTCGCTTCAGACGAATCCGACTATGTGCACGGGGCCACTATTTTCGTCGATGGCGGAATGGCGCTGTATCCCGGCTTTGCATCCGGGGGTTAGATTCGCTGATCACTGTCCCTTCAGACATTCCCAGCCGCATAAGACCTTCAGGGCCCTACCCCGCAAACATCCGCGCGAGTGTCGGGAGACCCTCTGCATAACTCGGGTGGATGTGCTGCGCCTTTCCCAGCAACTGCCAGTCCGCACCGGCCTCTATCAGGTCCACGAATATATGGATCAGCTCGCTTACCTCGTATCCCACCATAGTTGCGCCGATGATCCTGTCCGTCTCTTCCTCTATCACCATTTCATAGAATCCGCGTTCCTGGTCCCATTCTCTGGCCCGTGCGATGTCCTTGGCCTGGAGGACGGTATTTCTTGCCCGCAGGCCTCTCTGGCGCGCCTGCTCCAGGCTGTATCCGGCCCTTGCCACCTGTGGCTCGGTGAACACCGCATATGCCAGAACCCGATCGTCCCGGGTCCGCTCCACTCCTGAGAGAACCGCCAGCAGCCTTTGGTGGTCTTCCCAGGAGACGTGCGTAAAGGCCGGTTGTCCTGCGACCTCACCCATGGCATACACCCCGTCGCGGCTGGTCTTCAGGTGCTCGTCGACCACGACATAGCCTCTCTCATCGAGTGCAATTCCTGCCTCAGGGGCATTCAGGGCCACTGTGCTGGGTTTTATGCCCGCGACCACCAGCAGTGCGTCCCCGGCAATCATTTCGCCGCCTTCCAGTCGCAGGCGCACAGTGTTCTGATCGTATTCCACCTTCTGTACGGTTTTCCCCAGGGTGAATCGTATTCCTTCTTCTTCAAGGGCATTGGTCAATACCCTGCTGACATCCGGGCTCTCTCTTCCAAGGATCCTCTCGTTCATTTCAACGATATGCACCGAGCTTCCCAGCCGGGAGAGTCCCTGGCCCAGTTCGAGTCCGGTATAGCCCCCGCCCAGGATCAGCGTGCGGTCCGGAAGTTCCTCAAGATCCCAGATGCTCCGGTAGGTGAGGTACGGCCCCTGCTCAAGCCCGGATATCGGGGGTATCACGGGCATGCTGCCGGTATCGATCACGATCAGGGGGGCCTCGTATTCTCTGTCCCCTGCCCTGACACATCCGCTGCGCGTAAAGGACGCCTCGGCACGGATGGTCTGGACCCCGCTCTTCTCGAGCCTGTCCTGGGCCGAGAGGGCAAAGCTGTCGCGTATGCCCCGCACGCGCTCCATCACTCCCGGGAAATCCACGTCAACCCGTACCCGCACACCCAGCCCAACTGCCGCGCGCGCCCTGCCCGCCGCATGGGCTGATGCCAGAAACGCCTTGGACGGTGTGCATCCCCAGTTGATGCAGCTCCCACCAAAACGGCTTCTCTCAAAGAGCGCCACCTTCTTGCCTTGAGATGCCATCTCGAAGGCAAAAGGGACCCCGCCCTGCCCACTGCCGATCACTGCGACATCTACGTGTTCCATGAAAAGCCTCCCTGGAATCTTTCCGGTTGAAACAGTCCCATGATATTTTGTAATGCGTTCCCGCGTCCGGATCGGTAGGCCTCTGGTGATCTGTCTGCCCGGCCCCGGTGTTCCATCAGGCCTCTCGATTCAGGAGCGGCCTTGATAAGATCGTGCTTGGGAGTACATAAAGTCTTATGAACATCGAGCCAATGCGGCCGCTGTGAGTTTCTTTCTCGAGTAAAACAAGATCGTGCTGCTTGTGAAGCAGTTGCTGATTGAGGGAATGCAGCACGTTCCCTTTCTCTCCGGCGCTGCTGAGAAAGGCGGATTGCCCGTGAGAGCGATATTTCAGGAGATCATGAAACCAGTGCCCGGAAGATTCGCTTGTGGGCGCAGACTCTCTTTAGCAACACACGCTGTCTTCCGGCATGCCCTTGAAGGAATCGCAGAGGAATCCAGCGTGATCACTGGATCTTTCGTCTCAAAACCTGGGTTCGTCCTGTTTTTAAGGTCTTCTGAATACATACCGGAGGATAATAATGGCAGACACTCCAGTTCCGCAGACATTCCGTATCCTGTGCAGACCCTCGGGCCCCTCCTGCAATCTCTGCTGTGATTACTGCACCTGCCCAAAAACAGCGCACCCGGATCCTCAAAGCAGCCTCAAGATGACGGAAATAGTGCATGAGTCGTTCATGCGCCAAGTGCTCGGCGAGCACCAGGGACCTCTCGTGCGCATTATCTGGCAGGGAGGGGAGCCCATGCTCAGCGGGCTCGATTTCTTCAGGCGAACCATGGATCTCCAGAAAAAATACAAGAGGCCGGGCACCCGCGTCGAGCATACCCTGAAGACCAATGGTCTCCTGCTCGATGATAACTGGTGCGGATTTCTCCATGAAAACGATTTCGCTGTCGATCTGGGCATGGACGGCCCGCAGGAGTTGCACGACAACCATCGCAGGGACAAAGAGGGGAGCGGGACCTTTGACAGGGCACTGAAGGCGGTCCGGATGCTCCAGAAGCACCGGATCAGGCTCGGCATCATCTGCAGGGTGAACCGCAGGAACGGCCAATATCCCCTTCCGGTCTACCGGTTTTTCCGGGACGAGCTTGGGGCCGGGTGTATCCGGTTCATCCCCCTGGTTCACCAGACCACAAAAGAGAATCCTCGTCAGGGAGATTCCGTAACAGGCTTCTCGGTGCGACCCCACCAGTGGGGCCGTTTTCTTATAGAGATCTTCGATGAATGGGTCGCCCGGGACATGGGGGCAGTCACTGTGCTGAACTTCGATGAGGCCCTTGCCGTGCGGCTCGGCAAACCGGACACGGCCTGCGTCCTGGCGCCTGACTGCGGCAAAGGAATTGTCCTGGAGCCAAGCGGCGACATGTATTCGTGTGATCGTTTCATCGAGCCTGGTCATTCTCTGGGGAACATCCTCAAAACCTCTTTCACGGACCTCGTATCATCCGAGAGGCTGCTCAGATTCAGGTCAGACAAGCAGGATATGCTGGCCCGGTCGTGCCGGGAATGTTCCTATCTTTCAATCTGCAATGGAGAATGCCCGGGAAACCGCTTCATGGTGAGCCCTCATGGAGAAGCAGGGCTGAACTATTTGTGTGCAGGATACCGGGTGTTTTTCCGGCATACCGAACCGGCCATGGAGCTCATGGCTGACCTCCTCGGCCGGGGCGAGCCGATCCGCGGTATCATGCCGGTACCGGCGCACCAGGAGGCCGGTTCTCCAGCAGCAACCTTCAGCGAGTGAGAGATCGGAGCACTGAAGCAGCAGGGCCGATAACGCTCTCCCTGCAGGTCGATGGCCCCGGCGATTCGGGTCCGGCTTCCTCATGGAAACGGCTTGTTCCGGGACCGGAGGCGAGGAATTCCCATGGAAAGATTGGAGCCCAGCCTGAGGGCCTTTGCTGAACTGCTGGTGGTGCCCATCGAGGCCATAGCAGCCCTGATCATTGCGGCGGGGGTGGCGACGGCCTTTGTACGACTGGTCCGCCTCAGAGGTCTGCAGGATCTGCACAGGTTTCTGAGGGTCCGGCTGTATTTTTCACGCTATCTGGTTCTCGCCCTGGAATTCCAGCTCGCTGCCGACATCCTCGGAACAGCCGTATCCCCGACCTGGAGCCAGATCGGCAAGCTGGGCGCCATTGCCTTTATCCGCACCTTTCTCAATTTTTTCCTGGTGCGCGAAATGGAACATTCGGAAGAAGTGCTGGGAGAGGTCCCTTTCCGGCCGAAGGGAGATCATGTCAACTCCGATAGCACCCCTTGAGCGGGGCCGGGTTATTGGGGCAGGGGGAATCGAGGACTATCTTTACAGTATTCCCGGGATCGGCGGGAAGACCCGGGCAAATACGTGCTCCGCACTCTACGATTTCTGGGTCTGGTGCCGGCGCAGGAAGGTGATCACGCTGGCGGAGTTCGCTGAGTTTCCGGAAATCGAGTACAAGCTCGGATATCGGAAGGTCACAACGTGGAAGGTCCAGGAGCAGGTGCTCGCCAAGATCAAGGAACTCAGCTACGGCAAGAATCGAAAAATCTGGTTCGGAATAGAGTTGTTGGCGACATATGGGGTGAACGCGCCCTTTGGCCCAAAATATTTCTCTGTTTGGTGGACAAAGGCCGCGTCCGAGGTTGGCCTCGAAGGGGTGCCACTTTATCCCGGCACAAATGGTGGAGCAAACAGCTCTCGACCGCAACCCAGTCTCCAGCCTCCAACCACCCAGTAACATATTGAAAACAAAGGGATTCGCTTAGGAAGCCGAGTCACGCCCCAAGTTCCCAGCCGGGA
>JALNWY010000106.1 GCA_023230665.1 Deltaproteobacteria bacterium
CTCCTTCCGGCAGAAGGTGTACATGGCTTCGGGACCGCAGAGAAAGAACATCCTATCCGAGAGATCGCCGAGCACTTCTTCCATCAGACCGGCCGAGATGAACCCGGCGCGGCCCTGATACCCTTGAGGCGGATCCGATATCACGCTGGTCCAGGTGAAATTGGAATGCCTGCGGGAAAGGTCCTCGATCTCCTGCCCGAAGATGATGTCGTCGGGCGACTGGCTGCCGTAGAAGAGATGAATGCGCCGGTCCAGCCCCCTGCCCGCGACATCGCGGATCATGCTCATGAAGGGCGTGATCCCGCTGCCGCCCGCGATGAACACGAGGTCATGCCCGTGGATGAGCGGGTTGTAATAGAAATTCCCGGCAGGAGAACTGCTCGTGAATTCATCGCCCGGCTTGGCCTCGTCCAAAAGATACTCGGACACGAACCCGTCGCCCACCCTGCGCACCGTGACGTCATAGTAACCGATCTGGCTGGGAGGCGAGGACATGCTGTAGTCCCTGCTCGTGACCACGCCGCCGATCTCCACCACCAGGCTGATGTACTGGCCGGCCTGAAACGGCGGCAGGTAGCCCTGTACGGGGACCAGACGCAGGGTTTTCGCGGACCTGGTCTCGTCGATGATCTCCGATACGCGGAGCCTCAGTTTTTTCGGGTGGAGCATGTCCAGTATGGAATCGAGCCGCCCCCTCTGTGCGCTGTAATCGAATCCGTATTTCTTCAGGACAGCGATCTCGCTCTCGATGTCCTGGTAGCCTTCGATATCGTGAATCACGTCTTTCAAGCTCATGGTTTTCCTCCCCTTACTTTTTCGCCATGGATTTCAGGATCCCCTTCGCCGCGGACCTGCCCGATGTCAGCGTCGGCTGGAAGCCTCCCTGCATCGCCCATGCGCCGGCAAAGTACAACCCCTGGACAGGAGACCTGTTGGCCATGAAATATTGGGTGTCCTTGGTATACTGGTCATGGCCGTAGATGGCCCCGCCCAGGTGCCCCAGATAACGCAGGTGCGTCATGGGGGTGGCGATCTCCATCTCCTCGATGTGGCCTCTGACACCGGGGAAGGCCTTTTCCGCAAGCTCCATCATGCCCTCGGCATAGCGGTACTTGGCGTCGTAATACTGGTGGGGAGGCACCAGGGACCAGGGCTCTCCGTACTGGAGCGACACGAAGGCGGCCTGGCACGTGCCCGGGGGCGAGAAGTCGGGGTCGGACACGTCATAACAGGTGAACAGGGCCACGCCCTGCTGCTCCATGGTTTTCCACCGGGCAAAGGCCTTGTCCATGTCCGTGGTGGTGGTGATGAAGTTCGTGGTCTCCTGTATGCCGAGATCTTCAGGCTCGCAGTCGAATCCCATGTAGATGCTGAAGGCGGACGGGCCGATGCTGGTGCTCCTGAAGCCCTCCAGCGTCTCCCTGGGCACCTGGTCGGGGTCCATGAGATCGAGATAGGTCTGGAGCATGCTCGCGTTGGAGAGCACGTAGCGGGTCTGCACCGTGTCGCCCTGTTCGGTGGTCACCCCGGTGACCCTGCCGCCTTTGGTGGCGATCTTTTTCGCCCCGCAGTTGAACCTCACCTCGCCGCCGTTGTTGATGAACTCATCGAGCAGGGCGTTGGAGAGCGCCTGGGAGCCGCCTTTGAGGTGATAGGGCTTGAACTCGATATAGGCGAAGAGCATGATGGCGAAGTCGCCGAACGAAAGCCATGTGGGGGGCACCCCGGCATATGACCAGTAGATGCTTAAGATAGCCTTGAGAAGCGGGTCGCTGAAGTACTCGTCCAGCACCTTCCGGGTAGGGGTGAGAGCGTATTTGAAGAACAGCGGATATTTTTTCTTTGAGATATTGGGGTCCTTGAAGAAGAGGCCTTGGACCATCTCCATGCTGAAGCCGTAGACCAGGTCGAAAAACCGGGGAATATTGTCCTTTTCCTTGGGGAAACGCTCCTGGAGCGTTTCCACGATCGCGTTCCTCTCGGCGCGCAGCGTGATGTCGAAGGTGTCCGGCCAGACCACCCGGTAGAGGTTTTCCATCTCGACAAACTCGAGCTTGTCCATGATCCCGAGATCGTTCAGTACAGCCCTCAAAGGGCCGGGCCTTTCGGCGGATCCCATGCCGCTGAGCTGATGGAGCGCCACCTCGAACTCGAACCTTCCGCGCACGAAGCTCGTGGCGCAGCCTCCGGGCACGTTGTGACGCTCCAGAAGCAGCACCTTGCGCCCCGCCCTTGCCAGGGTGAGAGCGCCGGTGAGCCCGCCGTTTCCTGCGCCGATTACCACCGCATCATACTCGGGCATAGGAACACCTCCTGCAACTGATATTGTGAAGTATTACTTTAACCTTTAAATTACGCCTTGCCCTGCCGGCTGTCAAGCAGTTTCGGGGAGGGCCGTGAATCAGCGGAAAATCATCTTAATCAATTATGGATCTTCAACGGCAATCCCTGGACCCTTCCTGCAGCAAGCTGCGTGTAATCAGATCCCACCCTTCGCGTCCTCCAAAGCAAAGGCGAAGGAGGATTGAAAATATGGAAGAAATCCATTATCTCCATGCAATGAAATCAAATGCAGCCCTTCCCATCGGCATCATGGCCGACAGCCATGGAAACAACGAACTTCTGCTCAATGCGATCACGGCACTGAAGGCCCTGGGGGCAGGGCAGCTCATCCATCTGGGGGACATGTGCGATTCCCTCTCTCCCCGCCTTGCAGGACAGGCCCTGGACATCCTCGACGAGCACGATGTCTGGTGCGTGAGGGGAAACAACGAGAGCGACATCCTGCACCACAGCAGGGGTTCACGTGCAGAGGATGAGTTCTCGAAATCGCTCTCGCGCCTTCAGAAACTGCCCTACACTATCCGCCTTGGAAATCTCTGGTTCACCCACTCCGCACCCTTCGACTATCCGGCGGCCACCAAGAGGCCCATATCCGAGTTTCTGCCTCAGCTCGCCGGCGAGGAGGGACCCGGATTCTCCATCCTGTTCAGGGGACACTCCCACCGGCCTTCGATCGTGGAGATCCTCAGCGGCGCCAGGGGCGCCAGGGGCGCCAGGGGCGCCACGGAAAGGATACCGATACAGCCCGGTGCCGACATATGCCTGGACAGGGATAGAAGGTACATCATCACCGCGGGTGCGGTGGAGTCGGCCTCCTCGGTTCTGTTTCTGCCCCGGGAGTATGCGGTCCGTTTCGTTGCCGTGCCCGGGCTTCGCACCTGAGAAAAGCAAAAAGCACCTGCCGCTCGGCCGGATCATCGATGTTACACCTGCAAGCGGAGCCAGGGATCTGCCTGTCCCGCTGAAGCTTTCGCATCCGGCCTCGCAGTCAACCCGAGGGAGAACGCGCAAAGCGCATAAGAGTCCGGGCGGGGAGCTCGACCCGCAAGCACCCCGCCTCGCAGCATTCCCTACTGAAACAGCGGCGTCAGCACACCGAACATCTCGGGCAGCTGGTTGAAGTACTTGGGGTTCTCCAGGCTCGTGATCGTGCCCCAGCTGTCGCGCACCTCTTCGGGGCTCGGGATCTTGCCGTCCTTGGAGAGGATGGCGCCGGGCCCGGTGAGGATGGCTGTGCGGCTGTAGTAGCCCAGGGTCGCGTTGATGATCATGCCCGAGTCCTGGCACTCTTCCGAGCACATGTAGAGCACGGCCGGGGTGATATAGTCGGGCTTCATCTTCTCGAAGAACTCGGGCGGAAGCACGTCCTCGGTGAGCCGGGAGGCGGCCACGGGCACGATCACGTTGGTTTTTACATTGTACTTGGCGCCCTCGAGCTTGAGCACGTTGGTCAGCCCGATCAGCCCCATCTTTGCCGAGGCATAGTTGCTCTGGCCGAAGTTGCCGAACAGGCCGGCTCCCGAGGTCGTCATGATGATCCTGCCGTAGTTGTTGGCGCGCATCACCTCAAAGGCGGGCCTGGACACGCAGTAGGCCCCTTTCAGATGCACGTTCATCACGCCGTCCCAGTTTTCCTCTTCCATCTTGGTAAAGGACTTGTCGCGCAGGATGCCTGCGTTGTTGATGAGGATGTCCACCTTGCCGAAGGCATCCACCGCGGTCTTGACGATGTTCGCCCCCCCAGCCACAGTCGCCACGTTGTCGTAGTTGGGCACGGCCTGGCCGCCCAGGGCCTTGATCTCGTCCACCACCTTGTTTGCGGCGGCATCGCTCGAGCCCGCGCCGTCGCGGGTTCCTCCCAGGTCGTTGATCACCACCTTGGCCCCGCGCTTCGCCAGCTCAAGGGCATAGCTCCTGCCCAGCCCTGCACCGGCTCCCGTTACGATCGCCACCCTTCCGGAAAAATCAATGTTCGCCATGAAATCCCCTCCTCCAGTCTTCTCTTTTCAGCCTCTTTTCAGCGGCAGGGCCGCGGAAAAGTTTCCGGTTATTTTTACATCACCACCCTCGTCACGGGCAACCACTTCGCAGAAAACGAGATTTTCTCCGTTCTCCTGCCTTTTGTCCGTGACTGTCCCGCTCACCATGATGGTGTTGCCCGGCTTGGTCATCCCGGCAAAGCGCACGCCGAATTTCCTCAGGCACTTTCTCGGCACCCAGGCCGTGATGGCCTGGCCCACAAATCCCATGATGAGCATGCCATGGGATATCACGCCGTCCTTCATGCCCACTGCCTTGGCAAAGTCATCGTCGGTATGCAGGGGGTTGAAATCACCCGAGGCCCCGGCATAGAGAACATGCTGGAGCTTCATGATGGGGCCCTTGGACAGCTCGGGCAGGGCGTCACCAACCTTGATATCTTCAAAATAGAGCTCGTTTCCCATGATCTTCCCCCCTATTTCCTCTCCACCAGCAGGGTCCTCGCCTTGGCGACATCCTCGTTGTGCTGGTTTTTATAGAGAATCTCCACCGTGACCATGTCCATCTTCTTGCCCGCCTTGCTGGTCTTCTCTTCCACGCTCGCGACTTTCGGCACCCCGGTGATCGTGTCCCCGGGATAGATATCCCGGTAATATTCGTATTCTTCCTCTCCGTGGAGCACCATCATGAAGTTGATCTTCAGGTCGTTGATGAGCACGGGCATGGAAGAGCTCCACATCATGGGCACGGTGAGAAAGGTGGGCGGCACCGGGGTGTCTCGGTACCCTGCCCTGATCGCGGCATCCCTGTCCAGATAGATGGGGTTGGGGTCGCCGATGGCCTTTGCCATCTCCCTGATCTTCCCCCGTTCGACCTCCCAGACAATGGGGTCGAACGTCTTTCCGACTTTTGTACTGTCAGCCATACAAATCTCCTTCCATCAAGATATCACGCACCGTGCTTCCCGATGATGGCGATGCTGCAGACGTTCATCATCGGGAACCCGCCCAGGTTGTGGGTGAGCCCGAACTTCGGGTCGTCGATCTGCCTGTCGCCGGCCCTGCCCAGGAGCTGATTGTACATCTCGTAGAGCATCCTCAAGCCAGATGCGCCGATAGGGTGGCCAAAGCATTTCAGTCCGCCGTCCGGCTGGCAGGGAAGCTTGCCGTTCAGGTCGTAGAAGCCGTCCATGATGTCTGTGGGCGCCTTGCCGCGCTCGGAGATGTGCAGGTCTTCCATGGTCACCAGCTCGGTGATGGAGAAACAGTCGTGCACCTCCATCATGCTGATCTCTTCCCGCGGGTTTTTGATGCCCGCCTCCTCGTAGGCCGCCTTGCTCGCCTTGGTCGTGGTGGTAAAGTGAGCTCCGTCCCATTTGTAGCCGATCTCGGTGCCGTTGCTCAGGGCAAGCTGCAGGGCCTTGACCGAGATGATGTCGTTCTTACCCAGAGACTTGGCGATCTCCGGGGTGGTGACGATGGCGCAGGCCGAGCCGTCGCTCACGCCGCAGCAGTCGAAGAGACCCAGGGGAAACGCGATCATGGGCGAATTCATGACCTGCTCATCGGTCACCTGCTTCCTCAGATGGGCCTTGGTGTTGCGCGCGCCGTTTGCATGGCTCTTGACCGAGACATGGGCCATGGCCCGCTTGACATCCATGATGTCGATGCCGTATTTGGCCGCGTAGCCCGATGCCAGCATGGCGAACCCTCCCGGCGCGGTCAGGTTGGGAAACCACAGGGCATTGGTCGTGCCGATTGCAGTGCTGAACTCGGGCAGGCCTCCGTAGCCGATGTCCTTGAGCTTCTCCACCCCGATTGCGAGCGCGATGTCGCAGGCCCCGGACGCGACCGCGTATACGGCCCCGCGAAAAGCCTCGGTTCCGCTCGCACAGAAGTTCTCCACCCGGGTGACCGAGATGTTGGGGAGCCTCAGGGCTATGGACGCAGACAGCGCGCTCTTGCCCACCATGACCTCGTCAAAGCAGGTCCCCAGCCAGGCAGCCTGAATCTCATCCTTGTCGATCCCGGCATCCTTGATGCACTCCTGAAACGCCTCAACCATCAGTTCTTCGGGCCCGTCGTTCCACCGCTCGCCGAACCTGGTGCACCCCATTCCGATGATCGCAACCTTGTCTTTTATTCCGCTTGCCATAGCAGACCCCCCTATCCTTGAGCCTTTGGCACGGCTTTCCAGAAATAGCCGGTAAACCCGCGGGCCTGGTCTTTCATCCTGCGCCGAAACGACATGCGTATGGGCATGCCCACCTTGACCTGGTTGAGATCACAGTCCGTAAAGTCGAGAAATGCCTTGCCTCCCCCGTCGAATTCCACCAGGCCGTACACGGCAGGCGGGTCCACTGAGGGCGAGAGCATATCACCGGTGAACATCTGGATCTTTCCCGATTTGTCTGCAAACTCATAGTCCTCGAACTCTCCCACCTCGTTGCAGTCCGGATTCACGCACATGGGAAGCGACGGGAACTGCGGGGTGCCGCACTTGGTGCACTTGTTGCCGACGAAGCCCAGGATCATCTTGCGCTTGCGCCACAGGGCGGTGAGCGAGGTATTAGGATTGGCCTCGCCCCTGATCCCGAGATCTGCGGTGATGAGATCCCTGAACTTGGTGTATTTCTGGTAGTTGGGCAGATCGACTTTCGCTGCCAGAGAGCTTGCGGCCCCGCGTGCGGGACGGAAGTTTTTGATTTTGTCCGTCACCTCGAAGCCCAGGACGTCGCAGCCCTGTCCGAAACCTGCAAGGAGCAGCTTGTCGCCGGGCTTTGCCTGTTCGAGCGCGGCGCAGAACATGAGCAGCGGATGGGCCGCTCCGGTATCGCCGCAGACATTGTGCATATTGTCCTGCACCCGGGAGGGATCCATGCCGAGCTTTTTGGCGATTCCCCGATGGGTCCCGGTGAAGTAGCAGGGGTAGATGACCTTGTCGAAGTCGGCAAGCTGCATCCCGGTCTTCTTTAAATATCCGGCAATGGCCTGGGGGATGAGCTTGCCGAAGCCCTCGTCCCTGACCCAACGCTCCTCCCACATATAATCGAAGTCTTTACCCACCCCCTTGTAGTGGTCGACAAAGTCGGCGTTCAGGGAATAGCTGCCCTTGAACTCGGCGATGACGTCGTCTTTGCCAAAGAGCAGGGCCGCGGCGCCGTCGCCGATAAACATCTCGGCCATGGTGGCCATCTTTGACTTTCTCAGGTCTGATGGCGCCACCAGCACGCTGCCGCGCTCACCCGAGGCAACCGCCTCCAGGGCCGAAATGGCCGCAGTGGTGCCGGCCTTCAGGCAGGCGCTGAAATCCGCATTGGCAATGCCTTCTTCCGGCGCATTCAGTGCTGCGGCAACAATTCCGGCATTGAGCCGGTCGGCAAAAGGCATGGTGGTGGAAGCGAAGAACACGCCGTCCAGGGCCTTTCGGTCCTTGCCCGCCATGCAGCCGTAAGCGGCTGCCACTGCCATGCTCACTGCGTCTTCGTCCCAGTTGGCCACTGCCTTCTCGCCCCCCGCCACGGCCATGATCACCGGGAAATACCATGCCATATTCTGGATGATCGTCATCCGGCTCATCCGATAGCGGGGAACATAACCCCCAAACGCTGTAACACCGATCATATTTTCCCTCCTTTTTTTTACCGCAATCGCTTTTTCGTTACAGGATAATTCCGCTGCTTCTCAAAGCTTGGATTTCATCATCATCGATATTCAATGAATGCAGAACTTCATCGGTGTTGCTGCCCAGGGGGGTCCCTGCCCAGCGGTACTTTGGCCGATATCCGGAAAAACATATGGGCAGGCCGATCTGGGGAATGACCTCGCCGTCGGGACCGGGCACATCTACGACGATCCCGCGCGCTTGGGCATGCCCGCTCCGGACAGCCTCGGAAAAGCTCAGGACCGGATCGACACAGGCGTCTATCCGGCTGAACACCTCCATCCAGGAGTCTCTGGGCCGCGAACAAAGCACATCGGCCACCTTGACCCGCAGCTCGTCGGAGATTCCCGGCTCCATGAGGCGGGCGACATAGTCGCCCAGCCCGAGGGCCTGGAGAAAGGCGGTGAAAAACTGCGGCTCGAGAACGCCGCACGCAAGATACTTTCCATCCGCGGTCTCGTAGAAGCCGTAGATCGAGGCGCCGTTGAGCAGCTCGCTCTCAAAGCAGGGATCTTCCTCCCCCACCAGGGCCCGGATCCCGCTGACCACGTGATGGGGGAACATGCCGTCGGTCATGGAGACATCGATATGCTGGCCCTCACCCGTTTTCATCCGATGGATAACGGCGGCGAGGATGCCGATGGCCGCGTTGTTCGAGCCCGAGCCCACGTCCGCAACCTGGATGCCCATCTGGCACGGGCCTGAGCCGTTTTTGCCCGAGTAGCTCATGACGCCCGAGAGGGCGAGGTAGTTGATGTCGTGGCCTGCCCTCTCCCGCAGGGGCCCGGTCTGGCCGTATCCGGTGATGGAGCAGTAGATCAGCCCGGGGTCGCATTCGCGGAGCTTCTCAAAAGAGAGCCCGAGCCGGTCCATGGCGCCCGGACGGAACTGCTCGACCACGATGGTATAGCCCTTCTCCCGGATGAGCCGCCTGATGATGTCGATGCTCCGGGTGTTTTTCAGATCCAGGGCGATTGATTTCTTGTTCCTGCTCAGCGTGGCGTGCATGCAGGAGATTTTGGAATCCTTGTCGACAAAGGGAGGTGCGAGCCGGGCCATGTCCATGCGGCTGGGCGACTCCACCCGCAGCACCTCGGCCCCCATGTCCGAGAGCATCATGGTGGCAAACGGCCCGGGCAGCAGATAGGTGAAATCGAGAATCCTGATCCCTTCGAGAAGTGCAGACATCGCGAACCATATCCCCCTGTCAATTATTAAGGGCTTGCATATTCTTCATGCTGCTGTTCCCTGGCTGTTGCGGCGCGAAACGCATCCTTCCCCAGGCGATGAAAAAACCAGACGCGGGAAAGACGTCTCCTGGAAAACCCTCCACTGCAACCTTAGCAAATTCCCTTCTCCATTGATACTGTGTTTCCTCCGTATCTGTCAAGGGTTATGTATGGTTGTATTACAACATTATGATTTTGGGCCTGCTCGTATTTTGTGGTTATCATAGAAAAATGCTCGTAAAAGCCCTCTCTTTTCTTGACCAATGATCGGATCGGATGTATCGGCTGCATACCCCTGTGAAAAACCCGAATCTCTTCTTCAAGAAAACCGTTTGAAATGTCGATCAAGCAGCAATCGGTTGCCAACGGCGAAAACTCTGGTATAGGAATAGGCGCATGAAGGTCCTCATGGTCACGACATCCTACCCTGATTATGAGGGGTCCAACCGGGGAATATTCATCCGCAGGCTCTGCAGGGAGCTGGTGAACCAGGGCGTAGAGGTGGTTGTTCTCACCCCGAGGATTTTTTCGCAGAGCCCGCTCTTCGAGGAGGAGCAGGGCATCCGGGTCTATCGCTTCCGGTTTCCCAGCAGGAACAAACCCCTCAATCAGATCGAGTCTGTTCCGGTTTTTGCCATGTTCATCTACATGTTATCCGGTCTGTTTACGGCGCTCCGTCTCGTCATGAAGGAAAAGCCGGATGTCATCCACGGCAACTGGATCGTGCCAACCGGGCTGATTGCGTCACTGGCTGGATTTCTTGCTCGGACTCCTGTAGTTAACACAGCTCGAGGCATGGATGTGCGGGTGAGTGAGAAGGGAGTATTGCGCTTTCTTTTCTACGTGGCGGTGAAGCTGTCGGATTGTGTTACAGTGGTTTCTGAGGCAATGAGGAACCGCCCCTGCCTCAGCTCGGCCGAGGTCATCACCTCGGGGGTGAATGACGCCTTTTTCAGGATAGCCCCTGACCGCTGCAGCCTGACCATCCTTCACACCAGGAGCCTTGAAAAAATCTATGACGTGGAAACCCTCATCCGGGCCGTGCCTCTCGTGCTCGAACAGTTGCCCGAGGCTCGCTTTGTCATTGCCGGAAC
>JALNWY010000107.1 GCA_023230665.1 Deltaproteobacteria bacterium
AGAGGGGAAACAGGTTTGCGTTGATATCAGTGGTCCTCTCTGCTATAGGCAGGCTATGGATGCATCGTTCGAGAAGAACCTGAAAGAGATCTTTCAGAGTTCGACGCACTACACCGCGCAGATCGGGGAGTACATCCTCAATTCCGGAGGGAAGCGCCTCCGCCCGAAAATGGTCGCCCTCATCGGGAGGGCAGTAGATCTGTCCGACGAGAAGATCATGCCTGTAGCCTACACTGTGGAGCTCATGCATACGGCAAGCCTGCTGCATGACGATGTGGTGGACGGGACGGAAATACGCCGTGCCCGGCCCACGGCCAATCAGGTGTTCGGCGACAAGCCGGCCCTGCTCGCAGGCGACTTCATATCCGCCTCCGCCATTGACACCATGTGCGGGATCGGCAGCCTCGATCTCATCAAGAGCATGGTCCAGACCATCAAGAAAATGGCCGAGGGCGAGCTCAAGGAGCTCGAGTATGCAAGGGTGTTCCACGACTGCCTCGAGGTGTATCTCGATATCATCTACCTCAAGACGGCAACCCTTTTCGAATACTGCGCCTATGCGCCGGGCCTTCTTGCCGGCCTGGCGGCCGATGCCCTGGACGCCCTCACGGCCTACGGAAGGTCCGTGGGCATGGGCTTCCAGATCGTGGACGATATCATCAATCTCACCCCGAGCGAGCACGACAATAAAGACTCGTACAATGACATCCTCGAGGGAAAATCCACCCTGCCCCTGATGCTTATCTTCAGAGAGAACCCTCAGGTACTCGCCGGCGTGTCCGTGCTTTCGGGGCCAAAAGAGAAGCAGGAATATCTCATCCCCCACATTACCCCGGATATTCTGAAGAAAAGCAGGGACATCGCTCAGGCGCACCTGGAGGATGCCGTGAGTGCGATCAGACGGGCCGGGATCGTCATGCCCGAGCTCCTGCAGATACCCGGCGCCATCCTGGCGCAGCTCGACAGACGATTCTGACATGATGCCCCTGCAGGTCCTTTTGCTCCCCGGCTTTGAGACCATTGATTTACCAGAAACGCAACCCTATCTAATGAATGATGAAAGCATAAGGAAGAGGGCTTATTCTTGGAATATAAAGACTATTACAAAGTCTTGGGGGTCGAGAGAAACGCCACCCAAGAAGAGATAAAGAAACGCTACCGGAAGCTCGCGCGGGACTGTCATCCGGACACCTGCAGGAATGATCCGAGCGCGGAGAAGCGTTTCAAGGAGATCAACGAGGCATACGAGGTGCTCAAGGACGCCGAAAAGCGCAGGCGGTACGATTCCCTGGGAAGTCACTGGCAGGAAGGACAGTCGTTCAGACCGCCTCCGGGGTTTGAGCATATCTTCGGCGGGAACCCCTTCGGCGGCCGGGGCGGGCCCGGGAAGACCCGTTCTTTTTCTTTTGATTTCGGGACCGGCGCCGGCAAGGCAGGAGGATTTTCTGATTTCTTCGAGTCGCTCTTCGGCGATTTCGGCGCAGCGGCCCATCAGACAGCACCGCAGCCTCCCTTTGCCCGGGGCAGCGATATGGAGACCGAAGTCCGTATCTCCATCGAGGAGGCGCACAGTGGAACCACCCGGGAGATTCAGCTCCAGGGTGCAGGGGATACAAAGAGGCTCAATGTCAAGATTCCCGCGGGCGCGCATGACGGGATGAAGATCCGCCTGGCCAACCAAGGCAATCCCGGGCCCGGTGGAGCAGGAGACCTCTACCTCAGGGTGCTGATTTCCTCCAACGGCAAGTACCGCCTTGAAGGCAACGATATCGTTGCAGACCTTTCCCTCACCCCCTGGGACGCGGCCCTGGGGACCACCAGGACAATCGAGACACCGGACGGAGCCTTGAGCATCAAGATCCCGGCCGGGGTATCATCAGGGCAGAGGCTCAGGCTCAAAGGCAAGGGGTTGGCGCACAAAGGGGATTTTTTCGCGCAGATCAAGATCGTGATGCCCAAGAGCCTCTCCAGCGAGGAAAAAAGGCTCTTCACCGAGCTCAGGAAGGTGTCGAGCTTCAGTGTCTAACACTACAGCGGTAATCAGTCCTGGGGTCAGATCCTCGTCATGCTTGAGACTATCAGGGGCCGGATGAAAAAGGCCGGTGCTCGCGGCACCGGCCTTTTCTACGATCGAACCAGAGAAAACTCGTTAGAACCAGAGAAAGCCCGTTGCCGGGATTACAGTGACTCCTCAGGGGAGGGGGCTTCCCTGGGCTCGAAATCCGTTTTCCCGTCGGTCTTGAGATAGCGGCGCAGCTGCTCCAACTTGCGGTCTCCGACACCCTTCACCTTGATGATGTCTTCTACTGAGGTGAAAGGTCCATTGATCTCCCGGTAGTTCAGGATGTTCTGCGCGGTGGCCGGGCCGATTCCCGGGAGGAGCTGCAACTCTTCAATAGTGGCCGTGTTGATGTTGAGTTGGCCTTTTGCCGATTCCCCGTACGCAAGACCGCCCAAGGCAAGCAGAAAAGCCAAGACTGCCCCTGCCAAAATGGTACATGTTCTCACCTGCATTGATTACCTCCTTATGAATTAATCCCTTTAAAAGGGCAACAATCATCATTCCAATGGCATGTATATAAAACGAAAGGCTATCCCGTGGCAACAAAAAAATACCCCCCCCCAAGAAAAGGCCGGTGCCTTTTCCACACCGGCGTGATTTTCAGTCATGGCCTTGTCCGGCACTTTTTAAGCATCCGGTTTTTTTAGCCGGGGCCGCCTGCGGACTCGCGGCATCAGGCTGCCGAAGCGCTGGAAGGAACCTCAGATGCCTCCCCCTCCCGGAGAGCCTTCAGTGCCCTGCTCGGGCATCTGGCCGGGCGACTCTCCGGGCATCTGGCCGGGGGCCTGCTCCAGAGCGCCTCCACCCTCGCCGACAGTGATCCATCCCCTGATGGAATCCAGTGTCTGCTGGTCCATGCCGGTTACCCGCGAGAGATCGTCTACCGAGGCAAAGGGTCCATTGGCCTCTCGATAGTCGATGATATTCTGCGCCAGTGTCCGGTCGAGGCCGGGAATCATTGCCAGTTCTTCAGCTGTTGCCGTGTTGACGTCGATGGGCGTCAAGGGCATGGCCTGCTGCCCTTCCATCTGCTGCTCGCCCGGCGCCTGGGCAGTCTGATCTCCCTCCTGCATCCCTGGCTCCGTCTGCGCCTGCTGACCCTGCTGGTCGCATGAAACCGCTCCCAGGACAAGTATGACGGCCAGTATGCCTATTACGACAAATATATGCCTCTTCATGTCTTTCCTCCTTAGCGTTTCTGCCCTTAAAAAGAGGGCATGTTTCACTGAAAAGAAGATCGTATGTCGCTCTCTTCTCTTTAGTCCGGTACACAGGAGCATGCCGGTGTTATCCTCTACCGGCATGCTCCTGTCTTTAAGAACATGGAGACGAACAGGGCCGGATCGATAATCATCCGCGCAATCTTTCCGTTAGAGCGCGCGGGACATCGACCATTCCTGACGACAGAGAAAACCGGCAGAGCTTTTTACTGGTATATCCCCCTGTCCCCGTTTTCGAACACCCCACCCCGGTCCCGGGCGGGCGGAACTGGTTTTTCCTCGATGGCGCCCGGCTCCTCTTCCATGACTCCGGACTCTTCCACCGTGACCCAGTCACGCAGCGAGTCGAGCCTCTGCTCGTCGATGCCGCTGACGCTCAGGAGTCCGTCCACGGAGTCGAAAGGTCCGTTCACCTCGCGGTACTGGACGATGTTCTGCGCAGTGGTCTGATCCATCCCCGGGACAGCCATCAGCTCGGCAACCGTGGCGGTGTTGATATTGACCGGTTCGACCACCACTCCGGGCGTGGGTTCCTCATATGCGCCGCCCGGGGCGGTTTCCTCTCCGTATGTTCCGCCCACCTCCTGCTCCCGTGTGCCTGTACACGAGGTCATGCTGCCAAGCGTGAACAAAAGTATCAGGATCATTCCTGCGACATGGATACTCTTCATCTTCACCTACCTCCTTTGTTTGAAAAAATTTTCTCTTCAGGATCACGGACGCCCCCGATCCCTGTCGATCTTTTTTCAAGGTCGGCGGCCGCCCTGGATGCTCGATGGCTCTTCCACTGAAGAGAAAGGCCCATTTGTTTCCCGGTTCGTCGCATTCATCACAGGCCGGGTTCATTGAAGCTGGTGGATGTCCCTTGAAGGGAGGCGGGTCCGCCGGCAATCTTTTTAGAACAGGCCGCCGCCTTCCTCCTCCACCGTAACATGGTCACGGATGGTGTTCATGTTCTCTTCCGTGATCCCGCTGACCTGGGAAAGATCATCCACTGACCCGAAGGGTCCGTTGGCCTGCCGGTACTCCACGATATTTTGTGCCAGGGATTGATCGACCCCTGGAATGATCTGAAGTTCTTCGGCCGATGCAGTGTTGAGATCGATCTTGTCCGCTGTTAGATGCTCCTGTATGGACTGGAGCTTCTGGTCATCAATTCCCTGAACCTGACTCAGTTCATCGACCGATCCGAAGGGTCCGTTGGCCTGCCGGTACTCCACGATATTTTGTGCCAGGGACTGATCCATGCCCGGGACGATCTGCATCTCTTCGGCCGATGCGGTGTTGATATTGATCTTCTCCGCCGTGAGGTAGTTCTGGACCGACTGGAGCTTCTGGTCGTTCATTCCCTGCACCTTGGTGAGATCGTCGACCGACTCAAAGGGTCCGTTGGCCTCGCGGTACTGGATGATGCTCTGCGCCAGGGGCTGATCCATGCCCGGGACCTTCTGGAGGTCCTCTGCCTTTGCCGTATTGATATTGAGCTTCTCGGCCGTGAGATATCCCTTCATGCCCTTGAGCTTCTGGTCATCCATCCCCTGTATCTGCGTAAGGTCGTTTACCGAATCAAAAGGCCCGTTTGTCTGCCGGTACTGCACGATGCTCTGCGCCAGGGACGGGTCCATGCCCGGGACCTGCTGCAGTTCCTGCTCTGATGCGGTGTTTATGTTCACCAGGTCCATGGCTCCCTGCTGCATCGGCTGGGCCCCTTTTGACTGTGCATGGACAACGCCGCTCATCGCGAGCATGAATGTAATAATACCTACTGCCAACCAACCATACGTTTTCATCTTCTGTCCTCCTTGTGTGTTGTTCCCTTTACAAAAGGGATCATCGATACCATGTCAGAGAAATGCCTCTGATCCGTGACAGGACATGCTTTCTGTAACGGAAAAAGGAATGCCGGCACCAAGAACACCGGCATTCCCTTCAGGTAGTATTCTTCTTTATATACTGCTACTCCTGATGATCAGTAGCCGGCTGGCGGCGATTCGCCGGGCATGGGCTCACCCATGGGCTGGCCGTCCATTCCGCCGGGTTCCTGCCCAGGTCCCATGGGCTGGGACCCGGGCATCTCGCCGACAGTGATCTGGTCGCGCATGACATCGAGTTTTTCGTTATCGATACCCTCGACACTGATGAGCTCATCCACAGAAGAGAATGGCCCGTTTGCCTCACGGTAGTCGATGATGTTCTGGGCCAGTTCCTGGTCAAGCCCGGGAACACCTTGGAGTTCGTCCACGGTAGCGGTGTTGATGTCCACCTTTGCCTGCTCTGCTCCTCCTCCCTCGCCGGCCGCATACGCAACACCGCCCAGAACGAGCAGAATAAACAGAGCACCTATCGCCAAAAAGGTATACTTTCTCATCTCTCATCCTCCTTATATAGGTTCTTGATAAGGACATCCCGAAAGATAACAGGATGTTTTTCCTCTTTTTTCGTATTCCGGTTTCCCAATCGGTAGCATATCCCGGTTCTGAAGAATGGCTGATATGCCGGGAAGCACACGGATTCCCTCTCCACAGGCCAGGTTATTTTTTTATAAGGAATTTATCTTCATGGGAACCTGCATCCCCGGCACGACATCCGCACGGCCTCAAAAGGCCTGGCTTGCCCCCGGCATTCTTCCCAACTCCGAACAGCTGTGCGATCCCTTTTCGGGCGCCGGTTTGCATTTTGCCCGGGATACGGCGGTGACCATAGTCAAGGGTCTGCGTTATTCCTCCTGATTCATCTGCGACGCCACTTTGG
Organism: Deltaproteobacteria bacterium; assembly: GCA_023230665.1. Lineage (GTDB taxonomy): Bacteria > Desulfobacterota > Desulfomonilia > UBA1062 > UBA1062 > Phosphitivorax. Next base: position 6,034 of record JALNWY010000107.1, read on the forward strand.
GGTGAACGGATCAAACAAAAACCCTGCTGCTCACAGGCGAGCCCTTTTCATGGTTCACCCTCCTCTTTTTTCAAAAGAGGACATCTCTACAGATAATTTAATAGCTCCGGCTCGGGCAATCTCAAGAATCATCCCCTTTTGCAGCCCGGCCCAAAGGGACCGGCCATACTTGACAAATTGTGTCAGAAGTATATTATTGAATTGTAAGATGAATTTATCAATATACCATAGTTGTCGCCAAGTGAGTTGAATCCCGGGTTTCACCTTCCACGAGTCTGGACGAGGTTGCCTGGAGAATCGCCCGGGAAAAACAGCAAGAACATATGAATGAAGGAGATAAGCATGGCCGAGCCCTTTTCCGTGCGGGACTGCGCATTGATCGCCATAGCCACGGGCCAGTATGCCTACACCCTGAGCGAGCTGCGGGACAGGCTGGAGATCGTTCCCCCCAGCAGCATTTATTATCATTTCTGGGGCGGGCTCTTGAGACCGAAGTTCGATAACCCCGAGTATCAGAACGATTTTGCCATATGGGTCTACCAGGGTCTTCGCGACAAACCCCTCGCAGAGCGAATAGCCCTGATCAACCCCTCAGAGTACCACGATCTGGAGGGCCTTCGGGATGAGCTCATCGATATCCTCGAAGAAAGAATCGATGAGAGCGAGCTGCTTCCCTGGATGAAGGCGAACCAGCGGTTCTACTTTGTCAGGTCTCAGACCGTGGTATTCGATACCAGGGTGAGGCTGGACACGCCGGAGAGGCTGGGCGAGCATATCCCCCACATGTCGTTGGGGAGTGTTTTCTACCATTTCATCGATGCCAGAAGGCGTCCGCCCTGGGGCAGGGATGATTTCACCCACTGGGTGTCCGGTTTCGGCAATGGATATGCCGAGCTGGTTGAGCAGATTTCCCAGGTCGATCCATACTTCATTTCACTGGTGGAGCTCAGAGACGAGCTGACCTATGTGTTTGCGGAACACATGCCGGGAGGAAGAGCGTGATGGCTACCCTCCTCGAACAGTATGAACAGATCGTGGGGACCGATGTCATCGACCAGTTGAGGCAGCTGGCAAAGCTCCTCGGCGGCAAGCGCATCATCCATATCAGCTCAACCAAGGCGGGCGGCGGTGTCGCCGAGATCCTCCACCGGATCATCCCCTTGAAGCATGAGCTGGGCATTGATGCGGTCTGGGAAACCATCACCGGCGATGCCGACTTCTTTCAGTGCACCAAACTCATGCACAATACCCTGCAGGGAAACCGGTTCGATATCCCGGACTATCTGCTCAGGCATTATGAAGCAGTGAACAGGGAAAACGCCGAGAGCCTTCGGGGTCTGCTCGAAGAGGCCGATGTGGTGTTCATCCACGATCCCCAGCCGGCCGCCATGATCGAGAGCATGCCCGCAAGAAAGGGAAAATGGATCTGGCGGTGCCATATCGATGTGAGCAGCCCGTACCGGCCGGTGTGGAAATATCTGCGTGATTTTGTCAGAGGCTATGACGCGAGCGTCTGGTCGCTTTCGGAATTCGCCCAACGGCTGCCGCACCCCATGTATCTCATCCCTCCGAGCATCGATCCCTTAAGCGACAAGAATATCGACCTGGGTCCCGAGGAGCTCGGAAAGACCTATGCCAGGTGGGGACTCGATCCTCAGCGGCCGATCATCACTCAGATATCCCGCTTTGACCGCTTCAAAGACCCGCTGGGAGTTGTCCGGGCCTACCGGCTGGTCAAAGAGTTCACGCCGGTGCAGCTCATTCTCGCAGGGGGAGGGGCCACGGACGACCCCGAGGGCGAAGAGGTGTTCAACGAAGTCAAGACCAGCGCGGGAGACGACCCGGATATTCACATCCTGCTCCTGCCTCCTGACGACAACCTCACCATCAATGCTCTGCAGCGGATATCGGATATTATCCTCCAGAAGTCCACCCGTGAAGGGTTCGGGCTGACCGTGACCGAGGCGCTCTGGAAGGGCAAGCCGGTGATCGGAGGCGATACCGGCGGGATCAGGCTTCAAGTGGTCAACCATCACACCGGGTTTCTCGTCAACACCCCCGAAGGCGCGGCCCTGCGCATCCGCTATCTCCTCAAGCGCAGGGAGAAGCTCGAAGAGATGGGCCAGAAGGCCCGGGAGTTCGTCCGGGAGAACTTTCTCATCACGCGCCATCTTCGCGAATATCTCACCCTGATCTTTGCCGTTGCCAACGAAACCCAGGACAGGATCGAGCTGCTATGAGAATCGGAAGGGAAAAGAAGAGACCAAAAATCATCGGCCTGCCGGATTTCTGGGATGTTCTGTCCCGTCACGGAAACAAGCTCCTGGCCCTGGATTATGACGGGACCCTGGCCCCTTTCTGCGTCCAGCGCATGCAGGCATACCCGTATCCGGGCATCCCCGGCGCCCTTGAGCGCATTCACCAGCGCGCGGATACCATGCTTGCGATCATATCCGGACGCCCTCTGGCCGAGGTGCTCATCCTGGCGGGATCGTTCAACGGGATCGTGATCGGCAGCCACGGGATGGAAAAACGGCTCTCCAGCGGAGACATGGTGATCAAGACTGTCAATCGTGAGCAGAGAGAGGGGTTGTCTTGCATACAGAGAGCTGCAGAGGAAATCGGATTGCAGGGACCCATTGAGCTGAAACCAGCCAGCGTGGCCCTGCATACCCGGGGCCTCGACCCGAAAGAGGCCGCACGTCTCGAAGATCTGGCAGCCCGCCTCTGGCGAGATATTTCCAGCCGGCACAGCCTGGAAGTCCGCAGATTCAACGGCGGGGTGGAGGTGCGCGCCACGGGATGGAACAAGGGAGACGCCCTGGAGGAACTCCGCCTGGGGATGCCCTCGGGGAGTGCATGCGTCTATATCGGAGACAACGACACGGACGAGGACGCCTTTCTCAAGATCCGCAGTCACGGCTATGGCATCAGGGTAGGCGATGCGGGCCGGCCCACCGCGGCCCGGGGATTCCTGCCCGACATACCGGCTGTCCGGGAATTTCTGGAGGCATGGGCAGACTTCTCCCTTCCCGCTTTCAAGGGGGGTATATCATGGATCCAGGACGGTTAGTGGTCGTGTCCAATCGCCTGCCCATCGTAATCAGACGGGCAGGTTCGAGCCAGTGGCAGGTCAGCCCCGGATCAGGGGGGCTCGTCACCGCCATGGGGCCGGTCCTGAAGCACCGGGGAGGGCTGTGGCTGGGCTGGCTCGGCATCCCCCGGGAAGACTGTCCGAGCGAGAGGCGCCTGAACAGTCTCCTCACCACGGGAACGAGCCGGACCGGGTATTCCCTGAGGTATGTGCACCTGTGCAGGGAAGAGATCGAAAAGTATTACCATGGTTTTTCCAATGAGATTCTCTGGCCCCTGTTTCATGACCTCTTCAACCACTGCAACTTCGATCCGCGCTACTGGGAGACCTACCAGCAGGTGAACAGAAAATTCGCCGACCATGTCAAGAACCACACCCACAAGGGCGACTACCTCTGGGTGCACGACTACCAGCTCATCCTGGTGGCGCGCGAGCTCAGAGGGCTGGGTCTCGACCGTCAGATCGGGTTTTTTCTGCACATCCCTTTTCCGCCGCTCGATATCTTCCTGAAGCTCCCCTGGAGGTTCCAGATCCTGGAGGCCCTGCTCGAGTACGACCTCATCGGTTTCCAGACCGCGCGCGACCGCAGGAACTTCATCGGTTGCGTGCGCGCGCTCCTGGGCTACCGGGTTTCGGGCAGGGGGCAGGTGAATACCATCACCGTGGACGACCGCCGGGTCCTTGCGGGCTCGTTCCCCATCAGCATCGACTACCGGGAGTTCGCCGACTTCGCCAAGACCCAGGAGGTGGCGGACCAGGCATGGATCATCCATGCGAACCTGCCCCGGAGGCAGATCATCCTCGGGGTCGACCGTCTGGACTACACCAAGGGCATAACCCAGCGCCTGATGGCATTCGAGAACGCACTTGCGCGATACCCCGAGATGAGGAGAAAGGTCACCCTGCTCCAGGTGGTGGTGCCCAGCAGGCAGGGAGTGGAAGAATACGAAAAGCTCAAGCACGAGATCGAGCGGCTCGTTGGCGAGATCAACGGCAGATACACCGAGGTGGGCTGGACTCCGGTGCACTACATCTTCCGGTCCCTGCCCCGGAGAGAGCTGGTGGCCTACTACCGCACCTGCGAGATCGCGCTCATCAC
>JALNWY010000108.1 GCA_023230665.1 Deltaproteobacteria bacterium
AGCCAATTCATGTCTTGCGGTATGGCTTGTCTGTCTATATTATACAATCCAGTATGAGACATGCTCTGACCATCGATGTGGAGGAATATTTTCAGATCCATGCGTTTGCAGGCATCATTCCCGCCAGCGCGTGGGAGGAGTATTCTCCGGCTGTGCAAGGCAATACGGACAGGATCCTCGATCTCCTTGACGAGAAGGCCGTCTCCGCGACCTTTTTCTGCCTCGGCTGGATAGCGGAGCGCAACCGGAAGCTCGTCAAGGCCATCCATGCGCGCGGGCACGAGATCGCCTGTCACGGCCATATGCACCAGGTCATTACCAGCCAGGACCCGGATACATTCCGCAGGGACGTATCGAGGGCAAAGGACGTGCTCGAAGACTGCATCGGGGATCGCGTCATCGGGTATCGCGCCCCCACCTACTCAATAACCGGGAGCACGCTGTGGGCCTTAAACATTCTGGAAGAGCTTGGATTCAAGTACGATTCGAGCATCTTCCCGATCTATCACGACTACTATGGCATCCCCGATGCGCCCAGGGTGCCTCACAGGATCGAAGGAAGCTCTCTGGTGGAGTTTCCCATCTCCACTCTGAAGATAGGCCCGGTCAATATTCCTGTTTCAGGAGGCGGTTATTTCAGGCTTTTGCCCTACTGCGTGATCAGGACCGCACTGAGACGCCTCCAGCGACAGGGGGATCCTTTTGTGTTTTATATCCACCCCTGGGAGCTCAACCCCGATACCCCGCGAGTCGCCGGGGCATCCTTGCTGTCCAGGTTTCGCACCTACACAGGCATCAACCGTTCGTTCACGAGGTTCAGCCGTCTGCTCGGGGATTTTGCCTTCACCACGGTCCGGACAACACTTGCTGACTGCGGACTTCTCGACAAACAGCACGACTCCGCTGGCATGAATAACTGAATCCATGTCGTGCAGAGCCTTGGCCAAAGAATGTTTTCAAGGCAACAGGGCTGGCGCAAGCGGTCCGTTATCATCGTGCGCAGCCGATCAGCGGGCCGATCGGTCAATTTTCCCATTGAAATTATCAATTTTGCTTTATAAGATACCGATAGGTCTCACACAAAGAGTATTATTCGAGAGGGTAAAATGCCAGACATATTGAAGGATGTTGTTGAATTCATCAAAGAGAATTTTATCATGGGCAGATCCGATGCCCGGATCGATCCTGACGAATCCCTGATTGAGAGCGGCATTATGGATTCCACAGGCGTGCTTGAGCTCGTCGAATACCTGGAGGCCGCCTATGGAATCAAGATCGAAGACGAGGAGCTGATCCCGGAAAACCTCGAGACCGTCAACAACATCGTCAATTTCCTGAAAACCAAGGGAATCTCTTAGTGGCCGGATTCGTCCACCAGTTCCTCGAATCGTCCGCGCATCGATTTCCAGAGAAAACCGCCCTGCTCGACGGCGCGCAGAGCGCCAGCTTTGCCGGGCTGGAGTCGCTTGCCGCCAGGCTTGCCCGCCTGCTCATCGAACATGGATTACAGAAGGGCGACCGGGTCCTGCTGATCATGGAGAATTCGATCAGGAGCGTGGTGAGCTACTACGGGGTGCTCAAGGCAGGCGGAGTCTGTGTGGAAGTGGCTGACCGGAGCACACCGGCAGAGGCCGCTTATTACATCGAGAACTCGGGCGCACGGGTGTGTATCCTGTCCCAATCGAGCGCCATGAGGCTCCAGGAGATCAATATTCCCTGCGTCATCGTGCCCGATGGGGATCTCTTCAACGGGCATGCCAGGCGCTATACCTGGAGCGATGTGGAGTCCATGCCCCAGGGGGTGCCGGAGACCAACCTCAAGCACGACGACCTTGCCGCCATCGTATATACCTCGGGTAGTACGGGCAGACCCAAGGGCGTGATGCTGACCCACAACAACCTGTGCGCCAACACGGCGTCCATTGTCTCCTATCTGGGACTGAGCGACACGGACCGGGTCATGGCGGTCCTTCCCTTCTACTATGTATACGGCAAGACCCTGCTCAACACCCATTTCATGGTCGGGGGCTCGGTGGTAATCAACAACCGTTTCGCCTTTCCCAACTCCGTGGTCAAGGACATGGTCGAAAAAGAGGTGACCGGCTTTGCGGGTGTTCCCTCCACCTTCGCCATCCTGCTCAATCGCTCCGTGTTTCCCAAGACCTCGATCCCGAGCCTGCGCTACATCACCCAGGCCGGAGGCGCCATGGCGCCCGCCCTGACCAGACGGCTCCTGGATTGCATCGGCAAAACCTCGCTCTACATCATGTACGGCGCGACCGAGGCAGCGGCGCGGCTCACCTACCTGCCCCCCGAACGGCTGATCAAGGACAAGCTCGGCTCCATCGGCATACCCATCCCCCAGGTCAAGGTCACCATCAGGGACGACAGCGGCACGGTTCTGGGGCCTTTCGAGGTGGGAAACATCTGCGCCTCGGGCGAGAACATCATGCTCGGCTACTGGAAAGACGTCCAGGAGACGCAGAAGGTCATCAAGCCTTGGGGTCTCGTGACCGGAGACCTGGGTCACCTGGATGACGAGGGCTTCATCTTTCTCACCGGCAGGAAAAAGGAAATGCTCAAGATCGGGGGGGAACGGGTGTCGCCCAGGGAGATCGAGGACGCGATCGTGGAATCGGGCATGGTACACGAGGCAGCGGTCATCGGAAGGCCCGACGAGTATCTCTCCGAGGTGCCCGAGGCCTTTGTGGTGCCGCTTGATGAGAAGGCCTTCGACTTGGACGCCCTGAAATCCTTTATCGGTGAGCGCCTGGCGCCCCACAAGCATCCCAGGCATTTCACTATCGCAAGGTCCCTGCCCAAGAAGCCTTCGGGCAAGATCGACAAGGAGGCGTTGAAATCATGACAATCTGTTCGAAATGCGTTTTGCCGGAGAGCTTCCCCGGCATTCAGTTCGATGAAGCGAGTGTCTGCAACTACTGCAGGAACATTCCCATCCCGGACAGCCGCGAAAAACAGGCCCACCGGGAAAAGTTCGAGACCCTGCTTCAGAGCAGCCGCTCAAAGGGCTCATTCGATGTCCTGCTGGCATACAGCGGCGGCAAGGACTCCACCTATACGCTCTATCTTCTTGCAAAGCAGTACAATCTCAAGGTGCTGGCCCTTGTCTTCGACAACGGGTTCATATCGAATCAGGCCATGGTGAACATCCGGCGCATGACCGACACCATGGGGGCGGCGTGCATGGTTTTCAGCCCCCCTTTCGCCCTCATGAAAAAGGTCTTTGGCCTTGCGGCGGAAAATAATATCTACAGCCCCAAAACCCTTGACCGGGCCAGCTCCATCTGCACCACCTGCATCGGGATGGTCAAGGCCATGGTCTTAAAGACTGCGCTTTCCTATCACATCCCCCTGGTGGCCTTCGGGTGGTCCCCGGGCCAGGCGCCCATCAGCTCCGCCATCATGCAGACCAATCCCAGGCTGCAGAAGTTTTCTCACCGCTCGGTGAGAGACCCGCTCATCGGGCTTGCCGGTGACGAGCTCAAGTCCTACTTCCTGAGCGATACGGATCTGGAGGTCGACCAGTCTCGCTGGCCGGTGAACATACACCCCCTGGCATTCATGGAGTATGACGAGGACGCTATTGTGGAGAAGATCTCCTCACTCGGATGGGTGAAGCCCAAGGATACCGATCCCAACTCCACCAACTGCCTGCTGAACGCCCTGGCCAACCACCTGCACCGGAAGCGCTTCAACTTCCATCCCTATGCATGGGAGATCGCCGGGATCGTGAGGTCGGGGAGCATGGACAGAATCCAGGGAATCGCCAAGGTCAACCAGGAGGAAGACCGGGAAATGGTGAGCTACGCAGCCGGGCTCTTAGGCATTGACCCCGGGTTCTGAGGGTTTGATCTCCGCCTTGTCCCTGCTGATGAGCATCACGGGCTCCGCACCCCGCGGAGAAACCTCCTTGAGAAACCGCTTCACCAGGATGTCTTCCGGGTCCTTCACCTTTTTCAGGGCCTGAGCCAGGTCGATCTTGCCCGCGGCAAAGGTCTCGTGCCCGCCCCCCTTGCCGATGCCGAGGGAGATCTTGTGCGCGAGCACGCCTGCCATGTGGCTCGACCGCGTGGTGCGGATGGAGAACAGGATCGATCCGTTGTGCCGGCCGTAGCACAGACACCACCTGATCCCCTCGATCTGGATGAGCTCGTCGGCATATTCGCCTATCATCTCGGGCCAGCCGATCATATTCACCCGTGCCACCACTGCGTCGCCGTAGATCCTGGCGTTGTTGAGCACGGAGCAGAGCTCAATGAAATATTCCTTGGGCTTTTCCGGGTGTTCGATCCGTGCGAGCTTTTTCTGGAGCGTGCTCGGGAAGAGGTAGACCGACGCGCGGATATCGGCGTCGGAAGCCTGCCTGCCCAGGTCCCGGGTGTCGGATTTGATGCCGTAGAACAGGGCGGTAGCCACCCTCCGGTCCAAGGGCAGGCCCAGCTGCTTGATGTACTGGGTGATAATGGTCGAGGTGCTGCCGATGCTCTTGCGCACGTCGATGTATTCCGCCTTGGTGGATGACTTCCGCAAGGGATGGTGGTCGATCACCGCATTAGGGGTGATGCCGGGCGGCAGGACCACATTGCCGGTGTGCGGCTGGCAGTCCACCAGGATCACGACCGAGGAATTCCGGAGGTTCACCGAGCTCAATGGCGTCATGTCGATGTTCAGGAGCTTGACCATGCACCGGTTTTCCACCCTGCCGATGATGCCGCTGTAGATGATGACCGAGATGATGCCCAAGGCCTTGCGGAAGATATACTTGAGCCCGAACGCGGATGCAATGCTGTCGGGGTCGGGGTTCTCGTGGGTGATGATGAAAACCTTCCGCTTGCCTTTGACGATGGAGAGCAGTTTTTCCAGGTCGGGTTTGCTCATGATCCCGCCCGGGTTGAGAATATTCGATGCATGGCATCAACCATTTTGACCGTATGGGTCCCCTTCCAGTAGATCCTCAGGCAGCGCGGACATCTGACAAAGGCTTCCCGGGTCGTACTGACATATTCCGGGACCAGATTTTTCACGTCCTGAGCCTTAACATACTTCAGCGATGCATTGCAAATGCTGCACCGTGAATAAGGCTGGAGCTTTTCACTGAGTTTCAGACGTTTATCAAGGCAGCGGAGCTGATCTTTCAGAAAATCGTGTTTCAGGACGATTGATTGCCGATCCGAAGCAAATTCCCGCCTCCGGGTCAGGAGTATTCTTCCATCTGTACGGGCACGCTTAAGAGCGTTCTCGTCCCAGGTGCGCATATACTCGGTGTCGAAGCCCATGATCCTCAGCCACCGCGCGAGTCTGCCCAGATTCTGGTCACATAAGAAACTCGCCTGCGGGTCTGAATGCGTCTTCGACATGACACACCCTCCTTGCCGGGTCGACAGCCACCACATCGTATCGTACCTGAGCTCCAGAGAGGCGTTTCTTCAGCAGGTAGATCCGGGACACCCGGACAATCCGCTTCTGTTTCCAGTCGGGCACCCAGGCCAGGGGGTCGCCGAACGCCCGCCCTGTCGATGTTTTCACCTCGATAAATACCACGATGTCACGGTCGAGGGCAATAATGTCGATCTCGCCTGTGCGGGTTTGATAATTCAGATCCAGGATCCGGTAGCCCTTTTTCTCCAGGTATTTTCGAGCGATCTCTTCGCCTTTACTGCCTTTTTTCCTGGTCGATGGCAATGACTCCATGGAAGCTCCTCCGGTGAATCGGACACGCTCCCAGACGCCGGAGTGCCTCGTAATGAGCCCTGGTGGGGTATCCCTTATGCTGTGCGAACCCGTAGCCGGGATAGAGCCTGTCCATCTGTTCCATATGCCTGTCCCGGATGACCTTTGCAACGATGCTTGCAGCGGATATGGAAGGTTCCAGTTCGTCGCCCCGGACCACCGTGTAGCACCTGCACGGCAGATCAGGCGCAACATTTCCGTCGATAACGGCATACCGAGGCTCGAGCCCGAGATTCAGCACTGCCTCTTTCATGGCCTTGAGCGATGCCTTGAGGATGTTGATATCCTCGATGCAGCGTTCGTTCACCAGGGAGAACCCCACGTGGATGCCAGGCGCCTGCATGATGGCTTCAAAGAGGCGCTCCCTGCGGGAAGGGCCCAGTTTCTTGGAATCCCTCACCAGGCGCCTGAGCTCATGCCCGGGTTCCATGATCACGGCCGCCGCGGCCACAGGGCCGGCCAGCGGTCCCCTTCCCGCCTCGTCGATGCCGCATACAGGCCAGCACCCACGGACGATGAGGGAATCCTCGAGCGACATGCTAGCCGCGCAGTTCTTTCAACCGTGCAGCCTTGCCTCTCTTCGCGCGCAGATAGTAGAGCTTGGCCCTTCTGACTTTGGCGTGGCTCACCACCTCCACCTTGTCCACTACAGGGGCATGCAGGGGGAAGACCCGCTCCACGCCCACGGCGTAGGACTGTTTGCGGACCGTGATGGATTCGCGGTTGTTGCCACGATGACGAGCGATGACCACCCCTTCGAAGACCTGAAGCCTCTCCCGCGACCCCTCGACGATCTTGGTGGACACGCGCACCTTGTCGCCGATCCGTATCTCAGGCAGACTGTCCTTCATCTGCTCCTGCTCGTATTTGTCGATGATATTCATGTGTTCCCTCCTGCAATCCGGTCTATGGTTATCGAAACGGCGGAACGGACCGACAGATGGTTGAAATCATTCCCCGCGCTGCTGATAGGCTCTATGACCGCATCAAGGCTTTTCAGAAGCCTCGGCGCGAGTCCCCAGCCTGTCCCGAAAACCAGGCATGCATCCCTGGTGGACGCGATCGTCCGCGCCTGTTCCCAGGAGATGCAACCGTCCATGCGCGTAGCCGAAGTTCCAATCATATATGCACCGGTCAGCCGTTTTATGTCTTCCAGGTCCTTGACCAGGGTGATCACTTCAAAGGCCTTTTTCCGTATAGGATTGTACTTGCCTCCATACCCTTCAAGCCAATGATCCATGATCCTCCTGGCAAAAGCCAATTGGACATCGTTTGGGTGAACGATATAAAGCCTATCTATCCCATATGTCAAGCATACTCTTGCAAGATCATGTAAATCCAGGTTGGTGATGGCAGTGGCGATCTCCTCTCCGTTCTTGTCAAGGCACGGCCAGTGGAGCAATCCTACAGAAAGCACTTCTTCATCTCCTCCATCTTTTTATGCTCCCTTCCCGACCCGGATCTGAATGAAGGCGACTCCTTCATTCATTCTCCTCTCCCCTTCCTCCGGGCAGAGGATTCTCTATCAGATCGGGCCTGGTCTCGCGGGTCTTTCTGGCTGCCATCTCCCGTCGCCATGCCCTGATCTGCTCGTGATTCCCGGAAAGGAGCACCTCGGGTACGGCCAGGTTCCGGAACGCTCGGGGACGGGTATAGTGAGGGTGCTCCAGCAGCCCGTGATAGTGCGAATCACCGCTTATCGTGGTGTCCTGCCCCAGGACGCCCGGTATCAGCCTTGCCACGGCATCGATGATCACCATGGCAGGCAGCTCGCCACCGGTGAGCACATAGTCTCCGATGGAGAGTTCTTCATGGACGAAAAGTTCGCTCACGCGTTCATCGATGCCCTCATAGTGGCCGCAGATGAGCGTGATGACATTGAGCGAGCTCAGACGCAGGGCGTCAGCCTGTCTGAAGAGCCTCCCCCGTGGCGTGGTGAGGATCACACGGCCTCTCTCCGGAAGGCTTTCCAGGGCCGCTGCTATAGGTTCTGGCTTCAGGACCATGCCGCCTCCGCCCCCGTACGGGGTGTCGTCGACGACCCGGTGGGTGCCGAGGCCGTACTCCCGGAGGTGTATGAGCTGCACGTCCACGTGCCCGCCCTGTATCGCGCGGCTCAGGATGCTTTCACTGAACACCCCGGAAAACATGTCCGGAAACAGGGTGATGATGTTGACGATCATAGAGGCCTCGATAAGGGGATCAATCGAGCAGGCCTTCGAGCAGCGAGGAGTCGATCACCACAAGCCGCTTCTCCAAGGAGATCTCTTTGATGATGTCCCTGGTGGCAGGGATGTAATACTCCTTGTCCGGGTTGACCACATATACGTCGTTGCTCCCGGTTGAGAAGATCCTGATGATCTCCCCCAGTTCCGTGCCCTGCTCGTCCGCCACTTTCATGCCCAGGAGATCTTTCCAGTAGAACTCGTCTTTCTTCAGCGGTTCGAGCTGCCCGGCGGTTATGTAGAGAGTTTCGCCCCTGATCGCGTCGACCTGGCCGATATCGTCTATGCCTTCGAGTTTGAGGACACACCCGCCTCTGCGCGGTGTGCAGGAAAGAATCTTTCTGGGTATGCCCTGATCACCGATTATCAGGTGAGTATAGGAACAGAGTCTTTCAACAGAATCCCCGTACGGGGTGATCCACATCTTTCCTTTGAGCCCGTTGGGGCTCGAGATCCTGGCGATCTCAACGAGATCGTGCTTCATTTACTCGATGATTTCCAGTACAGCCCTTTTCTTGATCTTGGTGGACGCTGCTGTGAGTAGTGTTCGCATTGCCCGCGCGGTGCGGCCTTCCTTCCCGATCACCTTCCCCAGATCGGACTTTGCCACTCTGAGTTCGATTACAGAAGTCACCTCACCCTCAACCTCAGAAACAGAAACCTCTTCCGGATTGTCAACTAAAGCCTTGGCAATGTACTCTATTAACTCTCTCATCATAACCTCTCACCACACGGAATTTATTTTGTGCCTGAACTCTCGATGTCCTGCCCCTTTTCTTTTATGAGCTTTTTCACTGCCGGGGTTAGTTGACCCCCTTTCTTCATCCATTCATTGATCCGGTCCATATCCAGAGAAATGCTCTCCGGTCTGGTCTTTGGATTGAAATGGCCTACGATTTCAAGGAATCTTCCATCTCTTTTGCTTCTGGAATCAGTAACAACCACCCGGAAGAACGCCTTCTTCTTCGAGCCGCCGCGAGTCAGCCTGATACTTACAGCCATGCGTGTTCTTTCCCCCTTGATTCGATATTGGATGTCCCCACTTATATTACAAGCTTAAATGTTGTCAAGCTATTTATCCCCCAAAAAGCCTGTGTAAAAGTAATCTTATCAGTGATTCCCAGTGCTCAGTGAGGATATCGGTATCCATGTGCCGAGGTATGCATCGGCCCCGATGATTCCGCTGAAGGGAAACGGGGTGGTCTATGGTATTCAGAAAAGGCTTCTCTCGGGCGCCATCGGTAACCGGCTCATTCACAACCCTGGACACAGACTCGGTTGCCGCGCTCTTCCGCGCAGTGCTCGCCGAGATGGCAAAGATCCGGGATTTCAACGCCTCCCAGGACCCGTTTTCCGGCTGGACTCCCAGATCTCAAACCGGCCCCTGTCGTGCGACACCGTACCCGGCTCCCTGAAGGGGGGCGGAGCAGAACTGGTCTACATCGACACGAGCACGCCGCTCATGCGGGGCCATGGGGTCGAGCAGCTCAACGCCGAGCCCTTTTTATGAGGCGTGCCATTGTTTCTCGTCCGGCTCATCAGAGTGTTCTTTCTCTAAGGATGGCGGCCAGGGCGCTACTAAGACTTTGCCATGGGTCACCGTTCCTTTGCCGCCTGAAGGAGTTCCTCGGAGATCTCGATCCCGAGTTTCTCGGCAATCTGCCGGTCGATGAATATCTGAAGATCCTTCTGCGCCAGGATGGGAAGCTCCTCGGGCTTTTTGCTCTCCTTGAGGATCGCTGCTGCCTGCCTGCCGGAGAGCACGCCGATGTGATGGAAGTCGGGACCGGCATAGAGCAGCGCGCCCTTCTCGTCGTAGTTCACAAAGGCAAAGACCGGCATGTTGTGCTCTGCAGCCACGGCAAGAAGCTCCTTGCCGTGCTCCTGGTCACGCAGGCCGTAGTAGGCGTCAAGGGGAATTGCAAAGGAGTCCGCTCCGGCATTGATCAGCTCGAGCGCAGTCGGTGTCAGGGAGTCGGACTTTCCGATTTCCTTGGTCAGCATGGTGATCCCGAGTCGGGATGCCTTGCGGGTGACCTCGGTGTTGAAGGCAACCGCGTTGTCGTCATCGCTGTAGATCATGCCCAGGTTTTTGATGTCCGGCTTGGCTATCTGTGCGAGCACCAGATAGTTCAGAGGGTCCTGGTACAGGGTGGCTCCGGTGATGCCAGGGGCGGGCTCGGTCAAGGACGGGCACCCGACCACGGGCGGATTTGCCAC
>JALNWY010000109.1 GCA_023230665.1 Deltaproteobacteria bacterium
ACGATGAGAGCCGGATGGGACGACTCCGCACACTACCTCTCCTTGATGAGCCGGAAGGTGATGGGCAGACTGATCTCGACGCTGCTGCCGGGCGGAGGAGGAAAGCTGCATTTCGCGATTGACTCCAGCGCGTTTCTGTCGAGGATCGGTGCCCCGGATGACCGTACGATCCGGATATCCGACGCCCTGCCCCGGCCCTCGATAACAAACCGCACGAGCACCGTGCCCTCGATTCCCCTTCTTCTGGCATTGGACGGATACTGAAGGTTGCGGCGGATGATCTCGGCCACCTGTCTCTCGTAGGCGGCCGCCACTATCCGGGAATCCACCGTCCCGATCTCGTGAGAGGGCTTCTCAAAGGCGGATGTCTTGCTCTTGATCACTGGTTCCGCCGCTTCCACGGGAGCCTCGCGGGGTTCCTGGGGCTCAGGCTCCCGAGCCGGATCCTGAACCGGCTTCGGCTCGAGTCTGGGCTCGGGTTTTGGTTTCGGCTTCGGTGATTCGGCGAGAATGGTTTTTTCAGGGGCCTTCTGCGAGACCAGGGACACCTGGACAGGCTCATGCGCCGGGCGGTTCACCGCGATCCCCTCAAACAGGTGAAAAACGCCCATGTGCATGACTGCTGAAACCAGGACAAAGGCGAGAATCCTAATCGGCCTTTTCATCGGTTACAATGGAGATCTTCGTATGCCCGTTTTCCCTGAGCGTATCGAGGACCCCGATAAACACGCCGAACGGTCCGGCCTTGTCTTCAAGTACGAGCACGTCGCTGCCAGAAGGTATCTTCGCGATATCCCCGAGCACGGCAGGCGCCTGATTGATCGTGAACGACCCGTCTTGTGCAATGGCTATGGTATAGGGATCCACATGATCGTTGATCTGCGAGGTCTTTGCCTCGGGCAGGTTCAGATCCATGCTCGGGTTGATATACGACGTGGTCAGGAGAAAGAAGATGAGCAGGAGAAAGACGACATCCACCAGAGGCGTCATCTCGATGCTCATGAAGTCGCTGTTTTTTTTCGGTTTATGGCGTATCCTGATCATTTACCCTGTATCCCGGCCATCTGGTCATTACTGTACTCGAGGATCTTCACCTCGGCCTCGCGTGCAATGGTTTTTTCGATCCTTCCTACGAGGTGCTGGAGATAGTGGTACATAAAGAACGCGGCTATTGCGACGATCAAGCCTTCAGCCGTGGTCAGCAGCGCCATCCATATGCCTGAGGCAAGTACGGAGGGTTTCACCAAGCCGCCCATCTCCGATACCTGCTTGAACGCCTTGATCATGCCGAGCACGGTTCCCAGGAGCCCGAGCAGCGGAGAAATGGTCGAGGACAGCCGCAGAAACGTGATGCTCGAAGAGAGCTGCTCAATCTTGTCCTCGATCTTCAACGAGATGAGTTCCGCAAGCTGGCTTCCCGGCATCCCTGCATTTTCCCTGATCATCCGGGTGACCTTTTCCAAGATGCCTCTGCCTTGCCTCAGCCTTTTGCGTTCCCGGTGGAGGACAGCCAGGCGTTCGAGAAATACAGCCAAGGTGATAATGGAAATGCCCACGAGAACGTATCCGACAACACCGCTTTTTGCCAACCATTCCATATGTATCAGCACCTTTTTTGTAATATCGTAGATGAGAATAACATGATTCTCATCAAGATGCGATTCATGTTATTCCCTACTGCCTTCAGGAAAAATAGTGTATATAACAATCAGTTGAGATCGGATGCCTTTTCTCCTGGATCGTCCTGGTCCTGCGAGGATGAAAAGGGATGTGTTTTTATGGATAAAAATTCAATTCACGCCGAGCACAAAAAGCTGGCAAAGGTCTTCAGCTCGGTCTGGCTCCTTGGGCCGCCTTTGAGCGATCGTCTCCTGGAGATCGTTTCGCACCTCTTTACCCCAAAAGAGGCGGGGTTGGCCGTTCATCTCCCCTACTACATCTCCCGGTCTGTGAATACCATCGCCCGCAGGGCCAAGATGCCCCCCGGTAAAGCGGCTGCGCTCCTCAACACCATGGCGGAGCGAAGGGTCATCCTGAGCACGAAGCGGGGATATGCACTGCTTCCGCTGATCCCGGGAATGTTCGAGTATCTCCTCATGGACGGCAGCGACACGCCCTGGCACCGCCGATACGCCCGGCTCATCAACGCCCTGTATGCGACCGGATACACGAGCGGATACAACACAAGGCCCAGCCCCGTAATCCGCAATATTCCCCTGCAGAGCACGGTCGAGCAGAAGAGCCGCGTAGTTGATGCAGACCTCATGTCGAGGATGATCGCCTCGCACGAGCACATGGCGGTTCTGAACGTTTGTCAGTGCAGGCAGTCCGGGCTCTTTTCCGGCGACCCCTGCAGGAGGGCCTCCGCCGAAGACGGATGCCTGGTGTTCGGGTCCTTTGCGCTCTCCGCGGTGGAAGCCGGGACCGGCCAGAGGGTGAACAGGGAAGAGATGCACGCGATCGTGCGCGAGCGGTGGAAGAAGAACCTCGTGTTCATGGCGGCAAACCTCGAGCCCTCCAACCCCAACGCCGTGTGCACCTGCTGTGGCTGCTGCTGCCACTATATCGAGTCGATCAACCATTACGGAGGCCGGGTTTCCCTGGCCCATCCCCACTTCCTGGCGCGTGTGGACGAAGATCTCTGCACCGGCTGCGGCCTGTGCGCGCGGGTGTGCAACACGAACGCCCACGGGCTTCAGGACTCTGTCCATGTGTTTGATCCTGAAAAATGCATTGGATGCGGGCTATGCGTGGAGGTCTGCAGGCAGCGCGCCATCATCATGGAGGAGAATCCCCGGTACGATCCCCCCTCAAAGAGCTGGATGTCTTTCGGTATGAGAATACTCCCTGTTGGTGTTTTCTCAGCGCTGAAGGTAATGCTCGGCAGGCAGCGGCCATGATCGGGCATTCTTGTCAGACAAGATCCTCGGTATACACCGTGGAACTCCTGCGCATAAAAAGCGGGGCCTTTTCTGCGCGGCGATCCTATCATACCGAATAACCATCCTTATTTAATAAAACCTGCCTGATAATTACTTGTGCTTTCACTCTTGCATCCTTACCATTATTGTTATGCTTACAGGATTGGTGCAATGATCAATTATCTCTACAAGCTCATAATCGATGATGTGACGCATATCTGTTATCAGAACTGTCTGGAGTTCTTTCCCCCGGGCTCAAGAATCCTCGACGTGGGCATCGGCAACGGAATCATGATCAGGCAGTACCACGGGCTGATCAGATCCAAAGGGCTCGACATCACCGGCATCGATATCAACCGGCAGTATCTGAAGCACTGCAGAAATCTCATCCGGCAGTGGAATCTGAGCGACAACATCAAGGTGCAGTATTCGGCCGTGGAGTCCTATGTGCCGCCTCAGGATCAGTATTTCGACTATATACTCTTCAGCATGAGCTTCATGCTCTTTCACAACCAGCAGCTCGTGCTGGAGAGGATCAAGCCCTGGCTCAGGCCAGAGGGCAAGGTCGTGTTCTTCCAGACCATGTTCAAACACCGCTCGCCCCTGCTCGACTTCATCAAGCCCCGCCTGAAATACGTCACTACCATCGACTTTGGCAGGGTGACTTACGAACAGGACTTCTTCAACCTCCTTCAGCAAGAAGAGCTGTCTGTTACCGAAGACCGGACTCTCAAGAAGGAGTGGTTCAAGGGTGAGTACCGCCTCATCATCTCCGATCGGGCAAACGGCAACGGGCGAAAGCCTGCCGGGATGCCTTCCTGAAGGCGGCCTTTACCAGCCGGGGCCCGGGAGGCGTGATCTTCCCTGCCGGACCGGGAGTTAAAAAAGGCATGGCCAAGAATCGGACCGGGGAGCATATCCTCCTGGGAGAATCTTAAGCCCGGCCCCCGCTGTTTGGATACAGGACCTCTCTTTCGGTGATGACCGCGGTGATCAGCTCGTGACCGGTCACGTCGAATGCCGGGTTGAACACCTCCACCTCGGGTGCGCACCTGCATCCCTTAAACGAGAGGATCTCTTCCTTATGGCGCTCCTCGATGGGGATCTCTGCACCGGTCGCGATATGGGGGTCGAAGGTGGACAAAGGCGCTGCGACATAGAACGGAATGCCGTGGCTGCGGGCGAGCACGGCAAGCGAATAGGTGCCGATCTTGTTGGCGGTGTCGAGGTTGCGCGCGATGCGGTCGGCTCCCACGATCACGGCGTCGATCCGGCCCTGCTTCATGAGCCAGCCCGCCATGCTGTCCGTGATGAGCGTGGCCGGTATGCCTAAGCGGCACATCTCATAGGCCGTGATCCTGGCCCCCTGCAGCAGGGGCCTGGTCTCGTCCATATAAACCCTTAAGAGCTTGCCCTGCTCGTAGAGCTTGCGGACTACGCCCAGGGCCGTGCCGATACCCCCGGTCGCGAGCGAGCCGGCATTGCAGTGGGTGAGCACAGAGCACGCCTTGCCTTCAGGAAAAAGGACAGTCCCGATCCGCGCCATGGCCTCGTTGGCCTGTTTCTCTTCTTCCCAGATCTCCCGGGCCTCATGCAGGGCCGCGCCGTACAATCCGTTTTCCGGTATGTCGGCGAGCGCATCGAGCACCCTGCGGACAGCCCAGGAAAGGTTGACCGCTGTTGGGCGTGCACTGATAAGGGTCTGTGCGGCCCTTTCCAGGCTGCTCCTGCCTGAGCGGGCGGCAAGAGCGCATCCATACGCGGCTGCGATCCCGATGGCCGGGGCGCCTCGTACCGCAAGGGTCCGGATGGCCTGGGCCACGTCGTCCGATTCCCTACAGGGGATCCAGACCTCTTTTTCCGGCAGCATCCGCTGGTCAAGGATTGACAGGGTGTTGTTCTCGAAGAAAAAAGGGTTTATCATAGACCGAGAAATTCCTTTCTCGGGGCGCCGTTGCGAAGCGCATCGAGCTCTTCGATGCACCGGGCCCGAATCTGCCGGGGCGTGGGGAAATCGTATACCACGCGGCCCGATTCCATGATGCTCACCAGCCGGGATACGGGCTCGCCGCCGCACCCGCACCTGAGCGCCGATCCGTAGGGCACCACGACATCCTCCCTGCACGACGGGCAGCGCAGCACGGACTTTCTGCCCGAGAGCTTGCCCCGCTTGGCCAGGGGCTTGCCCTCTATCTCCACGATATCCATGGAAAAATCGAGCACTGCCGCGCTTGAGATGTGCGTGCCCACGCCGAATGAGTCAACCACGTCTTTGAGCTCGAGCGCGTCGGGGATATCGAGACCGCCCGAGACAATGAGCTTCACTCCGGTGAAGCCCCGGAGATCGAGCTCCCAGCGGACCTCTTTGAGAATGTTCAAGAAATCGCCTCTCCGGGACGAGGGGGTGTCGAGCCGGACGCCGAACAGGCGCGCCCCCAGGTTTTCCGCCACGCGGACAGCCTCGAATTTCTCATCCTGAAAAGTGTCGATCAGCGATACCCGGGGTACACTCCCGTCGATCACCTCGTCAAAAGCCTTCGTAGCCTCCACGGTGTCGCCCACGATGAGGACGAGAGAATGGGGGATGGTGCCCGACGGCTCCTCGCCAATGAGCCGTGCGCTTGCAACGGCCGAGACGCCGTCGCATCCTCCGATAAAGGCTGCACGCTCGATCATGGGGGCTATGGCGGGATGCATGCGCCTAGCTCCAAAGCTCATCAGGGTCTTTCCGCCCACGGCAACTCGGAAGCGCGAGGCCTTGGTGGCGATGCCCGAGGCCTGGCACAGGCAGCCCAGGATCGCAGTCTCCAGCTCGCCGAAGTCAAGATATGCGCCTTCGATAGTCATGACCGGAGTCTGGGCAAAGAACACACTCCCCTCGGGAAGGGCGCTCACCGTGACCGGCCTCCCCTCCAGGAGCACGCACACCTCTTCGAGGCCGGCGAACACCCCCCAACGGTATTCCCTCTCCGGGAGCTTCTTGAGAAAGATCTCCATGCATACATGCTTGTCCAGGTTCTTTTCCTTAAGGATCTTCTCTGTCCGGACAAAGTACACATCCGTCACCTCGCCGGCACGAATCTGATCGGTATCGGAAATGTGCAGTTTTTTCATCCCTCCAGCAGCTCCTTCATGATTCTGCTCGCGAGCTTCGGGTTCGCCTCTCCCTGGGTGGCTTTCATGAGCATGCCCACAAAGAACCCCAGGAGCCCCGTCTTTCCCGAACAATACTTGCGGGCCTCGTCCGGATGGGAGTTGATGATCTCCTGCGCCAGGGACTGGAGCTCTTGTTCGTCGCTGATCTGCCCGATGCCCCTTTTCTCGACAATGCTCTCCGCGCTTTCTCCGGTGGCAGCCATTTCGGCGAAGACCTCCTTTGCCATGGATCCGGATATGCTCCCCTTTTTGATCAGGACGATCAGGCCGGTGAGCATCTTTGGGCTCACGTTCAGGCCCGTGATGGGAATCCCCTGCTCGTTGAGCACCCTCATCACCTCGGTCATGATCCAGTTGCTGAGCTCCTTCGGCTTGTCCAGCAGTCGTACGCATTCTTCGTAGTAGTCGGCAACGGTCTTTGCCTGGGTGAGCACGCCCGCGTCATAGGCG
The DNA here is from genome assembly GCA_023230665.1 of Deltaproteobacteria bacterium. GTDB lineage: Bacteria > Desulfobacterota > Desulfomonilia > UBA1062 > UBA1062 > Phosphitivorax. Next base: position 6,528 of record JALNWY010000109.1, read on the forward strand.
GGCAGGCCGTACTGCTCGATGAATCTCTTTCTTCTGGCAAAAGGCAGCTCGGGCAGGCCGGAGCGAACGCCGTCGATCCAGGCAGTGTCGATCTCAACAGGCACGAGATCAGGCTCGGGGAAATAGCGGTAGTCGCGGCTCTCTTCTTTCGACCGCATGGATGCGGTGACACTGCGGGAGGGGTCCCACAAAAGGGTCTCCTGGACCACCTCGCCTCCGGACTCCCTGATTTCGATATGCCGCTCGATCTCGTACTGGAGCGCCCTCTGGACGTTCCGGAAGGAGTTCATGTTCTTGAGCTCGGTGCGCGTACCGAGCCGGGAAGAGCCGGCCGGCTTCACGGACACGTTGGCATCGCACCTGAACGATCCCTCTTCCATGTTTCCGTCGCAGATGCCCAGGTACATGAGAATCTGCCTGAGTTCCCGCAGATACGCCACCGCCTCGTCCGAACTCGTGATATCAGGCTCGGACACGATCTCCAGCAGGGGCACGCCCGATCGGTTGTAGTCGACATAGCTCGAAGGAGCCTTATCGTCGTGGATGGTCTTCCCTGCGTCTTCCTCCATGTGGATCCGGGTGATCCCGATCCTCCTGATACCCTGCCCGGTCTCGATCAGGATGGTCCCGCCCTCGCACAGGGGGTGCTCATACTGGGTTATCTGGTAGCCCTTGGGCAGGTCGGGATAGAAGTAGTTCTTCCGGGCGAAGATGCACCTAGACGCAATCCGGCACCCGGTGGCGAGGCCCAGCATGATGCCGAGGTCTACAACTTTCCGGTTCAGCACCGGAAGCGTGCCCGGCATGCCCGTGCACACCGGGCAGGTGCTGGTGTTTGGAGGGAGCCCGGACTGTGTGGAGCACCCGCAGAATATCTTGGTTCGGGTCAGGAGCTGGGCGTGGACCTCCAGTCCGATGACCGTGTCATAGGCCTTCATGACCCCTCCTGATGATATGCGGTCCGGTCCTGGAACGAGATCCCGGCCCCGAGCAGGAGATCTTCCCGGAAGTGCGGGGCCATGAGCTGCATGCCCACGGGCAGGCCGAGCGAGTCGAAGCCGCAGGGCATGCTGAGGGCGGGCAGGCCGGCGAGATTTGCGGGGATCGTGTAGATGTCCAGGAGATAGAGGCTCAAGGGATCGTCGATCATCTCGTCGAGCCTGAAGGCCGTGACCGGCGTGGTGGGGCCCGCAATGATATCGCACCGGGAAAAGGCGCTGCGGAAGTCTTCAGCGATCAGGGTCCTCACCTGCGAGGCCTTCCGGTAATAGGCGTCGTAATACCCGGCCGAGAGCACATAGGTGCCCAGCATGATCCGGCGCTTGACCTCGGGACCAAAACCCGTTGCCCTCGTCCTGGCGTACATATCGCCCAGGTCGAGTGGGTCCTGGACCCTCAGCCCGTAGCGCACCCCGTCGTAGCGGGCCAGGTTCGAGCTCGCCTCCGCGGTGGCCACGATGTAGAAGACCGCCACACCGTATCCGGCATGGGGAAGTCCGACCTCCACTATTCGGCCGCCCATGTCCTCCAAGACAGCGATTCCCGATTGCACTGCGGCCTTCACCTCCTGGTTCAGGCCCTCTCCAAAGAACTCCTCGGGCACGCCGATCCGCAAACCTTTCAGGTCGATTCCGTCGAGGTCGGTGGGCCCGTAGTCCCGGGGCACGCTGGTGGAATCGAGGGGATCGTAACCCTTGATCGCATCGAAGAGCACGGCCGCATCGCGGGCAGTGGGCGCCATGGGGCCGATCTGATCGAGGGAAGAGGCGAAGGCCACGAGCCCGTAGCGGGAAACCGAGCCATAGGTGGGCTTGAGCCCGGTGATGCCGCAGAAGCTTGCAGGCATGCGGATCGACCCTCCGGTATCGGATCCGAGCGCGCCCGCGCACAGCCCGGCCGCCACGGCCGCACCCGAGCCGCCGCTGGAGCCGCCGGGCGTTCTCGACGGATCGCGGGGATTGCGGGTGGGACCGGCAATGCTCGAGGTCGTGGTGGAGCCCATGGCGAACTCGTCAAGGTTTGTCTTGCCCAGGATGACAGCGCCCTGTTCCTTGAGCTTTTTCACCACAGTGGCATCATAGGTGGGGACGAACCCGGAGAGGATCTTGGAAGCGCAGGTCGTGCGCACCCCGCGGGTGCAGATGTTGTCCTTGATCGCCACAGGGATTCCCGCCAGTGCGCCCGCATCCGGTGATTTCAGGAGTTCTTCCGCGACCTGCGCGCCCTGGAGCGCCCCTGCCTCGTCTACGGTGATGAATGCGTTAAAGGTATCACTGCGGATCTTTTCAAGAAACGCCCTGGTCTTCTCGACCGGGGATTTCTTGCATCTCCTGTATTGCCGCGCGGTCTCAAGCATATTCCCCCTCCCCTTATCAGATGACCCTGGGAACCGCGATATAGCCGTCCTCGTGCTGCGGCGCGTTCCGAAGAACATCCGCCAGATCCTGGCATCCCTGCTCGCGGTCGTCTCTCATGGCATTGACCAAAGGCAGCGGGTGGTGGGTGGGGTTCACACCCGTGGTGTCCACGGCCGCGAGGATGTCCATATAGCCCAGGATCTTGTCCAGATCGCTTCTCAAACCCCGGGCCTCGCTGTTATCGAGCCGTATCCGGGCCAGGGCCGCCACATGCAGAACTTCGCCATCGGTTATCTTCACGTCTTTTCTCAAGGCTCCTTTGACACCTTATTGATCAATGCTGATATATATCAAATCCTGTATCGGCTCAACACGAAGCTGATATTGGCAGATCTATAAAATAAGGATTGATTCATATCTATGAATTCATGTAAGATGCACTGGACTTAAATTAAATGATTCAACCATCATTGTATAGATCTCTCATGAAAAAGGAGGGTATTATGGCAAAGTTTGCAGAAACATCGATCCCGGCGGTGTTTCATAACCGGGTGGAGCAGTTCGGAGACAGGGCCATCGTGGCGTACAAGAAAGATGGCGTTTACACCGACGTCTCCTGGAAAGAGATGGGTCTGATGGTGAGGAATCTGGGCTACTTCCTCATCAACAAGGGCATCAAGCCGGGCGACAAGGTCTGCCTGTTTTCTCCGAACCGCTACGAGTGGTGGGTGGCCGATCTGGCCATCCTTTCCATCGGTGCGATCAACGTCCCTATCTATGCGACGAACTCGGCCGAAGAATCCCGGTACATCATCGACAACTCGGATGCCGTGATGTGCTTCACAGCAACCAAGGAGCACACCGACAAGATCGTCTCGGTCAAATCCAAGCTCCCGAACATGAAGGACATCATCAGCTTCGATCCTCTCGACAAACCCGCCGGCGGCATGCTGGAGCTGAGCACGGCCCTGAAGGAAGGCGCGAAGAATCCCCAGGAGGCCGAGTTCGACAAGAGGATCCGCGACATCAAGAGCGCGGAGATGGCCACCATCATCTACACCTCGGGCACGACCGGAAACCCCAAGGGGGTCATGCTCTCTCACAACAACTTCTTCGCGAATGTCCAGCAGCTCTACAATGTGGATACCGAACTGTTCAAGCGGGCGGACGAGCTCACCTTCCTTTCCTTCCTGCCGCTCGCGCACTCCTTCGAGCGCACCGTGGGCTACTACACCCCCATGAGCTACGGCATGAAGGTCTATTTTGCCGAGGACTTCTCCAAGATCGTG
>JALNWY010000110.1 GCA_023230665.1 Deltaproteobacteria bacterium
ATAAAGCTGCTCTACGGCTGCGGGCTGAGGCTCATGGAATGCCTTCGCTTGCGGGTCAAGGACATCGACTTCGAGACGAACAGCATATCCATATTCGACGGCAAAGGGAAAAAAGACCGGGTCGTCATGCTGCCCGAAACGATCAAACCCTTTATGAGAGAACAGATAGATCTCGTAGAGTCCATGCATGCGTACGATCTTGGAAGAGGGTGCGGAGAGGTTCATCTCCCCTTCGCCCTGGAAAGAAAATACCCGGGCTCTGCGAAGAAGTTCGGCTGGCAGTACGTATTCCCTTCAGACGATCTCTCGCGAGACCCGATAACCGGAAAAACCATGCGGCACCACATCAGCCCGACCACCCTGCAAAGGGCCGTGAAAAAAGCGGTCGCTGTAGCCGGCATCCACAAGCATGTCGGCTGCCATACCTTCCGGCACAGCTTTGCCACCCGTCTGCTCGAATATGGATACGATATTCGCACTGTACAGGAGCTGCTCGGGCTTAAAAGACACCAGTACGACCATGGTCTACACCCACGTGATGAATAAAGACCCCCTTGCGGTGAAAAGTCCTCTGGACATCTGAGAAAGGTTGACGGGCCGCATCCAGACATCAGATCGTGGACAAAATGCAGACTCCGTCCGTGGCGGGTGAAACAGTCGTTGAATGGTTCTTCCTCCTCTTTAGCTTCATGGTTTTTCAACCTGGATACGGTGCGAAAATCATGAAATCATGCTGCACGTACATTCCAATAAAGGTGATGATAGCGTAATAACGGGCTTAAGTCCACAATATTATGAACTGAATACCGGAAAAGGCGCTGCTTCGGGGACTGTTTTTCATGGCTGGCAACGCCAGCAGATGATGGCCGGCTCTTTTTCCCGCAATCACAAGACAAGGCGGGGGCGCTGCAGCCCTTCGCGGGCCTTGGGATAAGCGCCTCGCCGGTCTTCCAGTATCTCAGCTCCTGAGCCTGGGGTCGATGGCGTCGCGGATGCCCTCGCCCAGCAGGTTATAGCCCAGCACCGTGATCAGGATGGCCATGCCTGGAAACAGCGAGAGCCACCACGCCACGCCCAGCGTGCTCTGACCCAGCGTGAGGATGTTGCCCCAGCTGGGCGTGGGCGGCTGCACCCCGATGCCCAGGAAAGAGAGCGCCGACTCGGTCAGCACGGCCGATGCAACGCCCAGGGTGGCGGCCACCAGCACGGGCGCCATGGCGTTGGGCAGGATGTGCAGGAAGATGATCCGCGGGCTCTTGGCTCCCATGGCCTTCACCGCGAGCACGAAGTCGCGCTCCTTGAGGCTCAAAAACTCCGCGCGCACCAGCCTCGTGATGCCCATCCACGAGGTGAGCCCGATCACGGCCATGATGTTGAAGATGCTCGGCTCCAGGAAGGCGATCACGGCCAGGATCAAAAAGAACGAGGGGAAGCAGAGCATGATGTCCACGAAGCGCATGATGATCAGGTCGATCACGCCGCCGTAATAGCCCGCGATCGACCCCAGCAGCACGCCGATGATCGTGGCGATTCCCACGGCCACAAACCCCACCTTCAGCGAGATGCCCGCGCCGTAGAGCATCCTGGTGAACACGTCCCTGCCCAGGTCGTCCGTGCCGAAGAGGTGCTGCGCGGACGGCCGCATGAGGATGCTGTCCACGTCGATGGCGCTCGGGTCGTAGGGCGCTATCACGGGCGTGAGGATCGAGAGCGCGAAAAACCCCAGCACGATCACGAGCCCTGCCACGGCCAGCTTGTCTCTGAAGAAGCGCGACCAGAAACCCATGATCAGCCTGTCCGTATCCTGGGGTCGGCCACGCTGTAGGCGATGTCCGCGATGAGGTTGCCCAGCAGTGTGAGCACTGCGCCGATGGTGAGGCTCCCCATGATGAGATTATAGTCGCGCATCATGATGCCGTCGTAAAAGAGCTTGCCCAGCCCCGGTATGGAGAAGATGCTCTCAAAGATCACGCTGCCGCCGATGAGTCCGGGGATGGAGAGCCCCAGGATCGTGATCACGGGCAGCAGGGCGTTGCGCATGGCGTGCTTGTAGATCACGGTCTGCTCGGGCAGGCCCTTTGCCCGGGCAGTCAGGATGTAGTCCTGCCGGATGATCTCCAGCATGCTCGAGCGCATGTAGCGACTCAGGCCCGCAAGCGCACCGAAAGCGGAGATGACCACGGGCAGCGCCAGGTGTCTGGCCAGGTCCCAGGCCCGCTCGAAGAAACCCATATACTGATACCCCTGCGAGTGCAGGCCCGAGATGGGCAGCCACCCCAGACGCACGCCCAGATAGTCCATGCAGATCAGCGCGAGCCAGAATCCGGGGATGGAAAACCCCACAAACACGAACACCGTGATCGACCGGTCGAGAATAGAACCTCTGCGCACTGCCGAGATCACGCCCAGCGGGATGGCTGTGAAAAAGATGATCACCATCGAGGCCACGTTGATGGAGATGGTCACGGGCAGGCGCTCCTTGACCTTGTCCCACACGGGCCTGGCGTCGGATGAGATCGACCGGCCGAAATCGAGCCTGGCCAGGTTCTTCATCCACACCAGATACTGCACGGGCAGGGGCTTGTCCAGGCCGTAGTGGCGCTTGAGCTGCTCGATGGCCTCGGGCGTCACGTTCGGGTTGAGCTCGGCCTGCATGCTCGTGGGCTCACCCGGCGCCAGGTGAATCACCAGGAAGCACACGATGGTGATCCCGATGAAGGTCGGTATGAGAATGGCAAATCGTTTCAGCAGATATTTCAGCATGGTTCTCTTTTTCTTGTGATGCGCCGCTGGTTTTTTAGGGGCGTCACCCGTTCTTCGCAGTGCCGCCTGTCCTCAGGGCACCACCTGATACCTCTGCAGCTCTCCAGGCACAAACCACTTCTCCATGTTATAGGCGATCCCCGCGGGCGCGGGCTCGATTCCGTGAATCCGGGAGCTCACCACGGGCAGGCTGTAAGGCACATAGAGAAACACATAGGGCTGCTCATCGGCCAGGATCTCCTGGATGCGATAATAGCAGCGCTGGCGTTCCTGCTCGTCAAAAGTGTGCCTGCCCCTCACCAGAAGCTCGTCCACCTCCGCGTTTCTATACATCACGAAGTTCAGCCCGCCCTTCTTTGCATTGTCCGAGTGCCATACGTTGTGGATGTCCGGGTCCTGGAGGATGTTCCACCCCAGGATCACGGCGTCGAAGTTGCCCCTGTCCACATATTCCTTGAGAAACACGGTCCACTCGATCACGCGGATCTTTGCCTGGATGCCCACGGTCTTGAGCCGCTCCTGGATGATCTGGGCGGCCTTCTCGCGCAGGGGGTTGCCCTGGTTGGTGACAATGGTGAACGACAACGGCCTGCCGTCCTTGTCCACGACTCCGTCGCCGTCGGTGTCTTCATACCCGGCCTCTTTCAGGACGGTAAGGGCCTTTTGCGGGTCGTACGGATACCGGTGCACGCCCGGGTTGTACCACCGGGTGCCGGGCTTGTACGGGCCGGTGGCGACCTCTCCCAGGCCCATGAGCACGCCCTTGATGATCTCTTCCTTGTCAATGGCGTGGGCGATGGCCTGCCTCACCCTCACGTCGTCGAAGGGCGGTCTGGTGAGGTTGAAGCCCATAAAGGTGTAGCCGTCGGCCAGATACTTGTACTTGGTATAGCGGCTCTGAAAATCGGCGTTGTCCGTCTGCCGCAGATACTGCAGGGGCGAGAGCCCCATGATGTCGATGTTGCCTGCCCTGAGCTCCATGAACTGGGTGTTCTGGTCCGGGATCACCCGCAGGAGCACGCCCAGCAGGTTCGGAGGTCCGTCGAAATAGCGCTCGTTGCGCTCCAGCACGATCCGCGAGCCCGTCTCCCAGGTCTTGAACCTGAACGGCCCGGTGCCAACAGGCCTGCGGGTGAGTTCCGAGGTGGAGATGTCCTTGCCCTTGAGCAGATGCTCGGGCAGCATCTGCAGTGCTCCCCAGCTGATCAATGCCGGGGCCAGGGGTTTTTCATACGTGAATTCGATGGTATGATCGTCGATGATCCGGGCCTCCTTCACCAGTTTGTACTTCTCGGCATAGGCAGTGGGGGTGTTCGGATCGATCATGATCTTAAAGGTGAACATAACGTCGTGTGCATCGAACTTTTCGCCGTCGTGCCAGTAGACGTTTTTCCGTAAGTGAAAGCGCAGCCGCTTGCCGCCGTCTTCGATGTCCCACCTTTCCGCCAGGTCGGGCACAATGGTATAATTCTTGTCGTACTTCACAAGACCGTTATAGATGAAGTTCGCCACCTCGTGCGAGGCGCTGTCCGAGGCGAGCATGGGGATGAGGTTCGACGCGTCGCCGATCGAGGAATTCACCAGCACGTCGCCGGATACGGGAGCTGATACCGCGGGGGCCTTAACAGGCGAAATCTGCTCCTTGTTATTCTCAGGTGAGCATGCTACTATTGCCGCCATCAAAATTATGCATAGTATGAGTCGGTGCAAGACATTCATGTCGTGTCGTAATAACAGAACGCAGCGCGAAGAACAATACGTCATATTTTCCCATGCAAAGATGAGCAGAGAGCAGCAGACAGGCGCATGAAATTCTTTGCCGACCTTCACATTCACTCCCGTTTTTCCCGCGCCACGAGCAAGAGCCTCGACCTGCACGCCCTGGCGCGCGGTGCGCGCGACAAGGGTATTGCCGTGCTGGGCACCGGCGATTTCACCCATCCGGCATGGTTCGCGGAGATAGAAAACGAGCTGCAAAGTGCCGAGCCCGGTCTCTTCCGGATGAAACAGGGCGGGGAAACGGTGCGGTTCATGCTCACTTCCGAGATCAGCACCATCTACAAGCAGGGCGACAAGGTCCGCAAGGTCCACCACCTCATCGGGGCCCCGGACCTCAAGAGCGCCCGCAGGATTTCCACCTCGCTCGCCCGGGTGGGCAACATCCTCTCAGACGGCAGGCCCATCCTCGGCATCACCTCGCGCAACCTGCTGGAGATCGTGATCGAAGCGAGCGAGCACGCCTTTCTCATTCCGGCCCACATCTGGACGCCCTGGTTCTCGGCCCTAGGGTCCAAGTCCGGGTTCGACACCATTGCCGGGTGCTACGGCGACTTGGCCTCCCACATCTTTGCGGTGGAGACCGGCCTTTCCTCCGACCCGCCCATGAACTGGATGGTGAGCAGCCTGGACGGCTACCGCCTGGTGTCCAACTCCGACGCGCACTCGGCCGAGAAGCTCGGCAGGGAGGCCACGATCTTCGAAACCGACATCGACTATTTCGCCATGCTTAAGGCCATGAAGACAGGCCACGGCCTCGCGGGCACGGTAGAGTTCTTTCCCGAAGAGGGCAAGTACCATCTCGACGGCCACCGCGACTGCGGCGTGGTGCTGGACCCCGAAGACACGGCCGAACTGGGAGGCATTTGCCCGGTGTGCGGCAAAAGACTCACCGTGGGTGTCCTGAGCCGGGTGGAGGCCTTGGCCGACCGGCGCGACGGCACTATGCCTTTGTCGGCACGGCCCTTTTTTTCTCTGATTCCCCTGGCCGAGATCCTGGGAGAAATCCTGCGCACGGGCAGCGCCTCCAAGCGGGTGAAAGAGGCCTATGCGCGGCTCACGTCCCGGCTGGGGGGCGAACTGCCCCTGCTCCTGGATTCCGGCCTGGACGAGGTACGGTCCGTGGCAGGCGAGGTCCTGGCCCTGGCGCTCGCCCGGATGCGCAGCGGCGAGGTTTGCAAAGAGCCCGGATACGACGGCAGGTTCGGGCGCGTGCGCGTGTTCCGCGACCACGAAGACGACCTGCTCTTCTCGGGTGACCTGCTGGGCGCGCCGCTCAAGCGCCAGCGAAAGCGAGCGGGTGCAGTCGCCCCGGCACCGGCGGACACCTCCAGGGCCCCTGAGCCCAAGCTGAGCCCGGTCCAGCAGGAGATCGCGGCCTGCCATGAGGGCGGGCTCGTGGTCAGGGCAGGACCCGGGACCGGCAAGACCCTCACCCTGGTGGAGCGCGCCCGCTCGCTGCTGGCCGCGGGGCAGTCGTCCGTGCTTGCCGTCACCTTCACGGTAAAAGCCGCAGGTGAGATCCGCGAGAGGCTGGGCCATGCGCCCATCGACGTGTCGACCTTCCACGCCCTGGCGGCGCGCATCCTGCGCGAGAGCGGGGTCGGGTTCAATATCGCCGACGAAGACATGCTCACTGATACGGCCCTCCGGTGGGGGCTGGACAGCGATGGCTCGTTCGTCCGCGACCTGCTGCTGGGCCTGAGCACCGGGCGTCCCCTGGGGTCTGAGCAGTCCTTCCTGATGGATGCGCTCCAGGCAGAGGGTTATTATACTTTTGAGGGCATGATTCATGAGGCTCTCAGGCTGGTGGGCTCGGGCAGGTTCACGCCGGTCTGGGAACACGTCATGGTGGACGAGTTTCAGGACATCAACCCGGTTCAGTACGAGTTTCTCAAGGCGCTCACCCCCAGGGTAAAGAGCCTGATGGTCATTGGCGACCCGGATCAGGCCATCTACGGCTTCCGCGGCAGCAGCCCCGCGAGCTTCGACGATTTTCTCCGCGACCATCCCTTGGCCCGCTGCCTGGACCTCACGCAGACCTACCGGTTCAGCAGCAGCATCGCGGCCGGATCCAACGCATTCATCGGCCGGAAAGCAGTGGTGAGCTCCCGCGCGGGCGTTCCCATCACGGTGGTCCGCGCATCGTCCGGCCCGGAGTTCATGGCCCGCGAGATCGAGTCTCTGGCAGGAGGCCTTTCCCACCGGACCACGGGCATTGCCCGGGCCGACTATCCCTTGAGCGAGATCGCTGTCATCGTGCGCACCCGGCAGCAGGCCCGGCCCGTCATGGAGGCCCTGGCGCGCGCGTCCATTCCGTTCGACACGGCCTATGCCAGACCCCTGGCGTCTCTGCTCGGAATCCGGGAGCGCCTCGCCCTGCTGGAGCTCAAAGATTGGCAGACCCTGGTCAGAGGGGTGGGGGAGCGTACCGCTGTAAAGGCCGCGCTTTTCGGGCAGGCCGATTCGGCGGCGGCCCGGAGGCTCAAGGATGCGGACCGACTGCTGAAATCGCTTGCAGGCCCGGTCCTGGAAAGGCTGCGTCTGTTGGAAGAGTCGTCCCTGTTCAAGCTCCCCGTGCTCGAGAGCGAGCACGTACTCTATCGCTACGCCCGGATGTTCGGCGATGATGCTCACGGGTTTGTCCGGTTCCTGCGGCTGAGCAATGACCAGGAAGCGCTCGCACAGGAAAAGGTGCGCGTGATCACGGCGCACGCGGCAAAGGGTCTGGAGTTTGGGTGCGTGTTCATCCCGGGCCTCTCCTCAGGCCTGTTCCCACTGGAGGGCTGTCCCGAGGACGAGGAGCGCAACCTATTTTATGTGGCCATGACCCGGACCGTCGACCGCCTGTATCTGATTTGCTCGAACAGCGGAGCGGCCCCCTTTCTTTCGCGGATCCCCGGTGAATGCTGCGTGTTCCGGGAAGAAACGAGGAGAGAAAAGACAGAGCAGCTTCTGCTGTTCTGAGAGCCAAAAATGCAAAAGATAAGGACGACAGAGACATGATGTTCGGCCCCAGAGAGATCGCGTATGGTGTCATCCTGGTGGTGATCATCATCCTCTCGGCGTTTTTCTCCAGCAGCGAGACCGCCTTCATGCGGGCGAACCGGTTCCGGATCAGGAGCCTCTCCGAGAAGGGAAACCGCGAGGCCAGGCGGGTGGAGAGCATTCTGGAGAACCCGGACCGGCTCATCAGCGTCGTCCTCCTGGGTAACAACTTTGTCAACATCCTGGGCTCGGCCATTGCGACAGCGCTCTTTCTGTCCGTCTTCGGGGACCGGGGTATCCTGCTGGCCTCCATTGCCGTGACCGTGATCCTGCTCATATTCGGCGAAATCACGCCCAAGACCATCGCCGCCTACCGGGCCGATACCATCGCCATGATCGTGGCCTACCCTGTAAGCCTGATCATCAAGGTACTGGGCCCTTTTGCGCACCTCATGAGCCTGGCGGCGCACGGGATTCTGTCCGTGTTCCGGTTCAAGCAGGAAGGCGCCGACAGGCTTACCGAGGAAGACGTGGAATCCGCCATCGCCATGGGGCACAAGGAGGGGTTCATCGAAGAGCCCAAGGCTCGGATGCTGGTGGCGGTCATGGACCTGGACAGCGTGCCGGTCAAGAAGATCATGCTGCCCCTTTCCGACATGGAGTTCCTTCCCATCGACGTCTTGTTCGAAGATATCCGCAGGACCATCGCTTCGAAAAACTACAGCAGGTATCCGGTGTATGAGGGTGAGCGGGACAACATCGTCGGCTATGTCCACATTCGCGATCTGTGGCGCTACGTGGACGATCCGGAGTCCTTCCGGATCAGGGACTGCCTGCGCGAGGCCTACTTCATCCCTGAGACCAAGCCCATCCTCAAGCAGCTCATCGACTTCCAGCAGATGCACCTGCACATTGCCTTCATCGTGGACGAGTACGGCACGGTCAAGGGAGGCATCACGTTGGAGGACATCATCGAAGAGATCACCGGCGACATCATCGACGAGCACGACATCATTCTGGCCCATGTCATCCCAGTGGGGGAGCGGAGCTTCATCATCACCGGCAACATCAGCCTGCGCGACCTGGGCAGGTACATCGACCGGGAGTTCCCCGAAGAGTACGACACCCTCTCAGGCCTGATCTACGAGCTGCTCGACCGCATCCCCGAGGAGGGTGACAAGGTGGTCTGGCAGGACATGCAGTTTAGGATCGAGCGCATGCGGGGCAACCGCATATCCCGCGTCCGTGTCACGATCAGGAAAGAAGAAGAGTAGAACGCAGGTTCACGTTACAGAAACACCAGGCGTTCGAATGGCAAATTGAATTTCTGGAGGTCTGGTATGAGGGTTCTGTTCACGGCCCGGGCTTCATCCTCTCAAGCGCGAGCGCCGCATCCGAAGGCCGTACATACAGCGGCTGGGCCGACTCGATCGCTCCCCGGGACACCTGGGAGAGAGCCATGCGGGCCAGAACGGACGCACGGGGATACCATAAGTGCTCCGGACCCTCGTGGAACCACGGGCCCAGGGTGCGGCTCAACACTTCCCGGTAGAGCCGTACGCCGTTTCCAATAAACAGCGTTTCTTCTTGAACGATCTCCCCTACGGCCTCGGGCCTGAGATTCATGGAAGGTGTCCGGGGATTGCCGTCCGGCGCATAGAGGCGGCAGAACACCTCGGATTTCCTTGCGTCGATCATGGACATGACAGGGATTGCAGAGGGCAGGGCCCCCATGGCGATCGCATCCAGGGTGTTCACGCCTGCAAGTGTGCTTCCCAGGGCCAGGGAGAGCCCCCGGGCCGTGGCCGCGGCGATCCTGATACCCGTGAACGAGCCCGGCCCGACCCCCACCGCGATGAGATCCACGTCTGTCTTGGAGAACAGGCCCAGGGAAAACAGGGTGTCGATCACCGGCAGCAGGCTCCCGCCGTGACCCGTTCTGACCGGGAAGCTGATCTCGCAGGCAGGCCTCTGTTCGTCCATCAGCGCAACAGAGCAGACCTCCGTGGAGGTGTCGACCGCCAGGACCACCATATGCTTTTACCCCCCCTGGAACAACCGCGCGAGGTCGTTGTAGAAGGCGAGGATCATCAGCAGGATCAGCAGGAACAACCCGATCTGCTGAGCGATCTCCCGGGGTCTTCCCTCGACCGGCTTCCCGATCGCCGCCTCGATGCCGAAGAGCATCAGATGCCCGCCGTCCAGCACCGGTATGGGCAGCAGGTTGATGAGAAAGAGGTTGATGCTCACAAACGCGATCATGGAAAAGAAGGGGAGTATGCCCGCCCTGAATGTTTCGCCCGAAACCTGGGCGATGAGGATGGGGCCGCCGAGGCTGTCCCTGATGTCAAGCGTGCCGTCGATCATCTTCCAGACACCGATCCCGGTGAGCTCAATGACCTTCCAGGTCTGGGTAAAGCCATAGCCGATTCCGGGGAAGAAACC
>JALNWY010000111.1 GCA_023230665.1 Deltaproteobacteria bacterium
CCTGTGCGCACCGGATACGAAGATCATCATCAACCTTCACAGCCAGGTATGGGAGTTTCCGTTCCGGCTGGCCCAGACCCTCGACATGACCACCCCCTATCTCCCCCAGAACTGGCTGACCGTGGAAGATATCGCAAACCTGCTGAACCTGGCCGGCTTCGAGACCATACGGCACTGGCCCGAGATGCTCTGGCCCGTAAAGATGGGGTGGTTCAGCCGTTTCATGAACAGGGTTCTGGTGAAGCTGTGGCCGTTGAAGAGCTTGGCCATGACAAACTTCATCATCGCACGCAGGAAGCCGGGAATTCTCCAAGATGAAGAGCCCGTGGTATCGGTCATCGTGCCTGCGCGGAACGAGGCGGGCAACATCGAGGAGATAATCCGGCGGACCCCTGAAATGGGAGGCGGCACCGAGCTGGTCTTTGTTGAGGGAAACTCGCAGGACAACACCTATGAAGCCATCGAGAAGGCCATGGCCGCTCACCCTCAGAGGCGGTGCAGGCTCTTCCGCCAGCCCGGCGCGGGAAAGGGAGACGCAGTGAGACTGGGCTTTCAGCAGGCCTCGGGAGAGATCTTCATGATCCTCGATGCAGACATGACCGTTCCCCCGGAAAGCCTGCCCCGGTTCTATGAGGCGATCCGTTCCGGCAAGGGCGAGTTCATCAACGGGGTGCGTCTGGTGTATCCCATGGAAGAGCAGGCTATGCGCTACCTGAACCTGATGGGCAACAAGTTTTTCTCCCTGGCCTTTTCCTGGCTTCTTGGCCAGGCCATCAAGGACACCCTGTGCGGTACCAAGGTGCTTACCCGGCAGAACTATGAAAAGATCGCGCATAACCGGCAGTATTTTGGCGACTTCGATCCATTCGGCGACTTTGATCTGCTCTTCGGAGCCGCCCGGCTGAACCTGAAGATCACGGAGATGCCCATCCGTTATGCCGAGAGGAAATACGGCGCCACCAATATCGATCGGTGGCGGCACGGGTGGCTGCTCCTGAAGATGACGCTTTTCGCCATGAAGCGGATCAAGCTCGTCTAGCGCAGGTCCATGGCACTCTCTTTTCTCAGACATCCGCTCACCCGTGACCTGGATCTCAACGATCCCCGTTCAACCGTGTTCCGGAAACATATCATCCGTGAAAAGCGGTTTTTGAGACGCGTCTATCAGGAATGGTATCAATGGATAGCGGGCGAGCTGACCGGGGCCGGGGGCCCGGTGCTGGAGATCGGATCGGGCGGAGGTTTTCTCAAGGAGTACGTGCCGGGGCTCATCACCTCGGAGGTCTTCCATATAAGCGGGGTGGATATTGTGCTCGACGGTTGCGTGCTGCCGTTTGAACGGGCAAGCCTCGGGGCTATTGTCATGGTGGACGTCTTTCATCATCTGCCGGATGTGCGGGCCTTTCTGGGCGAAGCGCAGAGATGTTTGAAGCCGGGCGGGAAGGTGACCATGGTGGAGCCGTGGATCACCCCGTGGTCGCGAGTCATCTACCGCCACGTGCATCACGAGCCGCTGGACCAGCACGCGGTTCAGTGGGCGTTTTTGAGAACCGGTCCTCTTTCCGGGGCCAACATTGCGCTCCCCTGGATTGTGTTCCACCGCGACCGGCAGAAGTTTGAGCGACTGTTTGCAGGTCTTGCCATCGAGAAGATCGTGGTGGAGATGCCCTTCCGGTATCTCCTCTCGGGCGGGGTTTCGCTCCGTTCTCTGATGCCGGGAATTCTCTATGGATTCTGGGCCTGTCTGGAGCAGTGGCTCTCGCCGCTCAACAGGGCCATCGGCATGTTCTCCCGGATCGTCGTGAGGTCTGTGCCGGCTGCGGCGCACCTGGATGCTGCGGACAAAGGACATTCGGGTTGAAGCCGGATAAGGCCGGGTGATATAAAGTCTTATGGGCTTGGCGATCCGTTTTGCGCTAAGAGCGGGTCGATGTTTGTGATTGGAGCGTTTCACGGGTTTTCAGGAGGCATGGGGTGGGCAGACCGCAAAGCGAAATCGAACACGGAAAAAAGCTCTCTCAGTACGGCGCTGAGCTGATATGGGGCTGGGGAACTCCCGCGGGCAGAGTGAGGGCGCAGAGGCGTGCCGGGCTCATAGCCCGGGGCGCAGGCCTGGGAGAGGGTATCCGGGCTCTGGAGATCGGCTGCGGCACGGGCCTGTTCACTGAGCTCTTTGCGCAGACCGGAGCGCACATCACGGCAGTGGACATCTCGCCCGACCTTCTGAAAGAAGCTCGTCAGCGAGGGTTGCCGTCCGCCAGGGTGGAGTTTGTCGAAAAACCGTTTGAAGAGTGCGATGTCGATGGCCCCTTTGATGCCGTGATCGGATCCTCGATCCTGCATCATCTGGATCTGGACGCGTCCTTGCCCAGGATACTCAGCCTGCTCAAACCAGGAGGAAGGATGAGTTTTGCCGAGCCCAATATGCTCAACCCCCAGATCGCGGTGCAAAAAAACATCCCCTGGCTCAAGGAGCGCCTGGGCGATTCTCCGGATGAGACCGCGTTTGCGAGGTTCACGCTTGGCAGGCAGCTCAAGGCATGCGGCTTTGATTGTATATCCATCATTCCCTTCGACTGGCTGCACCCGCTCACGCCGGAGCGGTTCATCAAGGCGGTATCGGCGATGGGCAGGTTTCTGGAGGCCACGCCCCTGGTCAGGGAGTTTGCCGGCTCCCTGAGCATCCGGTGCATGAAGCCGGCGTGAACCCATGAAGACCGGCCGTGCCCGTATCGCTCTCGTAATCGCGCTCCTGACAGTGCTGGCGTCTGTGGCATACGTGCAGGTGACCGGACACGGTTTCATTAATCTGGACGACGCCCTGTACGTTACCGACAATTCCCCTGTGCAGGGAGGAATCAGTGTCGAGGGGGTTTCCTGGGCCTTTGGATTCACCGACCGGACCTACTGGCACCCGTTGAGCTGGCTTTCTCATATGATGGACTGCGAGCTGTTCGGGCTGAACGCGGGGATGCACCATCTCACGAACCTGCTCTATCACACCATCAACAGCATCCTGCTCTTCCTTGCTCTTCATCTGATGACCGGGACGTTCTGGAGGAGCGCTTTCGCGGCCGCGCTGTTCGCTGTGCATCCGGTCAATGCAGACACGGTTGCCTGGATCGCCCAGAGGAAAAATCTCCTGAGCACCCTGTTTTGCCTGCTCACGCTCCTGGCATACGCCTGGTATGCACACAGACAGACCTTTGCCCGCTATCTTGCTGCATTGAGTCTCTTTGTTGCCGGGCTTCTCTCCAAGCCCATGATCGTGACCCTGCCCTTTGCCATGCTTCTCCTGGACTACTGGCCGCTGAGAAGGATCAGACTGAATCTGGGCGTGTCTTCGGGAAAAGAAGAGAAGGAAGGCATAATGCCCCGGGATCAGCGGCGGGCTGCCCTCAAGCTCGTGATCGAGAAGGTTCCCTTCTTGTTCATCGCCCTGCTCATGATCCATGTTTCCATGAGCTCTGTGCACGGGCATATGGATGTCATCACAACAGACATGGTGAGCATGAAGCTCCGTCTGGAAAACGCCCTGGTGTCCTATGTGCACTATCTGGGGAAGATGATCTGGCCATGGAACCTGACCATCTATTACCCGTATCCGCAGAGCATTCCGCTCGCACAGGTACTGTCGGCCGGAGCAGTGATCATCGCGGTCACGGGCGCGGTTCTGGCCAAGCTCCGCAGATATCCCTATCTGGCGGTGGGCTGGTTCTGGTACCTGGGCACCCTGGTGCCGGTGAGCGGGATCATCCAGGCAGGCCTGTGGCCGGCAATAGCCGAGAGATGGATGTATGTCCCTGGCGTCGGGCTGTTCATCATGGTTTCCTGGGGAGGACGCGATCTGTTCTCGCGGCTGAAGTCGGGCCGGCAGGTGTATCGGTATGCATCGCTTGCCGTTGTCGTGCTTCTCGCCCTGCTCACATTCCGCCAGGCAGGGTTCTGGAAAGACGACTTCACCCTGTTCTCACGCGCCATCGAAGTGAATGATCGCAACAGTCTGGCTTATGGCAATCTGGCCGACATATATCTCCAGCAGGGATCGTATGATCATGCCTTTGCCCACTATACCAAGGCGCTGGAGTTGAATCCCCGCGACTCTCATATCCACCATAACTTTGCCGTGGCCCTGCTCGATATGGAGCGATACAGCGAGGCGGTATCACACCTCCGCATTGCCGCCGAGAAGTTTGGCCATGATGAAAACCTGCTTATCGGCCTGGGAACCGCCCTGGCAAAACAGGGAGATTTGCCCGGCGCCCTGGAGTGGTTCGACAAAGCCCTGATTGTCAACCCGCACAACGCCCAGACGCATTTCAAGCTGGCCGTGGTGCTTGGCGAATCAGGCAGAACGGGTGATGCGGCAGAGCATTATCGGGAGGCGCTGAGGCTGGAGCCCAACTTCGAGCAGGCAGAAAAGAACCTCGAATATACGCTTGCCGTACATGCATATGAACACGTGCTTTCTCTTCAGCCCGACAGTATCCAGGCCATGGAGCGGCTGGCAATCATCCATTCGCAGAGGGGCGATCTGCCCCGCGCCCTGTACTATCTGCAGGAAATGCTCAAGCGCGACCCGGAAAATCCGGGCATTCATTATAATCTTGCCTGTCTGTATGCAAGGCAGGGTGATATGAACGGATCTCTGAAGTGGCTTGCCGGCGCCGTGGAAAAAGGTTTTTCCGACCGCGGGCTTCTGGAGAGCGACCAGGACCTGGAAAACATCCGGAGCACCGCACGCTATCGCGAGCTGGTGAACACACTTGGATCAGAGAGTGAAAAAATCGCGCCTGTCAACTAGCGAAATTCCGGGGTCAGGGCTCACTGCCCGTCTTTTTTCCAATAGGGCCGGTAGCTTTTTTTGAGCCTTATCCCCCGGTCCTGAAGATAGCTCTCG
This sequence comes from Deltaproteobacteria bacterium, assembly GCA_023230665.1. Classification (GTDB taxonomy): domain Bacteria; phylum Desulfobacterota; class Desulfomonilia; order UBA1062; family UBA1062; genus Phosphitivorax. The sequence continues at coordinate 4,901 of JALNWY010000111.1, forward strand.
AAGATATCGCCCAGGTAGATGTGGCGGAAGATCCGGTTCATGCAGGCGCACAGGCCGGCCACTCGGGGCCTGGAGACCTCGAGCAGGTTTGCCATGGGCTTGCCTGACTTCTTGTAGTAGAACACGTCGTACTTGGTGAGCAACTCTCCGATCCGGAAGTCTTTCTGGAGGTAGAGGATGCCCGTATCCTTGTCGGCGAAGACGGGCACCGCGCCGTAATGGGTGGCGTGGTGGCGGATGTCGAGCTGCTTTTCGCAATCATTGAACATATTGCTCATGGTTTTGAAGCTGGGGTGCCTGTTGAGCTTGAGCCAGTAGCGCAGGTCGGAAGGGCTCATGGCCACAGGCCGGCGCTGATCCACCTTGATAGGGGTGTACGCGGACCTGTTGAGCAGCATATAGATCTGGTTTGCGATGGCGCAGGACGCCTGGTACATGTCTTCGTTCACCGCGTCGAAGGCCTCTTTTGCCTCAAACACGCGCAGATCAAGGCTCGATCCGCTCCCCAGGGGGGAGCTGAACAGGCGCTCCATATGCTCCATCTGGTAGTAGGCCCCGGAAAGCTTTACCTCGACCGTGTAGTGCAGGAGCTGAATATAGGCCACTTCATTCTCCTGCTGCCGGGTGAGTTTTTCGCCTGAGGAGGTCTCGTAGTTGTTGATGTCAAAATCCGCTGCAAGCTCCCGAAGGCCCCACCAGTAGTCCAGCGCGGTGCGGTCCTTATACTTCTCTTCCTTGTCTTTTCCGCGGCACTTGTGGCGGTCTATGATTTCCGGTTTCGGCATCCGACGCTCCACTGCTTCCATGAGATTCTGTCAGCGATCATCGCTCTCTGATCCGCTCAACTCGTATGCTCGATGGCCCTTCCAAAACCCCCCTGCAATACATACATATCATCTCGTGCACTGAAACGATAATTGTACTTACACAATATCAGAAGCGCGGGCAACCGGTTTTCATCAAAGCGCTGCCCGAGGCTTCTCTGGAAGGTGTGCTTGTTATCGATGATGCTTGACCTGCCGGAGCAGGATGCGCCTCACTCAAAGACCATTCCCTGTGCGATCCGTTCGGCCGGGCCGGACACGGACCAATATGCAGTATTGCTTGACGCAAACCCGGGAAATGACTTAGCCTGATAAGCCAAGGGAAAGGAGATGCGGCGTGAACGATGCATACCGGAGCATACCCAAGGTGGATGTGGTGTTGAAGGAGCCCGTGCTGGCGGGGCTGGCCTATGGGCCCGAACTGATCAAACGGGCGGTCAAGAGCGCCCTTGACGAGATCAGGGAGGCGATCGGATCGGGCGAGATCAGCCAGAGCCCTGATGCGTCACAGGTCGCGGCAGACGTGGCAGGCGGGGTCGTCGCAGTCATGGAGTCTGGCCTCACAGAGGTGATCAATGCCGCGGGCGTGGTGGTCTACACCAACCTGGGCAGGGCGCCCCTGGCGGATGAGGCCGTGGACGCCCTGGTTTCGGCCGCCCGGGGGTATTCCGACCTGGAGTTCAATCTGGGGCAGGGGTCGCGCGGATCGCGGCAGGACCACATCCGGCCCATCACCCGGTCCTGCTTCGGAGCCGAAGACGCCCTGGTGGTGAACAACAACGCCGCCGCCGTGCTGCTGGTCCTGAACACCCTTGCGCGGGGCAGGGAGGCCATCGTGTCCCGGGGCGAGCTGGTGGAGATCGGGGGCTCTTTCCGCATGCCCGAGGTCATGAGCATGAGCGGGGCCGTGATGCGCGAGGTGGGCGCCACCAACAAGACCAGGCTCTCTGACTATCGCTCGGCCATCACCGACAACACCGGGCTCATCGTCAAGGTGCACCGGAGCAACTTCTCCATTGTGGGATTCACCGACGAGGTGGAGCTCCGCGAGCTCTGGGGTCTGGCCCGTGAGTTTGGCATTCCGCTCTATGTGGACATGGGGTCGGGCATCCCCTTCGACCTTTCCCCCTACGGCATCTCGGACGAGTGGACCATACCGGGCTGCCTGGAGTTCTCCGACGTGCTCTCCTTCAGCGGCGACAAGGTCTTGGGTGGGCCGCAGGCAGGCATCATCCTGGGGAAGTCCGGTCTCATCGGGCAGATGGCGGCCAACCCCCTGCACCGGGCCATGCGCATCGACAAGCTCGGGATCGCGTCTTTGAGCGCGACGCTTCTGCTCCTCGCAAAGGAAAGATACCGCGACATCCCGGTCTTGAGGATGATCATGGAGGATGTATCCGATGTGCGCGCACGGGCCGAGGAGCTCGGATCTCTCCTGAATGCGGAGCAGACCGAGGTGGTCCCCACGCGGGCCGTGGTAGGCGGCGGATCTGCCCCGACCAGGAGCTTTCCCTCCTGCGGACTTATGATCACCACGCCGCGAGCCGTCGCCGTGCACGCGCGGCTGCGCAAGGCAAGCCCCGCAGTGGTGGCGCGCATCGAGGAGGACCGGCTCATCTTCGACATGAAGGCCGTGGATCGCTCCCTCATCCCGGTGCTGGCTGAAAAGATCGGCGAGGCCCTCGGTCATGGGGTTTAAGCTGGGAGTGGCCCTGGGCGGGGGAGGGGTGCGCGGGCTTGCCAATATCGGGGTCCTGCAGGCGCTCTTTGATGCCGGCATCGTGCCCGACATGGTCACGGGCACGAGCATGGGCGCCATTGTGGGCGCCCTCTATGCCGCCACCCTGGATATCAAAAAAACCCGCGAGATCGTCTGCAGTACGCTCGGCTCGGAAGACTTTCAGAAAAAGGCCCGGCGCCTCGCTTCGTCGGATGACGAGCAGGGGCTCTTCGACCAGATCTATGGCACGGCCCGCAAGGGCTATCTGTTCTACCGGTTTTTGTTCATGAAGTCCACGATCCCGGCCGGAGTCTTCTTTGCCGGGATGGACGAATTCGTTCCGGACAAGGACTTTTCAGAGCTCAGGCTGCCCTTTGCCTGCATGGCCCTGGACATTGTATCCGGATATCCCGGGATCCTGCGCTCAGGCTCTGTCCGGCAGGCGGTCCGCGCATCGAGCTCGGTGCCGGGCATGCTGCCGCCGGTGGAGATCGGGCGGGGCAGGTATGTGGACGGCGGCTGGGCTGAGCGGGTTCCGGTGTCTGCGGCCAGGTTTCTCGGCGCGGACTTCGTGCTCGGGGTCGATGTGTCGCGCGAGGCCGCGGCCTTGGAGTATGACGAACAGATCAGAAACAGCATGGACGTGCTCTTCCGCGCGGACGACATTGCTCGTGCCCTGATGAACACGCTGCGCATACGCGAGGCCGACTTCGTGGTCTACCCCGAGGTGGGCGATGCCCAGTGGTCGGATTTCGACAATGTCGAAGAGTATATCGCGGCGGGCTACCAGGCCGCGGCCCGGGCCGTGCCCGCTCTGAAAAAGGCGTTGCGGACGGCGAGGATCAAGAGGTTTCTGTGGAAAAGGCGCTCGATATCATAGTCGAGAGCGGGCAGGAAGACGCCCGGCTCGATGTCTTTCTCTCCCGCAGCCTGGGCGTCACCCGAACATGCGCGGCGCGCGCCGTCGAAAAAGGCCGGGCCCTGGTGGACGGCAGAGAGAGGAAACCCTCGTTCAGGCTGAAAGCAGGCATGCGGGTCGAGGCGGAGATCGCCGGGGAAAAAAAGGCCGGCACCTGCCTTGAGGCGGTGGACATTCCCTTGAACATCCTCTACGAGGACCAGGACATCGTCGTGGTGGACAAGCCCGCAGGGCTGGTGGTCCATCCCGGGGCCGGAGTGAACAGGACCACCCTGGTGCACGCGCTCCTGCACCGATATCCCGAGATCGAAAGGGTGGGGAGCCCGGACAGGCCCGGGATCGTGCACCGACTCGACAAGCTGACCTCGGGGGTCATGGTGGTCGCCCGCTCGCCGGGGGCGTATGACGCCTTGGTCACGGCCTTTAAGGAGCACCGGCATACCCGTGTGTATCAGGCGATCTGCTATGGCCGCATGGATGAGCAGAGCGGACGGATCGAGACCTTCATGGACCGCCACCCCAAAGACCGGAAAAAGATGAGTTCCAAGGTTGCGCAGGGCAGGCAGGCCGTCACCGACTGGCAGGTAATCAGGCAGTGGAGCCGGTTCAGCTTTCTGGAGCTGAAGCTCCAGACCGGCAGGACCCACCAGATCCGGGTGCACCTGGCCGACATGGGCCACCCGGTGGCGGGCGACCCCGAGTATGGCGGCAGGAGGCGGGCCAACACCATCACCGATCCTGTGGTCAGGTCCCGGGTAGGGAAGCTGGGCAGGCAGATGCTCCATGCCTGGAAACTGGGAATCACCCATCCGGGAACAGGGCAGCAGATGGAGTTCACCTCCGAAACACCCGAAGACATGAAAGCCCTCGCGGCCCTGCTGGACCAACGCCAGGCGTGCTGACGCACAGCCGGAGCGCCGAGCCCCGAGGATGCGCCTCGGGGAGTCGTGGAGTCAGGTCAACAGATGACACTCCCGGTGTCATTTGTTGAGACCCCAATCCGACCTTAGGGGCCCCGGACGGAAAGGGGGCAGGCGAAAACGAACGATCCTCCGCAGATATTATTCAATAAACGATATAAACCTGGTGTAAGGGAAAAAGAATTGACAATTTTATCTGCCATGTTTGATTATACGCGTATGCAAAGACTCTCAGACATTCTCAACAGGAAACGCTGGGGATTCGGCAAGATCATCAAGATCCGCGACCTGTGGACAGAGATCGCCGGAGACGTGCTGGCAGCCCACACCGAGCCGGTCCATCTCAAGGGCGGGACCCTCGCGGTCATCTGCGACTCGCCGGCATGGGTTCAGCAGATGGGGATTCTCGGGCCGGCCGTGGCCGAAAAGGTGCACAAGGTGGCCAGGATCAGGGTGGACAAGGTCGAGGCAAGGTTCTCTCTGAACAGCCGTCCGTATCAGAAGCGGATGCCTGCAAAACGGCCCGTGGTGAAGCTGAACATCGATCCGGAAGACGTGAAGCAGATCAAGGACCCGAAGCTCAGAAAAGCAGTGATGCAGCTCATCGA
>JALNWY010000112.1 GCA_023230665.1 Deltaproteobacteria bacterium
CGCGGGGTTGCCTGCTGATGAGAACACCCGGCGAGAATGAGCACAAAGGCGCCAAACAGGAAGGCTGAAGCCCTGGCCTTGCCGGCGGCTGCCCGAGCAGACCGGTTATTCCTCGTAATCACGGATATCATTGCCCTTCCTCGACCCCCTTTTTTTACGTTCGGGGTTAGAGCATCGATCTCTCAGGCGGAGAAAACCTTGCCATGGCGTTTTCCCGGCACATGCCGCATCCACCCTTGCGGGTTACGGAATAGGCGGCTGCACAAGCAGGACCCCGCCTGATATCGCGTGCCCGGTAATCTCGACAGGAATCCGCTGCTCTTATATTCCATTACCATTATAAGTATGAAGGTGACTGGCGAAACTCAAGACAGACCACCCGGGTAAAGGGGAATACCGGCGCTGCTCAGGCCCGCGGCTTTTGATCCGGGGACGATCCATCAGCCGGAAGAGGGCCCCGGCCATGTTTTTCCCGAGAGCGACGCACTTATCCGGGTCGTGGGCATATCCGGCCTCCCCGGGTCGGGATCATATTCTGCAGGCCGGGGTCACATCACGATCATGAGCTGGATATCGCAGACGTTCGTGTTTGTGGGGCCGGTGATGAACAGGCCCTCTGCCTTCTTGAAAAAGTGGTACGAGTCGTTATTTTCCAGGTAGGCCCCTGGATTCAGACCGAGCCGCGCTGCCTCGTGCGGGAGGCCGGGCCCGATGAGCGCACCTGCCGCATCGGTGGGTCCGTCTGTTCCGTCGGTGCCTGCACTGAGAAAGTAGATGCCTTCCAGGCCGGTCTGATTCCCGGAAAACTCGTTGAGAAAGGACAGGGCCATTTCCTGATTCCGTCCGCCTTTCCCGGGGCCTCTGATGGTCACCGTGGTTTCCCCTCCGGCCAGGATGAGCGCCGGTTTTGCGAAATCAGCCGTGCCGCGGCGGATGTCGCGGGCCATGGCGGCGAAGAATTTCGCCGCCTCCCGCGCCTCGCCGGTGAGCGTCGAGGTCAGGAGAACAGCCCGGTAGCCCAGGCTCGCGCCGTGGTCACGGGCCGCGCTGCACGCGGCCAAGTTGTTTCCGAGCAGGACGTTGAGCACCCGGCCGAACACGGGATCGCCCTGCTTGGGTGTGTCCGGGATTTCCCCCTTCTTCCCTGATTCGAGATAACCCACCACGGACTTGGGAAGCCTGTCCCGGATATGATACCTGTTCACGATGTCGAGCGCCTGGGCATAGGTGGTGTCATCAGGGACCGCTATCCCGGATGCGATGGTATCGAGGCGGTCGCCCACGACATCGGAGAGGATGAGGTTGATCATCCGGGCCGGGAAGGCGGTCCGGGCGAAGCGGCCGCCCTTCACCCGCGACAGGTGCTTGCGGATGCTGTTGATCTCGCCGATGTCTGCCCCGGATTCCAGGAGCACTTTCGTGGCAGCCTGTTTGTCCTCAAGGCTTATGCCCTTGGATGGAAGACTGAACAGGGCTGATCCGCCCCCTGAAACGAGATTGATGATCAATGATTTCTCATCCGCACCTGACGCGAGGTCGAACAGGATTTTGGCCCCGGCCACACTGTTTCCATCCGGTATGGGATGGCCCGCCTGCATGACCCGTATGCGTTTCAGCGGCTCGGTGTAGCCGTATTTCGTGACCACCGCTCCCCGGGAGATCCTCTCTCCCAGGATTTCTTCCATTGCCAGGCCCATCTTCGAGGATGCCTTGCCGATGCCCAGGACCATGATGTCGCGGTAGGAACTCAAGTCCTCCCGGGCTGTCCCGGCCCCGTGGGATATGACAAGGGTGTCGTTTTCCACGGATATGGAGCGTATGATCATCTCGTAGGGGTCGACACGCCTGATCGCGTGAGAAAAGATCGATCGTATGTCGTTTTCCGGGTTCATCATCCTCCCCTGGCCTCTATAAGGAGTGTATCATGGGGCCGCAGAGCATCTTTTCAAAGGTGAAACACTCAAAGCAGTATGTCCTTTATGTATGATATATCCGCCCTGCGGCTCAAGGCGTTTTTATATGATTTCTGATAACCAGTAGAAATAATACGGAGAAATATGCTGTTTTCGAAATATTTCCTTTTTGTTATGGTGGCAGCTCAGGGCCGGTGCCCATGGGAGGCTTTTGCCGGCGGAAGGAAAGACAGCTTGTGAAAAAAGACATACCGTCCGTCAAGCGCACGGATGAAGCAAGGGTGAGAGCAAACGGGCTGGACGTGGTCTACGACACCTTCGGGGATGAGTCCGATCCGCCCCTGCTGCTCATCATGGGCTTGAGCACCCAGATGATCGTGTGGGAAGACGAGTTTTGCCAAAGGCTTGCCGGCAGAGGATTCTTTGTTGTCCGCTTTGACAACCGGGACGCGGGGAGGTCCTCCCGCTTCGACCCGCCCGGCGTGCAGGGGCTGCGCAATGTTTTTCACGGCGGGCAGGCAGGGCTTGCCTATACACTCGACGACATGTCGGATGACACCCTCGGGCTCATGGACGCCCTGGGCATCGCCTCCGCACACATGGTCGGGGCCTCGATGGGCGGAATGATCGCGCAGATCCTGGCCCTGGGCAATCCCCGGCGCGTGCTGAGTCTCACGCTCATCATGTCCTCCTCGGGCAATCCCTTCCTTCCCCCTCCCAGACCTAAGGCCATGAGCATTCTCTTCAAACCTTTTCCGACCCGTCGTGAGCCCTATATCGAGTATTTCCTCGAGACGTGGCGGGTGCTCAACGGCGGGGAGATACCCATAGACAGAGACCGGATGCGCAGGCTGGCCGAATGTTCGTTCGAGCGTGGCGTGTCTCCGGGGGGAAGCGCCCGCCAGCTCGCAGCCATATTCGCCTCAGGGAACAGGAAGAGCTCGCTCGCCGCGCTTAAAGTACCCACGCTGGTCGTGCACGGTGACGCAGACCCCCTTCTGCCCGTCGAGTGCGGGATCGACCTTGCCGAGAGCATTCCCGGCTCGCGCCTCAAGATCATCAAGGGCATGGGACACTGGCTTGGGCCCGCGGTCTGGAACGAGGTCATCGAGGCCATGGACCGGCATATCCGCTGCAGCCGGTAGACTCGCTGCATGCGCGCTTTTTTTAGCGTTCTTGATTCCCGGCGCTTTTTCCCTTATCAGATACAGGGAAAACCATGTGAGCAAGTAGAGGTAATTTGTATGGGAAAGATTCGCAGCACACTCGACATCGTTATGGAACGGACCAGGGGCATGAGCATGTCCCGGGAAGACAGAGACAGGCTCCGGGAAAAAGAGCTGTCCGACACGGCAAGGGCCTGGGTGCAGAAGTATCTCGGCAACAGGATGACATGGGAAGATATCAGCACCCGGCTTGATTCCGCAGGGCAGGACAGGCCCCTGCTTTCTACCCTGCTGAAGGACGAACTTGCCTCGGACATCCGTCCGGGCAATGACAACGAACGACCCATCCAGGCCCTCGGAAGGCTTTGCGGGGTGGACCGGGACCGGATCATGACGATCATCGGCAGCCATGAGCAGGAGTTGAACAACCGGATGACCCGGCACCTGGAGCTTCTTAAGACCCGGCTTGAAGACGAGGGGATCAGGGGGACGGCTGTCATCCCCAACGCGGCACAGGACCCTTCCTGGCAGGATGTTGTCCGCGAGGCCCAAGAACGCCTGACCGCCGAGCTTCGCGCACTCTCATAGAGAACGGAACCAGTAGTCCCGGATGACCCTGAAGTTTTCCCGGACAGCCTCTTTTCCGGCAATGACGCTTCCGTGGCCGCTCAGGAGGTATTCGATGTCAAGACCCATGATCTTCTCAATGCTTTCCTTGAGCTGGTCCCCGCTTCCGCCGGGCAGGTCTGTCCGGCCGACTCCCTGCGGAAATACCAGATCGCCCGAGAAGAGCACCTTTTTCGCCGGCCAGTACAGGCACACAGACCCCGGAGTATGGCCCGGCGTCTCGAAGACGGTGAAGTGATCGCTGCCCACTTCCAGCCCCCCCTCCTGGAGGAAAAAGTCCGGCTGCAGGTGCCGGTAGCGGCCCCCGGTGAGCTCGATCATGTAGTCGTACTCGGTACGGCTCATGGCGAACCGGGAGGTGTCCTTCAGAAAGGCGGCCGCCTCCACATGATCGGGATGGCCGTGAGTGGCCAGCACGAGATCAATGTCCGGCAGGGACAACCGGAGGGCATCCAAGCCCCGCTGGACATTGGCGAAAAGGTGCGCGTGCCCCGGGTCGATGAGGATTTTTTTCCATGCATCAATGAGGTAGGTGTTGCAGTTGTTCTGTGAGTAATCGTCCCAGATGAATCCGTACAGACCTTCAAAAATTTGTATCAGCATGTCTTCGTTCCTTCTTGCTTTTATCGATGGTACGGACCTTTGAAGGGCAGGCCCATCGAACCGGCCTCAAACCCGAGCGCTTTCAACGGGAATGTTGCCCGCCTTCAACGTCCTTAAAGCAGCGAACCTTAAAAAAATTCGAGCCTCCCGGCCGGACAAGGGACTGCGCTGCCCTGTTCTGTACAGACCGGCCGAACCAGAGGCCCTTGTAAAGATCCGGTGCTACCCTTCGCCTTTCAGGCCGATCTCTTGGGCTGCCTCTCTCATACCCATAATAGTGTCTTCCACAAGCGCTGACACCTCCATGTTCAGCATCTCGGCGCCTTTTGCGATAATCGACCGGTCCACGCCCGCGGCAAAGGCCGGCGATTTCCATTTCTTCATGACAGACTTGGTCGTGAGATCCATGACGCTCTTTGACGGCCGCACCAGGGCGCTCGCCGCCACGAGCCCGGTGAGCTCGTCGATCGCGTACAGGGTCTTCTCGAGCCTGCTTATGGGCTCCGCATCCGAGCATATGCCCCATCCGTGGGAGACCACGGCCCGGATGTAGTCCTCGGGCCATCCATGCTGCTCCAGTATCTCCCGGGTCTTGGTGCAGTGCTGGTCCGGATACTGCTCGTAATCGAGGTCGTGCACCAGCCCGATGACCCCCCACGTATCCTCGTCTTCGCCGGCCTTGCGGGCCAGGTAGCGCATCACGGCTTCCACCGCGTATGCGTGTTTCTGCAGCTGGTCTGTCTTGGTATGTGCAAGCAAAAGGCTGAGCGCGTCATCACGGCTCGGGACATATGCAGTCATGCGGTCCTCCTTGAGATTGTTTGATCTTGTAGTATGGTTTTTTTGTAAAGGCCGTGCAAGGGAAAATTTCCCGAGCATCCTTGCGGGCAAGGAGAGGGATCGATCGTGCTCCCAGCACGAGAGGTTTGTGGGTAATCGTATTCACGGGCACCATGCTGAATGCTCAAATACAGCATAGATGGGTAAACATATTCTCTGAAATGCCGGGGAAAAGAGAAAAGATTTACACTGATCGAGCGGGCTTCGGCCATGATAAACCCTTTTGAAAGAAATATAACTAATAGAAAATATTAAAATAAAATAGATAAGTTGCAATTGGCATGGCTCTTGAATAATTACAGTCTGTTTGGATGGTTCACCTGCTCGATAGGGTGCATCCATAAAAAAACCATACAAGGGGAAAAAGATGAGAGCACCAATTTTAGGGGTTACGGCTATCGTGGGTATCGTGGCCGTAACCCTATTTTTTATGCTGGCGCGGGAAAGCGAGGCGCGTATCACCCGTGCGGATGCTCCCTATCATCAATATAAACTGCAGTATTCGTACAACGGGAAGATCTGGCACGACCTGATCGTGATCGAAAACGGAGATATCTCCAAACACATCAAATATCTGCGGAAGGAAGACCGGTTGCCCTCGCTGCGGTACTGGTATTCCTATATCGATGACGAAGGGATACAGCGCTATCACAGCATCCCGCTCACCATAGACGGGAGACCGAGGCTTCAGGCGAACAGCGCGCCGGCAAAGGAAAAAAGGGGGTAGACCCCTTGATGTCCGGGCCAGGCCCCGTGAAACGGGTATGGGCGGAAACACAGGTATTTTTTAATATTTTATGAAGGTATTACCCTATTCCTCCTCAGGCCGCAACCTCCCCCTGCAACAGAGGTTGCGGCCTGCTCCCTCACCAGGTCTCTGCTTTCGGGTCAGCGAAGAAGACAAAGAGGGCGGTTCTTGTCTGCGCCAAGGGCTGGCTTGAACATGGCATGGATATCCACCATGAGCCCGTTGCCCTGAGCTGATGCCCGTGGTACCTACGGGGATTTATCCAGGAATCCCGCATAATGACCAGCCGTTATCCTGGGAAGCTCCAGCATGGGTACATGGCCGCAGTCTTGGAGGACCACGGTTTCCAGCCGGGGGATGTGCTGTTGGTAGATGCTCACCGATGAGACATGGAGGACCCTGTCCTTATTGCCCCAGATGAGAAGAACCGGCATCTTCAGAGTTTTCAGATAAGGAACCACGTCCTTCCAGTTGCTATGGATATCATTCCACATCTTCTCGCTGAATGCGCTGCGCTCGATATATCGATCGGCCAGGGCATTGGCGATGGGCCAGGGAATGAAGGGCCTGTCGTGGAAGGCATATGCCATCAGGGTATCGAAATCCTCGCGCGATTTCGGAACGAGGGGATTCTCGCCGCGCTCGACAGCAAGCTGGAGATCGCTCGGCTCAGGCGAGGCCGCGCCAGCCGGATCGATGAGGCACAGGCTTAAGACCTTGCCCGGATTGCCGGTGCTGTAGAGCACACTGACAAAGCCGCCCATGGAATTCCCGGCCAGGTGGAAACGGTCGAGGTTCAGTGCCTGGACCGCATCGGCGAAACCCTGGGTGAGATAATCGACGGTATGGGTCATATGTGCATCCCGGGTGGTTGATCCGTGCCCGGGCAGGTCGATGACAATGACCCGGTACTCCTTGGGCAGATGCCGGACAAACCTGACCCAGTTGTCCTTGTCAGCCCCGAAACCGTGCAATAGAACCACGGTTTCGCCAGGACCGTTCCGCTCGAGATAGGAAAAAGTGAGCCCGCCCGCCTGCACGGATTTTTCCCAGAGCTTCGAAAGCCGGCGCTCCATGGATATGGAGCAGTCGAACAGGGATTTCTGAAAGCCCGAGCACCCGCACAGCAGACAGATCGCGCCGATGAGAACGGCCGCAGGGAGATACCTTCGCGACATTGCAACCTCCTTTCCTTCATGACCAGGGTGTCCGTTACCATCCGTCTGATCTCGATCTCATCCTTGAGCCCCAGAATCTCCTGCCTGATACGGTCTTGATTCTGCTCCAAATACCCGTGCCTGCTTGTTTTCCCAGGACATAGACAGCAGGACCCTGGCAACGGCCAATGCCAGGAACCATGCATATTCCGGCTCGTACTGCAGAACGTATCTGGCGTAGAGGCGCCCGAATATTCCTGCAAAAACCTGCTTCTCTGCGCGGAAGAGGTCGTGGCTCGACGGAATAATCTGTTTGTTGTTCATGGCTTGCGGGCCTCTCTTGTATCGCTTCCGTATCGTGCCTCTAATGTAGACAAGACAGCTCGTCATGGCAACAGCATTTCGCAGGAGATCGCCCATATCGCGCCTGCCGCTCCTGACGTGCTCCTGAACAAAAAAGGGATTCCGCTGTCCGAATCGTATGATCGTTCCTATTATACATTATATGGAGTGCGCGCAGAACGGATGCACAGAGCAGAGAACGAGGACAGGAACGGCCATAGAATTATGAGCCCCAGGCAGGCCCTTAAAAAGAGGAACTGACAGAAATGCGAAAAGAAATCGAACATGTGCTCAGTTTTATCGGCAGCATATCGCCGGTGCAGCCTGAGAGAAAGCCGGAAGCGGGCCGCAACGAGACCCGGGAGGATGTCGAGCTCCTCGATGCATACTCCCGTGCCGTGATCTCTGTGGTCGATCACGTGGGGCCGGCAGTAGTGAGTGTTTCATCCGGAACCAGGTCTGAAAGTGCGGGCGCCCTCGAGCCCCAGGGTGGAGGGTCGGGCGTTCTCCTGACGCCTGACGGATACGCCCTGACCAATGACCACGTGGTCGGCAGGGTCCGGCACTTCCGGATCACTCTCACGGACGGCGCGAGCCTGAACGCGTCTCTGGTGGGCGCGGACCCGGCGACCGATCTGGCAGTGATCAGGGCCGAAGGGTCCAGCCTCCCGTACTCGAAGCTCGGAGATTCGTCCCAGCTCAAGGCAGGCCAGCTCGTGATAGCCATGGGCAATCCCTTCGGATTTCAGTCTACTGTGTCCACCGGGGTAGTGAGCGCACTGGGAAGGGCTTTGCGGAGCCGTGACGGAAGGCTCATCGAGAATATCATCCAGCATACCGCCCCCTTGAACCCGGGCAATTCCGGAGGACCTCTTCTGAACTCCGTGGGCCAGGTGGTAGGGATTAATACGGCTATCATTTTCATGGCCCAGGGCATAGGGTTCGCCATCCCGTCGAACACGGCCCGATGGGTGTTCTCACAGATTCTTACCCACGGGAGGGTGCGCAGGGCATACCTGGGGGTGGCCGGAAGAACAAGGCCCATAGGCCGCAAGATAGCCCGGTATCACGGCCTCGTTGGTGAGGACGCCGTGGAGATCATCTCTGTTGAGCCTGAGGGGCCTTCCAGGAGGGCGGGCCTGCACATAGGAGATGTCATCGTCTCGGTCAACGGGGTCAGGGTTGGGAGCATTGACGATCTCCACCGCTTTCTTTCCGACTGGCCAATCGGCGAGCCGGTCAGGCTGAGCATCCTCAGGCGCACGGATCTGGTTGATCTGAAGCTCATCCCTGCCGAGGCCCAGGCCGGGAGGTAGGGAGATATCCGTATCTTCTTCCTGTGCAGCGGGTTTGTTCCGCCTCCGGCACTCCGGTATAATTGGCTTTTACAGGACCCCCAAAGCTCCCTTAAAAGGTCGAACAGGGACAGGATGCATAAATGCACTTGAGATTCCTCCTGTATGTGATATAGCCCTCATTTGAAGAAGGGCGCATATGGAAGTTACAACTCTGTGCAGTCCGGATATGTATGCGTGGTGTATCCTCCCGGCCCTGATCTTTCTGGCGAGGATCATGGATGTGAGCCTGGGCACGATCCGGATCATCTTTGTCTCGAGAGACCTCAAATATTTTGCCCCGTTCGTCGGCTTTTTCGAGGTGCTCATCTGGCTCTTGGTCATACGCCAGATCATGCTCAGCGACGGGAACAATGCCGCCTGCATCATTGCATATGCGGCCGGCTTTGCCAGTGGGACCTTTGTCGGTATGTACCTCGAGAATCTCCTGTCGTTCGGCAGGGTGCTCATCCGGGTCATCACCCGCAAGGAGGCGGACGAGCTGATGGAATACCTGAGGTCTTCGGGCTACGGACTCACCTGCGTGGACGCCAACGGGGCGACCGGCCCGGTGAAGCTGGTGTTCTCCGTAGTGGAGCGCCACGATATCCCCAGAATCGTGGAGATCATCAAACGCTTCAATCCCAATGCGTTCTATACCATTGAGGATGTGAGGTTCGTGAGTGAGAATGTTCTGCCATTCCGGATCAAGGTGTCGAGAAACCCGCTCTCTGTCCTCTATCAGCGGAAAGCGGCCAAATAGCCCGCCCGGTGCTGCATGTTCTGGTTTCCCGCCGATCCGCTGATTCTTCCCCATCGGCATTCCGAAAAATACATCCGCCCACGCCTTTATCGAGACGCTGCAGTAAGGCCTTTATCGAGCTCATGGAAAACAACGGCGCAAGGAGAACGGCATGAGAAAACAGCATGAGGAAAATCATACCCCCGGGCACAGGAGACGGGGGCCCAGGCACTCAAGGAAAGGCGCAAAAGGCACGTCGCATGATGCATGGGCTGAAGCGATATGAGAAAAACGGTATGAAGGAAGAGGGTGCTCGAGAAAACATTGGCAAAGAGGCAAGGGGCGCTCGAGGA
>JALNWY010000113.1 GCA_023230665.1 Deltaproteobacteria bacterium
CAGGAGGGTGAGCAGGCCCCTGTCCCTTTAAGGCCCGGATCACTGGGCGCGGGAGTGGAAACCGGCCTGATGATCTGCCTCGTTTGCGAGCCTGAGCGAGAGGGTGAACATGTTGCCGCACTTGCTCTCCACCTCGAACCGGCAGCGCTTGAGGATTTTGATCATGGCATGATTGTCCCTGAGGGTCTCGGATACGACGTTCTCGACCTTCCAGTGTTTCGCCAGGCCGACGCTCACCTCGGAGAGCACCTTGCCCAGGGTTTTGTTCTGCCAGGAGTCGGAGACGATCACTGCGAACTCTGCCTCGTTCTGGCGCGAGAGCCTGATGAGCCGGGCGATCCCGATGACCTTGCGCCGGGTGCTGTCGGTCATCTCCGCGATGATGGCGAACTCCTCCTCGGGATTGATGTCGCAGAACCGCATGGCCCGCTCGGGCGTAGCGCTGAAGGGTGAGAGAAAACGCATCCACAGCGACTGCTGCGAGCACTCGTTCACGAAATCGGTCCACAGGTCCATGTCGCCCGGCTT
Organism: Deltaproteobacteria bacterium; assembly: GCA_023230665.1. GTDB lineage: Bacteria > Desulfobacterota > Desulfomonilia > UBA1062 > UBA1062 > Phosphitivorax. The sequence continues at coordinate 529 of JALNWY010000113.1, forward strand.
GAGCAGCCGGAACCTGACGGGTTTACCGTCGATAGTGAACGAGCGGCCGGCCAGAAGGCTGTCGAGTGTCCTGAACAGAATGGTGCGCCGGCGCTGCTCGAAACGGTACATCTCGGCCAGCACCTCGGCGGCTGTCTCAGAGGTGGAATAGACCGGGATACCTGCCTGCTCCATCTTGATGACATCGTGTATCACGAACTCCTTACAGGCCACGCAGCAGACCACGGGTTTGCCGCGATAGTCGATATCCTTCATCACATCGGCGAACGAGGCGAGTTTCTCGCCCTGAACAATGACCATGACACTGTGCACATCGCTGCTCTGGACCCCGATCTCGATGAGGCCTTTCAACTGCTCGGGGGTCATGCTGAACGAGCAGTCAACAGGGTTCTGGTTGTTCAGATAGTCGGGCAGCATGCCGGCGAGGCGTTCCTTGATGAACGACTCGAACTTGCTGAGCCTCAGGCCGCCCAGATAGAGCGTGTCGGTTGCCGCTACGCCGAGCGAGCCCGTATAGGTAATGATCAGCACCCCGGGACCCTTGGGGAGCGGCTGCTTGGAGAATCCGCGGGCCAGGGCGAAGAGGTGCTCGTTGTCCCGGGCCCTGATGATGCCGGACTGCCTGAAGGCAGCGCTGTTGACCTCGTCGTTGCCGGCCAGGGACGCGGTATGGGACGAGACGGCCTGTTTGCCCGCCTCGGTCCGGCCCGTCTTGAGCACGATCACGGGCTTGCGCTGCGAGAGCCGGGAAGCAACATCGATGAAGCGCTTGCCGCTGGTCACATCCTCCATATACATGGTGATTACGTCGATGTGCTCGTCCTGGCCCATGTATTCCAGGATATCCGTCTCAGTGATGTCCATCTTGTTGCCGATGGTGGCCACGATCCCGAAGTCGAGCACGTTGCGCAGACCTGCGAGAATGCCGGCGGCATACACCCCTGCCTGGGCGATGAGGCCTACATTGCCTTTTCTCAGATCATCGAGGATGCCGATGGACTGGACCATGCGATGGTGTGTGTTGATGACACCCGAACAGTTGGGGCCCAAAAGCCGGCATCCGTTCTCCCTGATGATCTCCCGCATGTGCGCCTGAACCTGTTTCCCGGCCTCCCCGATCTCTGCAAAGCCGGCGGTCTCGACGATCACGTACCTGATTCCCCTGGCGCAGCAGTCCTGAATGGCCTGCGGGACCGCCTCGGCTGGGACGATGATGATCGCGACATCAATCGGCTCGTCCACGTCGAGGATCGAGCGGTAGGCCCTGACCCCCATGATCGTGTCTTTCCTGGGATTGATCGGGAAGAGCCTGCCCTGAAACCCGTGATGGATCAGATTTCTGAACACGTTGTACCCGAGCTTGCCCCCGGTGTCGGTGGCGCCCAGAACAGCTATGCTCTCGGGATAAAAAAACCTTCTCAGGTTGCCCCGCTGCAGAGGGGTTCCTCGCTTTTCTTCCGGCAAAAGGGCGCGAATGAACATGCGGGCATCGATGGCCATGCAGCCAGACGGATAGAGAAAAACCGGGTTCAGATCGAGCTCGCTGATCATTGGATGCTGCGTCACCAGGTCCGAGATCTTCAAGAGCAGCCCCTTGAGCGCCTCGATATCAGCACAATGGCCCCGGTAGCCTTTCAAGAGGGCCGAGCCCTTTATCCCGCCTATCATCTCGGCTGCGCCGTCCTCATCGAGGGGAAGCACCCGGAAGGTAACGTCCTTGAGAACCTCCACAAAGACCCCGCCCAGGCCAAACATGAGAACGTGCCCGAAGCTGGGATCGTGCGTGACTCCGATGATCGCCTCGATTCCGGGATCCGCCATCTTCTGTACCGACACGCCGATGACATTGCGATGCCTGAATGCCTGCATGATCTCGCGAAAGGCCGTGCGTACGGCCGCATCGTCATTCAGGCCCAGCTTGACCCCGCCTCCGTCGCTCTTATGGGTGATGTCGGGAGAGACGATCTTCATGACCACGGGATAGCCGATTGCCCTGCCGGCCCGGACGGCCGATTCTTCGGATGTCGCGATGACGCCGCCTGTGGTGTGAATGCCAATGTTCTCGAGGATCTCCTTGCACTCGTGTTCCATCAGGCAGCTGCGGTTTTCCTTAAGGGCCCGTTCGATGATGGATTGGATATGGTCAAGGGTACTGGCCTTGGATGCTGCGCTCGGAAATGAAAGCGGAACCTCTCCGGGCCGGGTTCCATACTCGGGTAAATCAGTCAGGATACTGCTGTCGCTCATTCGTGTAACCCCCTGTGGCAACGCTCCTGTATTTGTCAGACAACTCTATTTCAATGGACCGTTCAGATACCTTCAGTATCACGGTCCGTACAGGGCGGATATCGGGCAAGTGCTCTTTTTATTGTCGAATGAATTGATAATGCTGACAGAGACATGCCGACAGAGGATCAAGGCGGGAATGACAGTCAACGACCTACATGGCTGGCGATCTTGTCCCGGCTTTCGGCAAAACCGGGTCGAAAGGCGTGCCCTTGGAAGATCCACCCCCTTGGTGGATCAGGCATTAGTAGGGGTCGATGAGCCGGTGGTTCATGGCATAGAAGGTCAGTTCCGCGTTTTTCTTCATGCCCATCTTGTTCATGACCCGGATCCGGTAGGTGCTGATGGTCTTGACGCTCAGACACAGCTCGTGGGCGATCTCGCCTACGGACTTACCGGATGCCAGCATCAGCATCACCTGATACTCGCGGGTCGAGAGTTTTTCATGCCGGTGCTTGTCAGCCTTGCTGTCGAGCGCAACGGCAAGCTTTTCAGCGAGCGAGGCGGTCACGTATTTTCCCCCGCGGGACACCTTCCGGATGGCGCCGACAAGCTCATGAGCGGCGCTCGCCTTGGTGAGGTACCCCGAGGCACCGGCCCTGAGCGCCCGCACGGCATACTGCTCTTCCGGGTGCATGCTCAGAATGAGCACCGGAAGCTTCGGCTTTGATTTCAGGATGTCCTCGAGGATCTCGAGCCCGCCCCTGCCGGGCATGGATATGTCGAGCAGCACCATGTCGAAGCTGCCGCGAAGGGCCTTCTCCAGAGTCTCCTTCCCGTCCTCTGCCTCGTCTCCCACCACGATGTCATTCTGGGTCGAGAGGATCTGCTTCACCCCTTCACGTACAACGGTGTGGTCGTCAGCCACAAGGATGCGTATCATGTGCGATGAGCCTCCTCGCGGATAGGAATCTGGATGCTCACGGTTGTTCCTTTCCTCTTTGCGCCGGTTATCTGCATGCATCCGTTCCATAGGCCGACCCGTTCGCGAATGCCGATGATTCCGAACGACCGGGGATCCTCGGCCTGCTTGCGGGTGATGCCCTTGCCGTTGTCCGCCACCTGAAGATTCAGCACGCCTCCTTCCTGCGTCAGGCGGGCCCACACCGCCGTGGCCCGTGAATGACGCGCCACGTTGGTGAGCGTTTCCTGAAAGATGCGGAACACGGCGGTTGCCAGGTCCTTCTCAATGCAGTCGTCCCGGCAGTCCACGAACACGTGACATTCGATCCCGGAGCGGTTCTGGAATTCTGACGCCTGCCACTCGATGGCTGCGGTCAGACCGAGGTCGTCGAGCATGATCGGTCTGAGCTCGGTGATGATCCGATGAACGCTTTCGATGGTAGCATCCACGAGCTGCTCCATCCGCTGGGTTTTCTCCGCCAGGCGCGAACAGCCGGCGGGAAGCTGGGCGCCGAGCCAGGCGACATCCATCTGCAGGGCTGTGAGCGATTGCCCCAATTCATCGTGGATCTCCCGAGCGATGCGGGCGCACTCCTTTTCCCGGGCAGACTGAAGATGGGCGGAGAGCTCCCGGAGCTGCTTGTGCGAACGCCTGAGTTCTTCCTCGGCCCGCCTTTTTTCCGTGATGTCTTCATAGGTGATGACGATCCTGCGCTGTATGAGCCGGTCTCCGATCCGGGCGGCCCGCATCCGGCAGAGGATGTCTTTTCCGTCCTTGTGCCGGCAGAGGAACTCGTTGACAAAGGTGCGCTGGCACTTGAGGGTGGAGTAGAAGTACCTGGCGATCTCTTCCGATTCCTCCGGGCTTCGGTAGAGCAGGGTGACGCTCTTGCCGATCAGCTCTTCCCGGTCCCAGCCAAAGGTTTCCTTGATGGCGTTGTTCGCAAAGATGATCCGGCGGTTGTGCAGCCCCACGATCGCCTGCGGGACGGCATCGAGGATGGATGACTCCAGGGCGCCCAGCTCCAGGAGCCGCTCTCTCGCCGCGTCCTGTCCGATGACGTCCAGAGACTCGCCGAGTGCATCCGGCCTCTCGTTAAAGATCATCGACGCAACTTTTTCCATTTCCTTCCCCGTTGGCCCCCGGCGTTTCTATCAGGCACGTAATGCGTTGGATGAACCGTTTTCCCGGCTATGTGGATCACTTGTAAGAGTATATGACAAAGGCCCTGTCCGGTCAAGAAGAATGAAGGCGATGATGGGGAAAAAACACAGGAATTCCGGAGCAATCCACCCGGCGGGCTCAGGTCTCCCTCAGGCCGCCGGGCAGGATGTCTGCCGGGCCGCCATCGTCCGCAGGAACCCCGGAGCGAGGATATGGCCGCTTCCGGACGAACGAGAACGACACCTTCTGCCGGGGCTCGTGCGTCCGTGCGATGGACCTGAGGTAGATGCCCACCTGTGACGAAACATCGCCCATACCGTCGAAGAAAAGGTTGACCACGGGAACCCCCACATACTCCGGATGTGTCTGGAAAATATGTGAGGTGATCCTGCCCGGCATGCAGCCAAAAGGCGAGCAGTTGACCACCAGGGCCGCTCCCTGCTCGGCAAAGAGGCGGGCCCTGCCCACGGTGAGGATGGATTCTCCCTCGAAGTTGACCGGGATGAAAGACTCTCCTCGATGGAGGACCGTTTCGATGGCAGGCTCGCCCCGCTCGTCCAGCAGCGGCGAGAACAGTGAGGTGATCTCCTGCTCCAGGTGGTGGAGATAAGTCTGCTTCAGCGCGAGCAGCCAGGCATGCAATCGACTGCTCTTGCGTGAAATCAGCTCCAGGGTGTAGTGGATCCACTCGCTCATGGGGGAAAGCCAGGCCTCGCCTCCCGCGTCTTCCACGGCCTTTACCACGTGCTGGTTAGAGAAGGCGTTGAGCCGCACAAAGATCTCGCCCACGATTCCCACCAGGGGCTTCCTGGGCATGGCGTGATCCAGGGAGCAGCTCAACTCAAGCACGAGGGAGCGGACAGTGTCTTTCCAGTCTCTGCCCTGCGAGATCCGGTGCCCGATATCGTCTATTGCCTGGGCGATGAGCGCCTCGGCGGCGCTGGGCCTCGGGTGGTAGGGGACTGTCCGGCACCGGAGCTTGTAGAGCATGTCTCCCAGGCACAGGGCGCGCCAGACATCCCGCTCGACCTTTGGCTTGAGGAACCGGTAGCCGTTTTCCGAAGTGGGGGATACGATCCAGGTCTGATCAAACCCCGCACGCTTCAGGATGCGCGACTGGAGCGTGGCATACTGGCCGAACCTGCACGGACCTTCCGCTCGGGGCATGAGGAGCACATCGTTGCCCGTGCCGTTGCCGGAGCGGGAATCCGACAGGCAGGAAAGGAACTTGCCGATAGTCACCGCAGCGGGCAGGCACTCGCTTCCGCGGCAATAGGACTTTCCGAGCGCGCATTCCCGGTCTGTCTCCTCGCCCATGGCCCGTGCGTCGTATCCGTGGCGGGTGAGCGCGGAGGCCCAGAGCTGCGGGGTATAGGGATGTATCTGAGCTATCCATATCCTACCCTGGCCGTTCGTGAAATCCTTGAGTGTGTGCTGGATCTTGAGGTCATGTGCCCGGGCAGGCGGATGCGAGCAGGCCCGGTACTGCTCGATCATGTCGCAGAAAGCCTCGATCCGGGTCTGATAGCCGGTGGCGGACCCGTGTTCGTCCAATTCCAGGATGAGATAGGGCTTGGCCCGGGATATTTCCTCGAAATAGCTCAGAATGAAGGAGTCAGGACCGCAGGAAAAGTTGGACAGCACCAGCGGAAACAGGTTCGGCCGGTTCCGGATGGACATGGCCTTGCGCAGGATCCGCTGGCCCTGATACCAGTACATGTCGGGAAACTGGGACATCATCTCGGCGTTGCTCACCTCGTCGGGAACGATGTCCATGGGAATCACGGTATAGCCCAGGGATTCGACGAGCTCGGGAATCCCCAGGTTGAGGATCTTGTGATAGAGGTTGTACGACCGCCCGAACAGCACGATGACCGGTTTGTCTTCCCCGATCTCGCGGAAGAGCCGTTCTCCCTGGCCGGCAAAGATCCGGCGGTGATCGCTGAGCGCCTTGATGCCGCTTCGCAGGGCCTTTTCTACGCGCACAAGGGATATGCCGGTGAACCCGGCCTGCTCCAGCACATCCGCAAACCCGGGGGCCATGTCGGCGGGTTTCATGTTCAGATCGATGATCGGGGTGGAGATGCGCTGCTCGTTCTCGCCGGTGCGGTAGAAACTCGGCAGCGAGGTGATGAACGGGCAGTAGACGCTTTTGGGATGCACGGTGGGGTCCTTGGCCTCCTGGATGAGATAGGGCAGCAGGACCCGGCCTGAGGAATAGGTGCGAAGGAGGATGTTGGTGCAGGCAATAGCCGTCTTGACCGGGTAGCAGAAATCACCGGACCCGAGCCGGGAGAGCTCCTGAACGATCTCCTCCCTGCCCGGGGAACAGACCTTGATGGGAATGCCGAGCACCCTGCCGATCTCGGCGAACATCGGAGAGAACCCGTCGTACAGGGGCAGGGCCGGGACCCTGAAGACAGGGCTTTCATCCTGCTCATCCGAATGCCGCCCCAGGAGATTCCCTCTGAGCCCCATGGCGCGGTTGTCCCGGCGCCCCCTGCACGCAGAATCCGGTTCGCGGCCGCAGAGATAGCCCCAGCTGATCTTCCCGGAGCCGGTATCCAGCACCGTGATCCTGCAGGTGTTCTCGCACTTTCTGCACACCACCTCGCCGATTTTGACCCCGGGGATGGAGAACCCTCTGAACGTTGATGATCCCCGTGTCTTTTCCCCGGCGAGCAGGGCCGCGCCATAGGCGCCCATCACATGACAGAAGGGGGAGACCATGACCCGCGCGCCCGTGATCTGCTCGAGCGCCGCAACCAGGCCCTTGTTCCTGGCCGTGGCGCCCTGAAACACGATTGTATCGGCCTGGTAGGGCCGGTTCCCGACCACGCGGTTGAGATAGTTCTTGAACACGGCAAGCAGCACGCCCGCCATGATCCGGTCTTTGGAATACCCGTAAGTGAGCTGCCGGGTGACTTCCTGGTTCATGAACACGGTACACCGGTCGGAATTGGGCAGTGGAGAGACGCCCATGACCATGGCACTGATGTCGTCGAGGCCCATATCCAGCGTGTTGGCCTGCTCCTCGATGAACGAGCCCGTTCCAGCGGCGCAGACATAGTTCATGTTCACGTCCACGATCCTGCCCTCTGAGAGCCGGATGAACTTCGAGTCCTGCCCGCCGATCTCGAAGATGGTCTCCACGCTATTGTCAACGGTCTTTGCACCCTTGGCGTGGGCCGAGATCTCGTTGATGATGAGGTCTGCCCCGATGATGACTCCCACAAGCTTCCTGCCCGATCCGGTGGTGCCGCAGCCTGCGATCTCCACGTCAAAGCCGGTGCTGTCCTTCAGAGCGCTCAGGCTTTCGAATATCCTCCTGGTGGCTTCGACAGGGTTGCCCGCAGTCTTGGTGTAGATGTCGAGCCTGATTGCGCCCGACGAGGCGTCAACGAGCACGACCTTGGTGGAGGTGGACCCCACGTCCACTCCCAGATAGGCCGTGAGCTTCTCCGCGGGAGCGATATCGTGCCAGACCTCGTTGCCGAGGCCGTCTAAGGACCTTTGGATCTCGGTTTCCGGGAAGCTGCTCCTGATCAGGGTCAGCGCGCCGGGTTTGATGTCTTCGCGGGCGGCCCCGGGCCATGACTTCAGGGCGTGGAAAAATCCGTGGGCGCAGAACCGCTCCAGCCTGGCTCGCGCGCACAGCCCCTGGGCACGGGAGAAGATCGGCTGCTCCACGACCCGGGCCTCGGGAAGCTGGGCAAGGATATAATGGCGGATATGGGGGTTCGCCAGGAGCCCGCCGGAAAGAAGGGTGTCGCTTCCTTTGGGAATGCCGCCTCCAAACACGCTTTTGAGCCCGGATATCACCAGGCCCTTGCAAAGCCCGTTGTAAAGGGCCTGGGCCGAGTATCCCTCCTGCTGGAGGTGGATGAGATCGGTCTTCGCGAACACCGCGCAGCGCGAAGCGACCGCAGGGGCGTTCTCGTCGACGCTGATATGCCCGATGTTGTCGAAGCCGAGACCGAGCCGCGCCATCTGCTCGTCGAGGAACGAGCCCGTGCCGGCCGCACATGCCGGGTTGGTCTGGTAGGAGAGGACGCGCCCGTGCTCGTCGAACTGCACGAGTTCGATCTTCTCCGCACCCAGAACAAGAAGCTGGTTTCGGGCATGGTTGCCTGCGAGATACGATACCTCGGCCAGCAGGCCGTCCGAACTCCACCGGCCAAGGTCATTCCCCTGGATGGTGCCCGAACAGCAGATATAATCGGGCACAGATGCAAGACAATCCAGTTCCCGTGCAAGGGCCTCGTGCGGCGAGCCGCGGTGGTGGACGCATCGCGCCCCGATCATTGTCCCTGATTCGTCCTCGTGCCAGAGTTTGAGATATGAACTCCCCACATCGATACCGAGATAAGTCACGATTACTCCTCCTTCAATCATAATAAACAAGAGATGCCCATTTCAAAAGCGGCTCACTCATAACACAACCCGGCTCAGTCTTTCAATCAGGGTTCGTCCGCAATTCCGCTGTCTGCTTTTTTAGAGCACCGGCGCGGCCGGATTCTCAGGAGAGGTGCTCCAAGAGGATCTTCAGCCCGATGCCGATGAGGATGATGCCGCCCAGGACTTCTGCCTTGCTCTCCAGGCGGTTCCCGGCCTTTCTGCCGATCACCACCCCTGCCAGAGAGATAAGGAAGGTTATGATCCCGATGATGCAGGCAGGTAGAACGATGCCGATATCGAGGAAC
>JALNWY010000114.1 GCA_023230665.1 Deltaproteobacteria bacterium
GCCAGGCCGGAGTTCATCCTCCCATCGGAACTCCATGCCCGGTTGGCGTCGGCCCTGCCGGTCGGCGACCTGCTCGCCTGGCTGCTGGAAGCCTACCCGGAGGCCGGGGCCGGTGAACTGGTCAGGGCGTACGGGCGCGTTTTTCTGGCTGATCTGGGAACAATGCTTTTCGGGGAGGAGGAACGACGCTATCCCCTCCCTGAAGTCACCCTGATCGCCAGGCCTCTGCGACTGGAGAAAACCCAATGACGGAATCAGGTCCCTATGCTTTGCCGCATCTCGCGGAGATCTTCGACGCACTGCGGCGCGGCCGCCACCTCTGCGCCGCGGACGGAAAACTCTACCGGGCTTTACGGGAACATGTCGATGCCTATGAGGATCTTTTCCGCCATCTCGGCTTCCGGCTGCAGGTGCATCAGCGGGATTTTTTCTACTTCCGCGGCAAAGACAGCCTCAGCCCGCTGGCCTCGCGCATGGCTGTTTTTGTCTTCATCCTTATTGAATCCCTGTCCGACCAGGGCGAACCGGTGGCTGACGCCCTCATGACCCGGACCTTTGCAATCCCGGACCTGCCCCACCTCAAAAGTGCCCGCTATCGCGCTTATCTCAAGGAGGCCCGCGCTTCCAGCGAGGACGACCTGCGAATGATCACGCGGCAACTCGAGCGGTTCGGATTCGTGCAGCGCCATTCCGAGGATACCTTCAGCTTTCGAACCCCGGCGTATCGCTTTTTCGATGTCTGCATCGAGATCCTGAACCGGGACGAAGCGCCGCCGACACCGGAGCAGGCGCCATGAACATCGTTGGTCCGGCGCGTCTGGTTCTGCTGCGCGCGGGGAAATATGACTATGGCGAGGTGGAACTGATCAATCCCCTGCACCTGGTCGGCCCCAATAACATCGGCAAGACCTCGCTGATTGCCGTGCTGCAGTTCCTCTACATCGACGACCAGCGCAGCATGCACTTTTCCCGGGAGATGGCCGAAACCAGGAAATATTACTTTCCCGATCAGAACAGCTACCTTCTCTTCGAGTGCCTGACCCCGGGCGGCTTTCACGTTATCGGCGTGCAGGGGCTCGGTCCCATACGCGGCTACGAGTTTCAACGTTTTGCCTACCAGGGGCAATACGATCCGGATGACTTTCTCGACGAAGAGCGCCGCGTCCGGAATCCGGAGGAGGTGCGCGCCCGTCTGGCCGCCAGGGACTTTCGCCTGCTTGAACCGCGCCACCTGCGGGCCGCCCTCACCGGCATCGGAGACAACCGGGGAGTGAACCTGGGACTCGTGCCGATTCGCCAGCGGGATCATTACGAACGTTTCCGGGCGGTCTTCGGCAATCTGCTCCGCCTGGCCCATTTGCGCCAGGACGAACTCAAGCAGTTTCTGCTCGAAATTCACCGGGGCGACTTCCAGCAGGGTGCCATTGACCTGGAAACGGGTTATTCAAGCCAGTACCGCAAGGTTTGCGAAGAGGCCGAAGGATTGCATGAACTGCGGGCCATTGTCGAGGATGTCCGACTGGTCCTGGAGCTTGCCGCCGGACGTGATGACCTGCAGCGCCTGCTTCCCGGGCTTTGGGAGGCGGTACGGGCCGAATATGGCCGAACCGAGTCGGAACTGATGCGGAGCAGACAAAAGATTGCAGATCGTCTTGCCCGCCTGGGTGAAGAGGGCGGTCGTCTTGCCGAGGAGGAGGAAAAGTGCAGGGACGAGAGGGACAGCCTGCTGCAGGAGCTTGGCAAAATCAACGGGGAGCTTGAACGTCACGAGCAGGACAGGGCAGTATTCCGGGATTTCCTGGTTGATTTTGAAAAGAGCCGGAAAAACGAGCTGGAGCAGAAGATTGATCGGTTAGGCGCCTCTCTTGGCCAGGCAGCGGATGTGTCCGTTGAACCGGCACGGAGGCGGGTGGAAAAAGTGGAACGAGAACTGGCCGGAATGCGGCGCATACGCGACCAGTTTTCCCGAAATTTCGCGGCAAAACTGCTGTCCATGCTGTCCGAAGCGGATGCGGATCAGATGTTCAGGCTGTTCAATCCTGAAATTCTGGGCCTTTCGCACGGAGAGGGTTTCGTCATCAAAGATGAAGGAACATTTGCCGAAGCCCTTGATCGGTTTACCGCCCGGATTCGGGATGGTGCCTACGAAGACGATCTGGTGCGGGTGCTGCTTGCAGGTTTCAATCCACCTGACCTGGCGGCCTATCGTGATGCCGTAACCCTGGAGCAGCGTATTGCCGAGCAGGAGGAGCTTCTCCAGAGAGAGCTGCGGATTTTGGCGGCAGCGGTCAATGGCGAGCAGATCAGACGTGAAAAAAAGCAGCTGCGACAGGAATGCGATCGAATCAGCGACCGGCTGCGGCGGTATCAGGAGTATCAGGAGCGGATGCCGGCCATTTTGCAGCGAACCAGGGAAAAGAACGTCATTGAGAAAAGAAAGGAACAGTTGGAGAAGCAGCTGACTGACCTGGGCGGCCGACGTCTGGTGATAACCGAGGAAAAGCGGGGTCTCGAAGAACGTGGGCGCAAGTTGGAGTCGAGCCGGGAGAATGTACTGAGAAGACTGCGCAAACTCTCCGGACCTGATCCGTCCTGGCCGATTGAACCCTATACCGCGGAGAGTCAGGATCTGGATGCCCTGTTGGAGCTCTATGAGCGGAAGCATGGCGAGCATGCGGAGATTGCCCGTCAGTTTGACAAGGAGTTTCGGCGGATTGAACAGCGCACCTACGGCAGATATCTGGGGGATGACCAGGCTGATACGCTTGCCAATCTCCAGGCCGAGGTTGAGGCCCTGGACGAGCGGGAAAAAGCCGTGCAGGAACTCTGGAAGAGCCTGGCAGCCGGCCTGCAGAGCGCATTCAAGGGACTGAATCGCGATTTGCAGACTCTGACCTCGCGCATTGACGAACTCAATCGCCGCCTGGGCCGCGTGTCCATCTCCAATCTGTCGCGGTTGCGGCTGATACTGCGGGAACATGCCGAATGGACCCGAAGGATCAAAACGGTGGTCGGGGTGGATGCCATGCCCCTGTTCTTCGAGAGCAATGCCGTCAGCGAGGCGCAGAACCAGTTGGGCGAATTGCTCAAGCAGCACCGGCGGGTGGAACTCGGTGACCTTTTCGACCTGCATTTCGAGGTCACCAGTCCGGACGGGCAGTCCCGCCGCTACCCGCATCTCGATTCCATTGAATCCAACGGGACGACCATTACCATCAAGGTGTTGATCAACCTCATTCTGTTGAAAGGCCTTCTCGGCGACAAGGAAGTTTCCATTCCGTTTTATCTCGATGAGGCCTCGAGCCTTGACCGGGAAAATCTGGCCGCCATCGTTCAGGAGGCCCGTAAAATGGGGTTTGTGGCGGTCCTGGCCAGCCCGGAGGCGATGGAAGCCGCCGATGCCCTTTATTTTTTACGAGAAAGCAATGGGCGGATCTTCCTTGACCCGAAAACGTCTCTATTGCGCATTGAAAGGCGGTCCGGCGATGGCGGTTGACGCACTGGCGGAAAAAATAGGACTATTGCGCTCGCAGGGCAATCTCGCATCAAGCCGGTTGACTGACCGGGATCGTATTCGCCTGCGGTCACTTTTTGATACCGGCGTCCTGATGGAGGAGCGGAGCGGGGCCGGGAAAAAGGTGGTGGTACAAAACCGGGCAGCTCTTGAGGCGTTTGTGCAGCGGCTCTATCCTTCCGGCCTGGAAGGGAGAGGGGACGGACTCGCACCGAAGAGCAGGGCCGTAGCCGAGCTGAGGGATTCGAAGAAGGCCCGGGAATCAGGACCACTGGTGGTATTGCTGCGGGGATTTGGAGACTGCGCGCTCCATGCAGGGGAGGAAGTCCTGGCGGTCGCCCACCTGACGGAACTGGCCGGGGTCGCTGCCCTGCGCCTTGATGTCAGGCAGTGGAGTTACGCCGGAACCCTGGCCATAGTCGAGAATCTGGAGGTATTCTGGAATTTCGAAAAGCTTGAAACAAACGCTCTACTGGCACTGTATGCGCAAGGGCGATTGAGCGGCAGGGTCCTTGACTGGCTTTCCTCCCCCGCCATGGAGCAGGCCCGGATCATCCACTGCGGGGACTATGACCCGGTCGGACTTGACGAATATCTCCGATTGAAGACCTCCTGCCCTGGACGCTCTGAACTCTTTCTGCCGTCAAACCTGGCGGATCTCTTCGCCCGATATGGCAAACGAGAGCTTCTTGCCGGCAATGCCGCGGTGCTGGCCCGGCTCAGGAAAACCGAAGACCAGGAAGTGCGCCGTATTGTAAAATTGATGGACCGTTGTGGCGCCGGTCTGGAGCAGGAAGTTTTGCTGCTGGTGGGATGAGATTGAGTGGACTGGATGGAGAAATCGCACCCAATCGGTAACGAACCACGAAATTTTGCTGCGGAGGATGAGTGATAATCTGAATAGAAAAATGAAAAGGCCCGATATTTCGGATCTTTTCGAACAGTATCGGACGATACTGTTTATGCAAATGGTCTTCGAACATAGAGGAAGCAACATTTTCTTGACAAAGTAACATGCGTGTTAACAATGATCTCCTTAATCATGCCTTTCAGAAGAAAACTCAAAAAGTTCCATCCCAAGCGATTAAAACTGCGGAGGAAAGAAAAAGAGACTATTTCGAAAGGAGGAAATCAAAATGAAAACATTAAAGAAATATATCTCAAATCGTAAAAAGCATGATCCCGGGTTCGCACGAAATTTTGATGAAGGCTACGAGCAATTCAAAATTGGTGTAATACTGAAAATAGCACGGGAAGAAGCAGGATTGACCCAAGAACAGCTGGCGGGAAAATTAAATACAAAAAAATCGGCAATCTCGCGGATTGAAAATCATGCCGAAGACATCAAATTGTCGACGCTTGAAAAATTTGCCCAGGCGCTCGGTAAAAAACTTGAAGTACGGGTTGCCTGACTTCAATTTGGAAAAAAAGGGTGTCGGAGGAGAAACTGTCAACCTGTTGCAGGGTAGGAGATATTTTCTTTTGAAAAATAAGAACCGCATGGTTCATCCATACGTTATCTGACAAGTGTTGATCCTTCTTCAGTCATGGTATAAAAGATTATGTCTATCAGAAGCCTCAGAGAAACAAATCCTTATTTGGTTGATCCTGTTAAACGTGAGCAGTGGATATGGACTGCTGTATCTTCTTCCACCGCGATTGAAGGAATTCGAATAGCCAGAACCAAAATAACGGAAAAGAAAGTAAATACCGTCATCCGCCCTCATAAGGCTTCAAAGTCAAAGAAATCACCTCGCTGAAAACTCTTCCCATGGGATGATAATCCTTGTTGAGTCCTTTTCTCAAGGCGGGCCATAGACTCCTTGGGCCATATAGCTGATTCGTCCCTGCTGCCGGAGTCTGCTGGAAACGGCGTAAATCTTCGTGCGTTTAAAACCGGTTGCTTCCTCCAGCATGGCCACGGTGATGCCATTTGGGTTCAGCTTGACGATCTCTTCGATCAGTTCGGTGGCGGTTGGTGATTGATTTGCCTTGGCGGCTTGTTCTGCTGAAGGGGCAGATGTGGCCGTTGTTTTCCGGGGTTGCTTCCTGGCCGCTTGGGGTTTGGCGGCAGCAGCAAAATCCGGCTTTATATCCATATCAATGCCGAAAAGTCCTGAGAGGTCGGCATCGTCTATCACCCTGGTGCTCTTCCTGGCCGCCCTGGCCAGCAGATCGCCTGTTTTTCCCTGAACAGCCCGCGCCACCAACTCTTCTGTATCAGCCTGCCGTAAGGTGAAGAACAGAAGCGGGTCTTCATCGAGCCGGGCTCCGATGCCGTACAGGGTGGCAGCCACATGCTTGCACATCGAGGCCCAGTCAGGACAGGAGCAGTCGAAACTGATTTCTTTCGGAGTAGGGAACAATCCCTTGCCTTCTGACAGAAAGATGTCACCCAGTCCCTTGGGAAATTTACCGGACAGAAGGTCTGCCAGAGAGCGCAGTTCTCCCTGGCACTGCTTCCTGATATGGTCCCAGTTGGCCTTTTTCACCGGCGCAATACGAACAACCACCTCATAGGGTTTGGCCCTGGTTCCCTGGACCAGGGCAGTCACCAGGCCGCCTTTGATCTTTAGGTCCAGGACGGCGCCGTGGCGAACATAGTTCTTGCCTCGGCCGATGCGGTTACTGTAGTCGGCATAGCGCTCAAGGTTCCTGTTCCAGGACTTGCCCCACCAGGTACGGGCCAGTGTTTTACCTTCAATAACGACCGGCGTAATGTCCGGCCTCTTTTTTCTGAGCTGCGCAAGTTTTTTTTCCGCCTTGGCCTTTTTCTCGGCCAACGTGACGTATTTTGGAAATCCCCAGTAAGTCATTGTTGTCTCCGCCCTCTTACATGTTCAGCGTAAACAGGTCGAACAGTTCCTCATTGCTCATCTCGGTGAGCCAGTTTTCACCGGTTGCGGCGACCACCTCATCGGAGAGTTTTGCTTTCTCGACAAGCATTTGGTCGATTTTTTCCTCAATGGTACCCTGGGTCAGGAATTTATGGACCATGACATTTTTTTTCTGGCCGATGCGGAAGGCCCGATCAGTGGCCTGGTTCTCCACCGCCGGGTTCCACCAGCGGTCAAAGTGGATGACATGGCCGGCCGCCGTCAAGTTGAGACCGACCCCACCCGCTTTGAGGGACAAGACAAAAAAAGGCACGTAATCACGACCCTGAAATGTTTCAACCAGCTCTTTTCGTTTGCCGACCGGTACGCTGCCATGCAGGACCAGGCCTTCCCGATTGAAAATAGTTGCCAGAAACCGGGCAAGGGGACCGGTCATCTCCTTGAACTGGGTAAAGACCAGAACTCGCTCCCTTTTTTCCGCGATGGTTTCACAGATTTCCCGCAGTCTTTGGAATTTGCCGCTTTCCTTTTCATCGAAATGGTCCAGGCCCAGATACTGCGACGGGTGGTTGCAGAGTTGCTTGAATTTGATGAGCGCCGATAATATAAGCCCACGGCGCTGCATGCCTTCCGTGTGCTCAAGCGCCTTCCTGATGCCGGATACGACCTCGCCGTACAGGACTGCCTGTTTTTTGCTCATGGCGGCCCAGGTTTTCATTTCTACCTTGTCAGGAAGATCGGAGATGATCGACTTGTCCGTCTTCAGCCGCCGGAGAATAAACGGGTTGACCACCCGGCGCAGTCCCGCGTAGCCGTTGGGATCATTGGCAAGTCTTTTGGTGAACTCGGTGAATTCCCTGGCGTTGCCCAGGAGTCCGGGATTGATAAAATCGAACAGGCTCCAGAGATCGGACAGCCTGTTTTCCACCGGAGTGCCGGTCATGATGATCCGGTTGCCGGCGGAAAGGTTCTTTACCGCCCTGGTCTGTTTGGCGCCCGGGTTTTTAATGGCCTGGGCTTCATCGAGGATCACGTAATTCCAGGTGTGCTCCCGGATCCACCCGTAACGCTGGGCCAGCGCATAGGTGGTGATGATCAGATCCATTCCGTCAAGTTCTTCCGCAGAGAGCGCCGGAACCCGGCCGGGCCGGTGGAAATCGGGATGGGCGACAAAGTACGCGAGTCCCGGAGAAAATTTTTGTATTTCGGCGGTCCAGTTGGCAAGAAGCGATGCCGGGATGATCAGAAGGGATGCCGCTGCCTTTTTGCTTTCTGCTTTGAGCACGTCAAGCAAGGCCAGGACCTGCACGGTTTTGCCCAGGCCCATGTCATCCGCAAGGCAGGCGCCGAGTTTCAGCTTGTGCAGATAAAACAGCCAGTTCAGGCCATCTTGCTGATAGCGCCGCAGTCTGGCTTTGAATGGTCTGCCGGGGGTAACCCTGCCGATTGTCTCGGGCCGCTGCAGTCGGGAAAAAACCGTGTGCAGCCATTCGCCGTGGGAAATGCCGGATATCTCCGCGGCCCCGGCACCCAGCATTTTACGGGGATTCATGGAAAAACGCATGGCATCAAGCAGACTGATGCCTTCATCCCCGTTCAGGGCGCCGGTCTTTTCAAATGCCTCCAGGGTCTGACGCAATTTATCCGGATCCACCGCCACCCATTTGTTTTTGAGAAAAGCCAGGCCCTCGGATTCCTGTAGCAGCCTGCGGGCCTCTTCCTCTGATATCTCCATGTCGCCGAGCATCAGCCGTGGCGTGAAGTCAAGCAGTGCATCCATGCCGACCATTGACGGGGGCTTTTCGCCGATACTGACCTGAATGGTGATGGCGGCGTTCTTTTTCTTCCACCAGTTGGGGATGCGGCAGAGGATGCCGGCCTCTTCGTAAATCGGGATTTCCCGCAGAAAGGCAAATGCCTCTTTTGACGACCAGGCCAGGGGGTAAAACAGTTCGCCACTGTCCCGCAGGCCTGCTATCAGCTCGCTTTTCTGCGCCGCGTCATCAACGGTGATCAGCAGTTTCAGCAGTTTCTCGTTGTCGTCCCTGTATTCTTCCAGGGCGTATTTCAGGGGCAGGTGCCTGGATTCTCCGTCTTTGCTCAACCTGGTCGAATAGGTGGCGAGAAAAGCAAAGGGGGATTCATGCTCACGGTTTTCAACCAGGTGGAAATAAATCCGGCCCGCAAGATGGATATCAGGGCTGTACTCCAGGAAAAAATCTGCAACCGTCCCGTCGAATGCGTCAATTTTTTGATAAAATGTCTCATGAAGAGCCTCCCACAATGCCGTAAGAGCATCGGTGGTCAGATATTCACCGCCGGGCATGAGGGGGGCTGTTTGCAGCAGTTGGGCGCGTTCATTATCCGGGAGGGAGACCGAGGCATTGGAGCGGAGTTCCTCCAGGTCGGGCGTGAGCTTGAGTTTATGAATAAAAAGATTGGAGAATGTTCGCCAGAACGCCAATGAGGGGGGAAGGGGGGTGTTTTTGGGGCAGAAAGCCAGGGAAAACAGCCAAGCGTCCGGTTCGGCGGTATAGCGCGCGTATATTTCATTTTGCACTGAGAGACTGTGCTGATTCTGCCCCGCGGTGGCAAGTGGGGTCCACTCAAGCTGGATGGAACCATCCGGCATCAATACAGCGGCAAGTTCGTTAGTCTGCTTCATTGTCAATAGAGTACAAAACGGCGGATGATCTTGGTGGCGTGACTATCAGCCCAGGAGGGAGAAAACTTGGTATGCCATTCGCGGGCAATAACCTCGAAAGTTTTCGTTTCCTGGAGACCTGCCTCCTTCTGTACTTTTTGATGACGCCTGGATCCGCTTCGTTGGCCAGCAGGTTTCTTGCCTGGTCACGTTTCTGCCGGGCTTCGGCAAGGGAAATATCATGATATGCGCCAAAGGCCAGCTTTTTTTCCTTTCCCTCGAAACGGTATTTAAAATTCCAGAGTTTTCCGCCGGCAGGAGTGACAAGAAGAAAAAGGCCCCCAAAAACCTCGGATTTCACTGTATCTTATAATGTCGCGCCGGACAAAGGAAAAAGAAAAGGCCCGATATTTCGGGCCTTTTCGGACAGTATCGGACGATACTGTTTATGCAAATGGTGGCGATGCAGGGACTTGAACCCCGGACACCACGGATATGAGCCGTGCGCTCTAACCAGCTGAGCTACATCGCC
>JALNWY010000115.1 GCA_023230665.1 Deltaproteobacteria bacterium
AGACCCTGGGAATGACAGGCTGTGCTGTGCGGCCCGCATGCAAGCGGCCCCGAGCGGCTTGAGCGGCCCCTTTGCGCCGCCTGTTGCAAAAAAAAGGGTCCAGGACCTGTCCTGGAGTTCGCACCCATGATTCCTGTCCTGGAGCTCGCACCCATGATTGCCGGGCCTCGGGGGCAGGGCATGTGAGAGAATAAAAAAAAGAGGTTGCTTTCGATCGTCATGCTCCCCTCCGCCGAATCCATTCAGATCATTCTGCCCATCGCGTGCATCCTGCTCCTGGTCATGTCGCTCAAAAACCCGGTGTATGGGGTGATTGCGTACTTTTTCGTCCTCAACGCAAAGCTGGGCGAGATGTATCCCCTGCTCGGGGCCATCCGGTTCGAGCTGCTCGTGGCAGCCTATGTTCTCTTGAGGATCCTGGTTTCCGGAAAGGGGCTCGGCAATTTTCTGCCCAGGATCAACCCCATCAACAAGGCCTTCTGGGTGCTCTTCGCAGTGGGGATGATCTCGGTGGCCTTTTCCGTAAACCCGGCGGTCTCCTGGAACGAGGGGGGATATTTTCTCCTGAAGATCACGGTCTTCTATGTCATGATCGTGTCCACGGTCCGTTCATTCGCAGACCTTGCCAAAATCCTCTGGGCCTTTCTCCTGGTCACTGCGTGGATCGCCTATGAGCCGGTGGCCAACTATCTCTCGGGGGTCGTGAGCGAGGAGATGTACGGCGCCGTCGCCTACGGGAGGTTCGGGGCTGCATCCGGCCATGTGGCGCTGGCCAACACCCTCAATCAGGGCATTCCTGTGCTCCTTTACTTTGCCATGACAAACACAAAGAGACTTGTCAGGCTCGTCTCGATCATGATCCTCGCTCTGCTGCTGTTCGGGGTGTACGCCTCGAAATCCAGGGGCGGTTTCCTGGGTCTCATGGTCACCGCCATGGGCGTGGTCTATTTCTCCCGCGACCGGCTCAAGGCAGGGCTCATCGCAGGGGTCTTCGTCACCTTCTTCCTCACCGTGGCTGCGACCGACTATCTCTCTCACATGTCCACCATCCAGGAGGGGGTCCATGCGAGCAGGACCAGTTCGGACAGGTATCTGGGCCTGGTGAACGGGATCTCCATGATGATCAAGCGGCCCGTGCTCGGCGTGGGCATCGGCTGCTATGCAGAGGCGCGCAGGCAGTTCTTCCACTATTATTTCTATTCCCACAACCTCTATGGCGAGCTGTTCGGCGAGCTCGGTCTGGCGAGCATTGCCTGGTTCTACCTCATCTATCTGGTCTTCAGGCGAACCAGGGCCATCAAGCGGGCCCTCGAGCGGGCCGGCCCCCGGGATGCCTTCTATTTCAACATCATCACCGCCATACAGCTCGGGCTCTTTGTGAGGCTCTTTGTAGGCAATTTCACCCACGGCTCCCTTATCTGGTTCTGGTTTCTGATGGCTGCCCTGACCGTTGCCGTTCAGAACATCCTGCTGCAGGAGAAGCACATTCTCCTGCGGCGCACCTGACAAACAAAGGAGTGGTTACTCCATGCTCAGAAACGTGATCAAGAGCGTCACCTTTCCGCTCATCGCACGCCGGGAGGGTCTGGGAGGGATCATGGGAAACCTGCGCTCCCTCGAAGAGAGCCAGTTCTGGCCCTGTCACCGGATTGCCGAGCTGCAGCGTGACCGGTTGAAAAGGCTCCTGGTGCACGCCTATGAGAATACGGACTTCTATCAGAAGAGGTTCGACGAAGCAGGCTTCAACCCCTACACCTTCCGGTATCCGGACCAGCTGATCAAGATCCCGGTCCTCACCAAGGAGCAGATCCGGGACAACATGCCCAGCCTTATTGCCCGCAATTATGGCCCCGGCGATATCCACTATGCCGAGACCGGGGGGACTTCGGAAGTCAAGATGCGGTTTTACCGCGACAACAAATGCCTGTCCATGAAAGAGGCGGCCGTCTACCGGTTCGGCCGGTGGGCGGGCTGGGATTTCGGCGACTACCTGGGGCTGGTCTGGCCGGCCCATCAGGACTTCATGAGCTATGGCACGCTCAAGTCGAAAATGCGAAACGAGCTCTATAAACGGATCGTGCTCTTTGCGTCGGCCGTGATCGATGAGAGGGCGTGCAGCGAATACCTCAAGGTGCTCAAGCACAAAAAACCCACCACCATCCTGGCGTTCAGCAGCCCTATCCACGAGCTCGCCAAGTATATGGCCAGAAACAGAATCCACGGATACCGGCTCAAGGGTCTCATCACCACCGGCGAGCCGCTCTACGGCCATCAGCGAAGCCTGGTTGCCGATATGTTCCACTGTGATGTCCAGGACTCGTACCGCTCGCGCGAGGCAGGCCCCATGGCCCAGGAGTGCGGGGCCTGCTCGGGCATGCACATCAATGCCGAGTGCCTCTATCTGGAGCTGGACAATCCCCGGCCCATGGCATCATCCGGGGACCAGGCCGGCAACGTGCTCGTCACCGACCTGCTGAACTACGGCATGCCCCTGATCCGTTACTACATGGGCGACACAGCGGTCTTGAGCAACAGCACCTGCCCCTGCGGCAGGGGCCTGCCACTGATGAAAGAGATTGTGGGCCGGGCTCTCGACGTGTTTGTCACGCCCGAGGGCAGGCTGGTATCGACCATTGCCATGGTGATGTACATGGTGAATGCCGCCCCCGGATTTTTCGGCCAGATGCAGGCCATCCAGGATGCTGCGGATCACATCACCCTGAAGATGACCCGCGATATGATTCCCGGCAAAGAAGTCATGGACCACCAGGCCCGAATCGTGGAAAAGCTCTTCGGCGCGAGGATGCGGATCACCTACGAGTTTGTGGATGAGATACCCCGCGAGAAGTCCGGCAAGTATCTCTTTGCCAAAAGGCAGATCCCGCTGCCTCAGTGATCCGAATACAAAGACAGAAGGACAAAGCCATGATCAAGATCGGTTTCGTGGGCGATATCGCCCTGACGCACAGTTATGACGCCCTGTACGGGGCAAAGGGCCCCCATTATCCGTTCGAGCGCATCAGGGAGTTGCTTGCCGGGCACGACATCCTGATCGGGAATCTCGAAGCCCCTTTGTGCCTCGGGGGCGAGCCCTATCCCTTCAAGGTGTGTCTGAAGACCCATCCGGGATATGCCGAAGGCATGAAAGAAGCAGGGATCACCGCCCTGTCGCTGGCCAACAACCACATCCTGGACTATCGTGAGCAGGCCATGTACGAGACCATGGGCTGCCTGGAGATGCAGGGCATCGGCTGGTTCGGCGCGGGCGCGAGCATCGAGGAAGCGAACCGCCCCGCGATCATCGAACGCGGCGGCATCTCGCTCGGGGTCTTGTCACGCTCAGAGGTGACGATCGACTCGCCTTTCTACGCATCAGAACAGGAGCGGGGCATAGCCCCGCTGGACCTCAAGGAGCTTGCGCATGCAGTAGCTTCGCTCAAAGGCAGGGTCCATGCCGTGGCGGTCTGTCTGCACTGGGGAAAGGAAGACTGGCGCTACCCGTCCCCTGATCAGGTCCGGACCGCCCATGAAATCATCGATATGGGGGCCGACCTTATCATCGGACATCATCCCCACGTGCTGCAGGGCATCGAACGCTACCGCTGGGGTCATATCGCCTACAGCCTCGGCAACTTCCTGTTCTCCGATCTCGACTGGCGATGGGTGAACAGCGAGGGCGAGGTGGTGCATGCATTCATGAAGCTCAATCGCGCCAGGAGAGAATCCGCTGTTTTCTCGGCCGATATCTCCGAGACAGGCGTCCACCGGGTGAGCCTGACCGGGTGCAGAACCGGCAAAGACCTGCGCACCGCCCCAGTGGACAACCCCGGCCGGTTCGAGGCCGGGATGCGGGTCTTGTCGGCCCCCATCACCATGAGAGGCTATGCCGCGTTCTGGTCGGTCTACGATGAGCTCCGGATCCGGTGGGCCCAGATGAGATATCAGATGAAAAGGGCGCGAAAGGCGTACAAGATCGGCCCCTATCTCATCAGGAAGGCCCGATCAGGGGCCCCGGCCCGGCCTCATGCAGAAGAAAGGGCCGGTACATGGAAACAGGAGGGCCGGCCGCAGGACGATCACAGGGCCCGATCAGGAACCATGCCGGCCCGGACGGAGCCGGCATCTCAGAATGGTGAACCACGGGCAGGAAGCCGGGAGCAGAAACATCGGCAACCCGGCGAAATACACAGGGATCTCGAAACACTTGGAAAATACAGACAAAAGAACCACACTCTTATCTCGTGAAGCAAAAGAGAGGATATACCAAGGAATTGCCATAACCCGCTTACCACAGTTTCTGAACAGGACGCTCTTCAGGAAGGCGCACACTGTCATCACCTATCATGGGGTCAGGAATACAGACCTGGCGATACCGGACGACTGCTTCATCGCAAGGAGCAGGTTCATCAGCCAGATGCTCTATATCAAGCGGCACTTCACCGTGGTGCCGCTTTCTCAGGCCCTCGCCATGGCGGTATCACGCAGGAGGACCGGGCCGCCGTTCTTGTCCATCACCTTTGACGACGGTTTTCAGAATGTATATGACAATGCCTTTCCCGTCCTGAAGGACCTGGGTCTTCCCGCAACAGTGTTTCTCGTTACGAGCCTGACCGACACCGACGGCACCATCTGGTACTGTGCCCTGAACCATGCGTTTGCAGAGACCAAACAGAGAAGCATTGCGTGGCGGGACCGGCGTTTCGATCTGACGAACCCGGAAAACCGGGTTCGCGCATGCCGCACGCTTCAGGAAATGCTCAAGGAGATGCCGCACGATGCCCTGGTGCTGGAGGCCGAAGGCATCATCTCTTCACTCGGATTCGATCCCGGGGGCGGGCTTCCCGAGAACAGCCCATTCCGTATTCTGAACAGCCGCGACATACAGGAGATGCGCAAAAGCGGGCTCATTGATTTCGGAGCTCACACCCATACCCACTCGATTCTCAGCCTGCTGACCGAAGAGGCGCAGGAGCGGGAGATCAGGTCTTCCATCGACCGCGTGTGCGAGGTCACGGGGAGGCCGTGCACGCTGTTCAGCTATCCCAACGGCGAAGCAGGCGATTTTGGAGAAAACACCCGGGATCTTCTGATCCGCAACAACATAGAGTGCTCGGTGACCATGATGAGAGGCCCGAACTACCCGGACACCGATCGTTTTTGCTACCGCCGATACGGAATCGAAAGCGCCATGAGCGACCATAGGTTCATGATGAACGTCCATCACATGGTGTGGGTGAAGCGGTCCATAAGCCGGACGAACAGGCAGTGCCTGAGGCAGGGCTCCGAGCAGATCCACTAGGCGGATTCCATGGATATCACCGGTTATCCCGATCTGGGCGCCCCCAAATATGTCCCGCGCATCCGGCCATACCGGCAGGGCGATCTGCACGCATTTGAACGTTTCTGGAATGCCCAGGCCGGAGAAGCGTTTGCCAAGGAAAGGGTGCGCGCTTTTCAACAACTGCTGAGCGCAAACCCGTTCAGCGACACCCATGACGATTATGTGGTGCTCGAACTGGACGGCAGGGTAGCGGCCTATGAGGGTCTGATGCCGTTTCGGTTCAGTGTCTCGGGCCGCGATGTGGATGGATTTATCTACCACGACACCATGGTCGCCCCGGAAATGCGGGGCAAAGGCGTGGGCAGGGCGTTTGTTCAAACCATCCTCCGGGACCGGCCCGAGTTTTCCATCGCGGTGTGGATGAACTCACCCAACAGCCATGTCTTTGAAAAATGCGGGTGGCTGCCCGTGGACGATCTCCCTACCTATGTGAGGGGATACAGCCTGAAAAACATGGTCAAGACCCGGCATCGTCTCGTCAATGCCGCTGTGGAGCACGCGGCCGGAGAGGCCCTCTCGCTGCTCTGGCGGATTGAGAAGAAGGTGTTCGATTTCTCCGGCCCGGGATATCACATCGAGCTTGCAGACCGTTTTGATGAGCGGGTCGATGCCTTGTTTCACTGTGTGAAGCACGAGTTCTCATTTATCGCATACCGAAGCGGCGACATCCTGAACTGGAAGTTTGCGGACAGTCCTGTTTCCCGCTTTGTCAGGCTGATCTGCGTAAAGGGGGATGAAATGCAGGGATACCTGGTCTTTAAGACCAGGGATGAGCAGGACGGCAGGAGGATCGCGACCATCTTTGATTTTCTCTGCTCCCCCCGCGAGGCGGGTCTGTTCAGGGCCCTGATGAGGCGGGCCGTGCTCGAGATCGAGAAGGCCGGCCCCGACACGCTGGAAGTGCTGTGCACGGACAGGAGGTTTGCCCGCGTGCTCAAGGCGATGGGGTTTGTGCGCGCAAGGGAAAACCCCGGCGCGCTCAAGTACATTCATGCCGGGACAGCAGGCCGGCAGGCAGGAATCGAACAGGGCAAAAACTGGTTTTATACCTTTGGCGACGGAGACAAGGTTTTTTGGGACTGGTGACCCCATCAAAAAATTCTGACGGATCTGTGCAAGGGGAATCATGAATCGAAAAATTCGCATAGCGTTTCTCATTGATACCATCAATTCTATCGGGGGCACCGAAAAGCAGCTCCTGAGCCTCATGGCGTCGCTGCCGCAGGAGAGGTTTGAGAAACACCTCATCAGCCTGCGGCCGCCCAATGCATATTTCATGCAGCAGGACGACTGCTACGACTATCATCAGATCGGCATCCCTTCGCTCTTGAGCGCTCAGTGCATCGGCCGCATCATCGAGCTTGTCCGATACCTGAGGCAGAGGCGGATCGACATCGTCCAGACCTACTTCATCGATGCGCAGTTCGTGGGTATCCTCGCGGGCAAGCTCGCCGGCGTGAAGAAAATCGTGTGCTGCAGGAGAGACCTGGGGTTCTGGCATTCGGGGGCCCTGCTCCTTCTGCTCCGGCAGGCCGACAGGCTGGTGGATCATTTTCAGGTGAACTCGCAGGCGGTCAAACGCCAGGTGGCGTCCGACGAACTGGTGGATCCCAGCCGGATTCACGTGATCTACAACGGGATCGACTTCCGCATCTTCGATGGCCGGCCCACGCCCGAAAGCGCACCGGCCGCTGGCCGGGAAACAAAAATCCCCTTGAGCGTGGGGATTCTCGCAAACTTCAACCGGCGGGTCAAAAGGGTCGACATCTTTATCCGGGCGGCTTGTGAGGTGCTCAAGACCATGCCGGGCGTGCGGTTCTGTATTGCCGGAGACGGAAATCAGCGCAGCGAGCTGATGGCCTTGAGCCGGGACCTGGGCATTGCCGGGCAGGTGGATTTTCTCGGTGCTGTCACCGATGTGCCGGGGACCATCAGATCGTGGGACATCGGGGTCATCTCTTCTGATTCTGAGGGCTTCTGCAACTCCATCCTGGAGTATATGGCCTCGGGCCTCCCGGTGGTGGCCACGTCGGTAGGGGGGAATCCAGAGCTGGTTCAAGACGGCGTGAACGGGTTTCTTGTGCCCGGCCGGGATCACCGCGCCCTGGCCGAGAAGCTCTGCATCCTGCTGAATAATGATCGTCTCAGGAAGGACATGGGAGAGCAGGGAAGGAGAATCATTGCCCGGAGCTACGACTGGCCCCGGGTCATTGACCGCTACGAGTCGTTTTATCATGAAATCCTGGGGTATGACTATGAACGCGATATGGATCACATGGGAAAACCAGAGGAGAAACCGGGAGATCAGCCGGGCCCTGGGGATCAGACTTTACGAATTCAAAGAGATCGATGAGCTGAAGAACCCGGCCCGAAAGTATACGGCCGGCCTTCTGAAGACCTGTGCCGTGCTCCTGAAGGAACGGCCCGGTCTGGTATGCTGCCAGAACCCCTCCATCGTGCTCTCCTCCTTTCTGGTCGCCATAAAGAAGGCGGCCGGCTTCAGGGTCTGTGTGGATGCCCACAACGCAGGGCTTTTCCCCGCGGAAGGGAGGTCACCGCGCCTCATGAGGATGAGCGCATACATCCAGAGGCGCTCCGATCTCACCCTGGTGACGAACCGGGACCTGCACGAGCAGGTGAAAAGAAACCAGGGCAGGCCCTTCATCATCCAGGACCGGATACCCGATATCCCCCGCACGCCCCCTGCCGCGCTCAAAGGCAGGCACAACATCCTCTTCATCTGCTCCTATGCCGAGGACGAGCCGTACCGCCTGGTGTTCGATGCGGCGCACAGGCTCGACCCCCGCGTGCACATCTACGTGACCGGCAACTACCGCAAGAAGAATATCGATCCCGGTCTTCTGCCCGCCAATGTCTCCCTGACAGGCTACATCCCGGAGGAACGCTATGTCGAGATGCTCAACTCCGTGGATGCGACCATTGACCTGACCGAGCGCGAAGGCTGCCTGGTCTGCGGCGCTTATGAGTCAGTGGCCGTGGAAAAGCCGCAGATCCTCTCCGACACCCGGGCGCTCAGGCGCTACTTTCACAAGGGGGCTGTGTATACGCAGCACACGGCCGAGGGCATCCGTGATTCGATCCATGCGCTGCTGAACAACCGCGAGCGACTCAAGCGAGAGGCCCGGGAGCTCAAAGAGCAGCGCTCGAAAGAATGGGAGGTCAAACGGTCTGCGCTCGCACTGCTCCTGGAGGATATGGCGCGTGGAGAAGCCGGGCATGGCAGCTTCAATGCAGACCCTTCCCGAACCTGTCCTGAAAAGGGAAAGGGCGAAGGCTGAGCCTGTCTCCAAAAAGAGTGCTGCATATCCGCGACAGCGGCGGCATGTTCGGGGGCGAGCGGGTTATCCTGACCCTGGGCAGGAATATGGACCGCGAGGCCTTCGCATGCTCGCTCATGTGCATGGACCGGGGCGACGGGCGGTGCGGTCCTCTGATGGCGGCTGCAGAGAGGT
Organism: Deltaproteobacteria bacterium; assembly: GCA_023230665.1. Taxonomy (GTDB): domain Bacteria; phylum Desulfobacterota; class Desulfomonilia; order UBA1062; family UBA1062; genus Phosphitivorax. The sequence goes on from JALNWY010000115.1 coordinate 8,815, forward strand.
CGGGCATCTCTGTGAGCAGCATGCGGGTGCGGGGGAGGATCGACCTGCCGGCCATACGGTTTCTGAGCGGGTTCATCAGGGAACACAAGATCGACCTGATCCACACCCATGACTTCAAGTCGGACTTCTACGGGGTCCTGGCCACGCAGGGCATGCGGGTCAAAAGGGTTGCAACGGCCCACGGCTCCACACGGGATTCCTTTGTCAAGCGGCTCTACCTTTTGTTCAACGAAAACCTGGTCTATCCGCGTTTCGACATGGTCATCGCCGTGTCCGAAGACCTCCGCCCCAGGCTCGAGGGCCGGCGCTTGCAGCCCGAAAAGATCCGCGTCATCCAAAACGGCCTCGACATCGGGCTCCTCGATGTATACGGCCGTGACCACGAACCCCGGCTCCCGCGCCCGGGCAACAGGGATCGCCGGGTCTTTGCCGTGGTCGGGAGGCTGTATCCGGACAAGGGCCATACGTTCTTTCTCCACGCCTTTGAAACCCTGGCCCACGAGTTTCCGGACATCACCGGCCTCATCATAGGGGACGGACCGGAGAGGGAGCGCATACAGAGCAGCATCCGCGCCCTGGGAATCAAAGAAAGGGTTTTCTGCTGCGGGGTGAGAAAGAACATGCGACTCGTGTACGACTCCATCGACTATCTTGTCATCCCCTCGCTGACCGAGGGGCTTCCCTATGTGATGCTCGAGGCC
>JALNWY010000116.1 GCA_023230665.1 Deltaproteobacteria bacterium
CCAACGGTGCGCTCGAACGAATGCGACAGCGGCAGGAAAGACAGCAGGGTATGCTCCTCCTTGAAAAGTTCTGGGTCCACCGAGTAGAGCTGGTTGACGTTCGAGATGAAGTTGTCATGGGAAAGCATGACGCCCTTGGGATCGCCCGTGGTGCCCGAGGTGTAGATGATGGTGGCCATGTCTCCGGGCTTGATGCCTCGAATCCTCGCATCGAACTCGGCCCTGCCGTCATAGCCGATGCCGGCCTCCATGACGGCCCTGAGATCCAGGACCCCTTCCACCGGGGATTCCAGGTCGTCGAAGATCACGACCTCTCTGAGCTCCGGAGTTTCGCCTCTTACCTTCAGTACCTTGTCGAGATGCTCTCTCTCCCCGGCAAAGCACATGACCGCATCGGAATTGATGATGATGTACCGGGCCTCCTGCGCCGAGTTGGTGGCATAGATGGGCACGTTGACCGCCCCTACCGACAGGATGGCCAGGTCCACCACCCACCACTCGTAGCGGTTCGGGGAGAACAGGGCCACCTTATCACCCGGTTTGATCCCCTTGGACAGGAGGTAGCACCCCACCTTCCTGACCATCTCGTCCATTCGCCTCCACGAGATGTCCGTATACACCCCCTGCGCATTCTTGTAGGCCACGCACGCCTGGTCACCCAACTCCTGCACGCGGTTCTGGAATATCGCCCCCACTGATGTCTCACGAAAGCTTCCCATCCATGTCCCTCTCTTTCAAATAGGCTGATATGCTTATTGAAATAAAATTTTTCACCCCTTATCACCCCAAGACCATATCTGTGATTATCACAAGTGATTACCAGGTTCAATCCAAAGGCAGCAGGTCCATTGTTTTTCTCAAGACAAAGGGGTATACGCCGGGAGTATTTCATTTTAATATCAGTATATTAAGGTCTTTTTCACCTGAATGTTTTTAAAGCTCTTGAGATAATACGGTAATACAATTTGCATGTGTGTTCAGCTTGCATGTGTGTTCAGCCACAGACGGGCGGCAGGAAACGCCCGGTGGGCCCGGCGCCTCAGGGGCATAGGGGCCGGAGACGCTCCTGCTACCGGTCGAGCTCGGTACGCACTGCAATACTCAGCTTCTCGATGAGATAGGGCTTTTTAATGTACGACCCTGCGCCCAGGAGCTGCAGTTCCCGCACCTGCTGGGTCTCAGAGTAGCCGCTTGCGATGATGGCCTTCTGGCCCGGGTGATATCGGAGAATCCGCCGGTATGTCTCCAGGCCGTCGATCCCGGGATCCATGATCATGTCGAGGATCACGAGGTCTGCAGAATGTCCTTTCATGTATTCCACGGCATCTTCGCCGCTGGCGAACGAATGTACCGAATAACCGAGCCGCGCGAGGATCTGCGTGGCGATATCGCGCTGCACATCCATGTCGTCCACCACGACTACGTGCTCGCCCCGGCCCAGATAATCCTGGATATCCTGGGATCCTCGGTCATCCACCTCGGCCCTGGTGGCGGGAAGATAGAAGGTGAACGCGGTCCCCTCTCCCTCTGGGCTCTCGCTGGTGATATAGCCCTGGTGGTCCTGAACAGTTCCCAGCACCACGGTCATTTCCAGGCCGGTACCGTTTCTGCCCAGGACCTTTCTTGTATAGAACGGCTCGAAGATCCGTTCGCGGTCTTCAGCCGGCATGCCTGACCCGGTGTCGGCGACGCACACGGATACGTACTCTCCTTCCATTACGCTGTCGCAGCCTTTTACCGGCGTATCGAGGTAGGTGTTCCGCGCGGTGACGGTAATGGCGCCCCGGCCCTGAATGGATTCCGCCGCATTGGCGACGAGGTTGAAGATGGTCTTCGAGAGATGGACCGGAGAGCCCATGACAGGCAGCAGATCGTGATCGAAGGTCACCGATATCTCCACCTGGGGATACCGGCTGCGGAGCTTCTTAAGCTCCGGGGATTTCCCGTAGCCGGAAAGGATCGATGCAATGCTCACGGCCTCCCGCGTGGGCACTCCTCTGCGCGCAAGGGTCAGGAGATCCTGCACGATCGCTGCAGCCTTTTCCCCGGAACGCTGGATGGTGGCGATCGGTTTTCTCAACGGATCGTCTTTCGCGAGGTCCATGAGCATCAGCTCCGGATAGCTCACCAGACCGCTCAGGATATTGTTGAGATCGTGTGCGACTCCGCCGGCAAGGGTGCCGATGGCCTCCATCTTCCGGGCCTGCTGGAGCTTGTACTCGAGCTTCTTCCTTTCCTCCTCCGCCTGGACCCTCTGGGTGATATCCCTGCAAATGCCGCGAAAACCCTTTGGTTTGCCCTCGATGTTTCGGATCAGCGAGATGGATGTCTCCACGTGGACCTTCGATCCGTCCTTCCTGACGAGCTCCCACCGGTATCCCTTGTCGGGCGTATCTGTTCTGAACACCCGGTTGAACACCCGGTAGATGTCCTTTGCACACTCCTCGTCCGTGTACATCCGGTTGTTCATGCCGACCATCTCCTTGCGGGTGTATCCGATCAGCCGGCACATGGAGTCGTTGAAGAATATGAAGTTGCCGGCCAGATCGACCTCGTAATAGCCGTCCTCGATCTCTTCCAGAATCCTCCGGTATTTCTCCTCGCTCTTCTTGAGCCTGGTTTCCGCACGGATGCGCTCGGTGATGTCGCGCGCCGAGCCGCGCACGCCCACGGCCTTTTTGCCCTCCAAGGCCAGCGCGTTCCGGTATTCGAGCACCCTTGTCCGCTTTTCGCGGTCATGCACGTTGATATATCCCTCGTCCCCGCCCTTCTCCAAGACTCTTCGGATATAGGCATCAAACTCGTGGCGATATTCGGGCACCATGATGTCCCTGATATTGATCCTGCCCTTGTCGTCTTTCGCGTATTCCCACCTCATCATCCCGGCCCTGTTGGTCTGATTCAGGTCCAGATAGCCTTCGAGATCGTGGAAGTAGAGATAATCCGACACATTGTCGAACACGTCCCGGAACTTCTTCTCGCTCTCGATCACGGCCTTCTCGGCAAGGATGCGTTCCGTGACATTGCGGGCCACCCCCAGGGACGCGACCACCCTACCGTCACGGACAATCGGTGAGGCGCTTATCTCTCCGTATTTCCGCGTGCCGTCCTTGGTGATGAACTCATAGATCGAGCTGTAGGTCGCCTCTCCGGAGAAGACCTTCAGACCGTTGTTTATTATCTCCTGCAGATACTCTGGCGCCACGATATTCAGATCGGTGAATACTCTGCCCACGATCTCGTCCGGGGCATATCCCAGCGCGCTCTCAACACTGGGAGAAATACTCAGGACCCGGTAATCCGGGGCCACGGTGAAGATCACGTCCGAGACCGTGTTGAAATGGAGCCGATACTTCTCCTCGCTCTTTCTCAGGGCTTCCTGGGTCTGTGCGTGCCCGGTAATGTCGTGGAACGCCGCCAGGGCGTACTCATTGCCCTGGTCTGAAAATGTCTGGAAGCTCACCTCGCAGACCATGCTCCTGCCGTCGCGGTACAGACATTTGATCTGCTCCTGAACAGAGCCGGCTCTCCCGCCGGCTTTCTCGGCCAGCTGCCTGAGCCTGTTTCCGTGATCGTTTCCCGCAGCGAAGAGATCCAGGGTTTTCTTGTGCAGATCTCGGAAACTCCAGCCGAAAAGCCTTTTCACAGCAGTATTGGCGAAAATGATCTTTCCGTTCTCGAGCACCAGGACCGCGGCGGGGATATGGTGGAGGAAGGCCATGGAGTGATACCCGAACACGCCCTTCATGCGCAGGTGCGCGGGGTAATCGCTGCTCTCCTCAGGCTCTACCCTGCCCGTACCGCCCAATTTGAGATCTCCCGTCATAAAAACACCCCCCTCAAAAAAAACACTCTCTCTATTCCAATCGGATCATTTACCGAAAATGAAAAATGGTTATCGCATTATCCCCTAGCATCTCCGGATACGGGAATCAATATCAAAGTGCGAGAAAAAAAGAGCATGAAGGACTTTTTTAGAAGATATCGGATATCCAGAGGGTTTCAGCAGGGCTTTCAGGTTCTTTTCAACCAGGGAAGCAGGGATCAAAGGAATGAGCCCCGTCTTTCTGAATGCCTCCGGGAAGCGGATTTGCCAAAGAGGGCTCAGGAGAGCAGCGACCTTCCCAGCTTTTCCCGGGTGATCCCGGCAACGTTGGCCGCGATACGCAAGGACGAGTCGATATCGTGGGCCAGGGCCTTGCATGGCTGCCCAGGATCGATCCCGGAGATTCGCACGATCTCGCTGATCCGCTCCTGGACCGTGACAGCGGTCTGCCGCATGAACAGGGTCATGGAGAGAAGCTCCGGGTGATCGATGCGGTACTGATCCAGAAGGTTCGCGGCCTCGTACGCGAGCACCTCCAGGGAATCGATGGTCGAGACCGTCTCGCCCAGAAGAGAGGCCGTTCCCCTGTCCGGCTGCTCGCCTCCGGCTCTGAGCGCCTCGGCTATCCGAGAGAGTTGCGCCCTTGCTCCGCCCACAAAGAGGGCCATCATCATGGCGTCCTCGATCCGGCGGAAGGCGATCGCCATATCCGGATAGGCGTGCCCCTTCAGTCCCAGGATGTTCTCTTCTCCCACCTCACACCCGTCAAGGACGATCCCCCCGTGGGGACAGGGTCTGAGAAAGCCCATGTCCAGAGGCTCTGTTCTCTTGAGCCCCGGCGTGCCGGACGGGACGATGAAGGCGGTGTAGCTTTTTCTGCCGTCCTGTTCTGATGTGATTGCCAGGACCACATACAGGTCTGCGATGGGCCCGTTGGTCAGGTAGGCCTTCTCGCCAATGATGCGGTAGACACCCCCCTCTTCCCGGGCGCTGGTGACGAGCCTTGCGGGATGCCCGCCCACACCGGGCTCGGATATGGCCAGACAGGGCGTGCAGACGCCTGTTGCAAGAGAAGGCAGGTGGGCGATCTTCTGCCTGTCGGCGCCGAACCCGAAGAACACGAACCGGGAGATCAGGACGTGCATGAGCCACGACAGAGCGACACCAAGGTTGTATCCGCTCTCCACGAGTGCCTGCCCGGCAACCGCCATGTGAAGCCAGCCCCCTCCCATGCCCCGGTATGCCACGGGCACGCCGATACCGTAGAGGTTCTTCCGGGCAAGTTCGTTCTGCAGATCTTCAGGAAAGCTCATGCGCTGATGCAGATCGGTGCGCGGGGCCACGTACTCTCCGGCAAAGCGGAGAACCAGTTCTCTGAGCGAATTCAATTCATCTGTAAGGACCATTTTTAGTCTCCCGGGGTGCTGCGAGAATGCCGGCACCTCCTCTGTGCATGCCGGATCCTAGGGCAATCGCTGGATTATAAAACAAGTTCCTCCACGAAATCCACAAGCTGGTTGAGGTTTCTGCACTCCCTGAGCTCGTGGCAGTAGGGTTTGTAGGCGAACATCTCGCTGTCGCCGGTGTTCCATGAGCCCTCTGGCTCGGGGTTGAGCCAGATGAGCCTCCGGCACTTCTCGCGCATTTCCTCCACGATCCGGTCTTCCGGGTGGAAGTAGTTGGACCGGGCATCGCCGATGATGATGAGTGTTGTTTTCTTGTTGAGCGCATCCATATGCTTATCCCGGAACTGCCGGAAGGTCTCGCCATAGTCGGTCTGGGCGAGATAGTCGATGTCCGTCTCTTTCAGGACCTTCTCGATCGCGCGGTTGATCTCCTCGTTCTCGAAGATGCCGGTCACTTCGGCCAGGTCCGAGACGAACACGAAGCTGTGGACCTTGGTGAAGCACTCCTGAAGCGAGTAGAGGATGTTGAGCATGAACCGGGCCGCGGACCACACGGACGAGGAGATGTCGCACAGGGTTACCACCTTGCCTTTTTTCGGGGGCTTTTTCCTGAACATGATCTCCATGGGCACGCCCAGGTACCGGTCGGCCCTGCGCAGGGTCTTTTTCACGTCCAGAACACCCCGGCTGCTGGAGGCGTAGCGCCGGGACATGATGTCCTTGAGCTTGCGCACCATGCGGTCGATGACCTCCCGCACCTGCTCGATCTCCCTGGGCGTGAGCGAGGCAAAGGACCGCTCGCCCAGCTGCCGCACGTACTGCTCGTGCGTGCGCACCTGCTTGAGGCTCTCGTTGTGGGGCCTGGTTTCCCTCAGCAGCAGCTCGTACGCCCGCTGGAGCTGCGACTCGATGCGCCTGGCGAGACCGCGCCTGGTATCTGCGGCAAAGTGGAAGGGGTTTTCCTCGAGCACGCGCTCCACCCTGCCCTTGACGCCGTTGAGCTGCACCATGACCTGAAGCCTGCTGGCAAGAGGGCCCAGGTTGAACTTGCGGCCCTGGCTCACGTCGACCTCTTCGGTCTGGAGTCTGCGCATGATCTCCAGAAATCCCATGGGGTCTCCCTGGAGAAAATCCAGGATGGCCCGTTGCGCGCGGTTGCCGTTGGCCTGTTCCTGGAGTATCTGGAGCACTTCCTCCATCCGTTCGGTCATGGAGTCGGGATCGTCCAGGTCGATGTCTTGCCTGAGCTCGTGAAAATAGAGATGGTAGAGCCGATCGAACCGGGCCTGCTCGCGCCTGCTCTTGGCGAAGTTGGCCCGGAGCACGGCCCGAAAGCCTTCCTCGTCGAGCAGGTCGATGAGCTGGAGCTGCGAGATGCAGTCAACCGCCTCCGAGGTGGAGATGCGATATCCCGCGGTCCGGCAGCATGCCACGAATCTCAGAACGGCGTTGACCATGGAAAAAGCCTAGCCCACGATGCCTGCAATGTTCGTCCTGACCGTCTGTGCATCCGCCTTGTACTTGCAGATCATGTTCAGGGTATCCACCAGCACCTCGCTCGTGAGTTCCTCTGCGGAGAGCGCCATGAGGGAGCGCGCCCAGTCGAGGGTCTCGGATATGCAGGGTTTTTTCTTGAGGTCGAGGTCCCTGATGGCGCGGATCGCATCCACGAGCCTGCCGGAGAGGCGCTCGGAGATACCCGGGATCTTGAGCCGCACGATCTTGAGCTCGAGGTCCTTCTCGGGGTAATCGATGTAGATATGGATGCAGCGGCGCTTCAGGGCATCGCTCATATCCCGGTAGTTATTGGAGGTGAGCACCACAAAGGGGATCTCCACGGCCTTTTTCGTGCCGATCTCCGGGATCGAGACCTGGAAGTCGCTGAGCAGCTCCAGCAGGAAGGCCTCGAACTCGGGGTCGGACTTGTCGACCTCGTCGATCAGGAGCACGACCGGCTTTTCAGATGTGATGGCCTGGAGCAGGGGCCTGGGCTGAATGAACTGCTCGGAGAAAAAGGCGTCCTCCTGGGCGGCGATCTTTTCCACCGCGTCGGACAGGGTTTTTGCCCCGGTGATCACGTCCTGGATCTTCTCCTTGACCATCTGGGTGTAGAGGAGCTGCTTTGCGTATTCCCACTCGTACAAGGCCTTTGCCTCGTCCAGCCCTTCATAGCACTGCAGCCGGATGAGCTGCAAATCCAGGGCCCGGGAAACCGCCTTGGCCAGCTCGGTCTTGCCCACCCCGGCGGGGCCTTCGACCAGGATGGGCTTGTTCGTGGCTGCTGCGAGGAACACCACGATCGCGATCTCGCGGGAGGTGATGTAATCCGCTTTTTCCAGCTTGTCCTGCACATCTGCTACGCTCGTGAACATCATGACCTGCACCTTTTTCGTTTTATAAAGTAATATCGCAGGGTAGCATATTTTCTATCCCATGAACAGCAATATGCATGGTATGTGAAAAATAGCGGCCTCGCGGGCATTTCTCAAGGGTGAATATTCTTCAAAAAAAACCGCGCGGATTCCGATAACACCATATGTTCGTTCATTACCAGTTTTTTCATGAAAGGAGCACCGGCCATGGGGATCTCGCGCCCCACCGGATAGGAACGGTCAAGGGCTATATCAATACCCACGAGTTTGACTCGACGCCCTACCGGAAAAAGGTGGAGGCGGACAGCGATCTGAAAAACCTGAAAAAAGCTCCTCAACCGGGACCTGGATCATGAACGAGTTCATCCGCCGCGGAATCAAGGGCGTCTTCAGACCGGGTGCAACCCTGCCAGGAAGAAGTGCGGCCCGTGCCGTGAAAACGCTGCTCCTGGCGGTCATGATCGCGGCCGCAGGCTCCGGGGCCCTCATCCTGAATCCGGACATGGCTGACAGGCTCCTGACCCAGCTTTCCCTGTCCGGGGCAGCCCCGGACAGGGAAAGCTGGACCCTGGCCTTTTACCTGGCCGGAGACAACTCACTGGAGAGAGACCAGGTCAAAAACTTGAGAGAGATCTGCGCCGGGTCGCCGGCAGTGGCCGGCGCCCCTATCGTGGTCTTTGCAGACCGCGACGATGATCTCGCCCGCGACAGCATCCTGAGTGCCTGGAAAGGGACCAGGCTCTTTCTGGTCACGGAAGAGGATTATCTGAAGGTCATCAGAAAACCGGTCTCGGTGGACATCCCCCTGTCCGTGGATGCTGACCGCTTCGAGCGGGCGATACTGGGGCGCCTTCAGGATCAGGAAGACCGGGCCTTTCTGTCCGGCTGCTATACCAGGCAGGGCAGCCGTTATATACTTAAGGAGCGCGGTTCTGAAATCAGGGAGCGGATCAGAGCACTGCTCGACCGGCAGGCGGGATATCTCCTACCGCTTCGCGGCGGGCACGTCAATCTTGACGCCACCGATGCCGGGACCCTTTCGCGCTTCGTGCACTTTGTCAAGGACAACTTTCCCTCGGACCGCGTGCTTCTGTGCATAACAGGCCACGGGAACGGCTGGTTCGCCGGGGAGACCCCTCCGCCTTCTGATAATCGTTCAGCAGAATATGCAAAGAACTTCGAGATCGCCTCGCTGCGGCAGGCTCTCGCCGAAAACCCGGTGGACGTGCTCGTGCTCGATATGTGCTCCATGGGTGATATCGAGACCGCGTGGGAGCTCAGGCAATGCGCCCGGCATCTCGTGGGCAACCAGACCGCCATCCCCGCCATGGGACTGGATTACACGATGCTGCTCAAGAGGTTGGGGCAAAGAGCGGCGTGGACGCCCCGGGATATGGCCCACGATGTGGTCGAGGCCTACCGTGACACCTACGGGGACTCCCGCCAGTTCGCCATCTCTGCCACGGCCCTTGATCTGGGAGAGGACTTCCATGCCTTTGTGCACTCGTTTCATCAGGCCGTGGGAGACTCGGGCAGGCTGTCCATCATGAGGAAAGCGGCCCGGGAGGCCCGCTTTATCCCCGGCAGGCACCGCGACCGATACCCCATGGTCGATCTGCTGCCGCTCGTCTCTGCCCTGGGCGATCCTGAGCTGGATTCACTCGTGTTGGAAAAACGCTTCGTGGTGAACCACGCAGCAATCAATTCCAGCCTCTCGGGGATTTCCCTGTACCTGCCCTCTTCCACCCAATGCCGCCAGCAGCACCAGGAGAGCTATGCACGCACATCCTTTGCCCGGGATTTCCCGCACGGGTGGGTCTCGGTGCTGCCAAGGATTTCAGCAGATCATTGAGGCCCAAGCCTGCTCATCCGGCAGGAGGGGCGCGATGAGGAAC
>JALNWY010000117.1 GCA_023230665.1 Deltaproteobacteria bacterium
CAACTTGTTATGGCATAATTCATTCCTTTGTTTTTTTGTCAACCACGTGCGTAAATTTCTCAGCTATTTCATTTTCTACCCGGATAGCACTTTCCAACTCATCCGGGGTAAAAATATCTTTCGTTACATGCAGATTGCACTTGTAAAGATGACATCTTCCCGGTTCATTTTCGGAACGGTCGATGAATTCAGTTAACTCTTTCCCTTTCCCAACAAGATCATAAGAAATTTTATTCTGAATATTTCTATGTACTACGAAAGTAGTTCCAACCCCAACCAGCTTCAGTTTTGTCAACCCTTTCTTTTTGAGCGCTATCAATTCCTGTAACTCTTCTCGATTCATGGGGGTCTCCTTTATGACCTTCAGTTTATCATTTGCCAAGTAAATCTTTTCAACTTTTGTGGTCAAGTTATTAATTTTACTGTAAAGATTATTAATAGAATAGGGCTTCTCTAAAAAATCATCCATCCCTGCTGTCAAATATTCCTCTCTGCCTCTCAAATTGCCAGTCACTGCCATGATAGGAAAGTATTTCAGCCTACAGCGGATGACTTTTGTGGCTTCCAAGCCATTCAGTATGGGCATATCAATATCCATGAGGCAAAGATCATATTTGCCTTCATTTGCTTTGGCATGATTGACAGCCTCTTGCCCGTTAGAGGCTATGTCAAAGTCAAATCCCCAATGGGTCATCAGTCTACCTGTCATTTTTTGAATGGTTGTGTCATCTTCTGCTATCAGTATTCTCATGTTTTTTCATATCCTCCGCACCTCATTTGAGAGAGATACCAAATATTTGCTGGTCTGGTATGGACATATGCTAGGCCAAGGTTCTGGACTAACCTTCTTTCATTCATAAAGCGCTGGCAAAAATACTCCTTCCAAAAGGAAATGAAAAATAAGATCGAGACAAATGATCTCAGTCATTCTCCTTTACGATAACTACGATAACCATTTGCTGTTCTGAAAGTTCTCAATATAAATCGCTGTATAGCAAGTTTTAGGAACATTTGGTATAAAAAAGAAGGCGGAATCTGACCACCCCCATCCACCGGGCAACCGACTGACGCGGGTTTTAAATTTAGTCCCTCATCCACTATGCCCAGATGGAAGCAGCGCTCGGCAGAAGATTCGAGCTCGGAAGGCCGGGTAGAAAAGCGCGGGAAAAACCGGGAGGATGTAATGTGAACCCGTCCCCGAATAGGGGGCAAGGCATTGACAACTCTTCTTTTCATGAGATAGAGTCTCTGCTCGTGAACGCACAAGGAGGAAGGAAAGGAATGGATTACAAGGATACGTTGTGCCTGCCCAAGACAGAGTTTCCCATGAAGGCATCGCTCGTGAAAAAAGAGCCCGACATGCTCAAGCGCTGGGAAGATGAAGACCTTTACGGCAAGATACTGGAGAAGTCCAGGGACTGGAAAAAGTTCATTCTTCACGACGGTCCCCCCTATGCCAATGGACACATTCACCTCGGCACGGCACTCAACAAGGTCCTGAAGGATATTATCATCAAGTCGCTCTTCATGATGGGGTACAACACCTTTTACCGCCCCGGATGGGATTGCCACGGCCTGCCCATCGAGCACCAGGTAGAGATCGAGCTGGGCAAGAAGGGCGCTGAGATGTCCAAGGTCGAGATCCGCAAGAACTGCCGGGAGTATGCAGAGAAGTTCCTCGATATCCAGCGCGACGAGTTCAAGCGCCTGGGTGTGCTCGGGGTCTGGGACGACCCGTATATCACCATGGACTACGGCTATGAGGCCACCATTGTCCGCGAGCTGGGCAAGTTCATCGGCAACGGCTCCATCTACAAGGCGCGCAAGCCCGTCTACTGGTGCGCAAAATGCGGCACGGCCCTGGCCGAGGCCGAGGTGGAGTATCACGACCAGAGCACGCCTGCCATCTTCGTGCGGTTCAAGATGATCTCCGACATCTCCGAGAAGGTGCCCGAGCTCAAACCATACAAGGACAACACCTCTATCGTGATATGGACCACCACACCGTGGACCATCCCGGCCAACCTGGCCATCGCCCTGCATCCCGACCTGGAGTACTCCGCGGTCAAGACGAAAGACCATGGCGTGCTCATCCTGGCCACCGACCTGGTGGACGATGTGATGCGCCAGATCGGGGTGAGCGAGTACAGCACCCTGGCCGTGTTTAACGGCAGTCTGCTGGAGCGTCTCAAGACAAGACACCCGCTCTACGACCGCGAGTCGCTGCTCATCCTCGCTCCCTTTGTCACGCTGGAGGCGGGATCGGGCGTGGTGCACATCGCCCCGGGCCACGGCGAAGAAGACTACGAGATCGGCAAGGCCTACGGGCTTGAGGTCTATGCGCCCGTGGACAACGAGGGCCGGTTCACCAAAGACGTGGGGCCCGAGTTTGCAGGCCAGTTCGTGTTCGACGCCAATGACAACGTCAACGCGGCCCTGAAGCGCGAGGGCGCGCTCCTGGCCGTAGACACCTATACACACTCCTATCCCTACTGCTGGCGGTGCAAGAGCGCCATCATCTTCCGCTCGACCAGCCAGTGGTTCATCTCCATGGAGCACGGCGACCTGCGCAAGAAAGCCCTGGACGAGATCAACCGGGTCAGGTGGATCCCCTCGTGGGGAAGGGACCGGATCTACTCCATGGTGGAGAACCGGCCCGACTGGTGCATCTCGCGCCAGCGCGCCTGGGGCGTGCCCATCCCGGTGTTTGTCTGTAAGAACTGCGGCGAGATCCTCATGTCGGAAAAGATCGCCATGCACGTGGCTGACATCTTTGAGAAAGAGGGCGCCGACGCCTGGTTCACCAGATCCGCATCTAAGCTTCTGCCGGCGGGTGCCGCGTGCAGGGCCTGCAAGGGCAGCGAGTTCGTCAAGGAAGAAGACATTGTCGACGTGTGGTTCGATTCCGGGGTGAGCTATGCCGCGGTGTGCGAGAAAGACCCGAGGCTGGGTGTTCCTGCTGAGATGTATCTGGAGGGCTCTGACCAGCACCGAGGGTGGTTTCACAGCACCCTGCTCGCCTCGGTGGGCACCAGGGGCAGGGCGCCCTACGAGTCTGTGCTCACCCATGGGTTCGTGGTGGACGGCGAGGGCCGGAAGATGTCCAAGTCGCTGGGCAACACGATCTCGCCCCAGGAGATCATCTCCAAGTACGGCGCAGAGATCCTGAGGCTCTGGTCGAGCGCGCAGGACTACAAGAACGACATCCGGATCTCCGACGAGATCGTCAGCCGCCTGGTCGAGACCTACCGCAGGGTCCGCAACACCTCGCGGTTCATGCTGGGCAACCTGCACGACTTCGACCCGGACAAGGACATGGTGCCTTATGAAAACATGCTCGAGCTCGACCGCTATGCGCTGCATGTCACGCAAAAGCTCATCGAGAGAGTCAGGAGGGCATACGAAGAGTACGAGTTCTATGCCATCTATCAGCAGGTGCACAACTTCTGCGTGGTGGACATGAGCTCGTTCTATCTGGACATCCTCAAAGACCGGCTCTATGTCTACAAGCCGGACTCGATCGAACGCAAGTCGGCCCAGAGCGCCATCTTCCGGATAATCACGGACCTCACCCGGCTGATCGCCCCGATCCTCGCGTTCACTGCCGAGGAGATCTGGGACCACATCCCCGCCTCCAGCGGAAAAGAAGAAAGCGTGCACCTGTCCTCCATGCCTGCAGCCAATGCCTCACTCATGGACGAGGACCTTGCCGGCACGTGGGAGCGTATCCTGCTGCTGCGGCAAGAGGTGTCCAGGGAGATGGAACAGGCCCGCAGGGACAAGGTGATCGGGCATCCCCTGGATGCGAAGGTCACGCTCTCTTCCGAGGGCGACACCCTGGACTTCCTCAGAAAGGTCGAGCCCATGCTCGACGATATCTTTATCTGCTCGGGGGTGGAGGTGGCGCAGGGCGACGGCTGCTACGGCGAGAGCGAGAGCTTCGACCATCTCAAGATCCAGGTCTCCAAGGCCTTGGGCGGCAAATGCCCCCGGTGCTGGCATTACCGGGAAGACATAGGCCGGGATCCCGCCTTTGCCGAGCTGTGCACCCGCTGCGCGGCCCAGCTGAGCTGATGCTGCATGTAAGGTAAGCCTGTGGCGAAGAAGAACGGCAACGGCCAGACATTCGACGACGAGATCGTGGAAATATCCCAGGAGCCTGTTTATCGGGACCGGGGACGGGGGGGACTCCGCTCCATTCTGATGTGGGGGGTCTTCCTGGTGCTTCCCCTCTATCTCGCCGACCAGCTCACCAAATGGCTCGTGTGCCGGAATGTGGAGATCGGGACGGGTTTTGTGGCGATCCCCGGCTTTTTCGACATCATCCATGTGAGAAACACCGGGGCCGCCTTCGGCATCCTCAGGGGCATTCCCGAACCGGTGCGCACCTACTTCTTTCTGGGCATCACACTGGTGGCTCTGGCTGCGGTCTTTTTCATCTTCTGCAAGGCCGGGGGCAGGCCGTGGTATTTCAAGGCCATCCTGAGCCTGGTTGTCGCAGGCGCACTGGGCAACATCACCGACAGGTTCCTTCTGGGCGAGGTGGTGGATTTTCTGAGCTTCTACATCGGGCGGTTCCGGTGGCCCACTTTCAACCTTGCCGACACCTACATCTCCATCGGCATGGCCGGGCTCCTCGTCTCGGTCTTGGCTTCGCCCAAGGGCCAGGAGTGAATTCCTGTCCGAGAGAGACGTGAATCCGTCCCTGAAAACTACACCACCCATTCCTCGGGCTTGATGAGCGAGGGGATGTCGACCAGGATGACCATCTGCTCCTGCTGGTCCTTGTATACGCCCTCGATGAAGTCAGTGGGAATGGATGCGGAGAAGGCAGGTGTCTTCTGAACACGGGCCGGGTCGATCACCAGCACATCGGCCACATTGTCCACCACCATTCCCATGACCCGTGTGTCGACCCTGACGATGAGAAACACGGTGAGCGGGGTGTAATCACGGGGTTCCAGGCCGAACTTGAGCCTGAGATCGAGCACGGGCACCAGCTCCCCCCTGAGGTTGATCACGCCCTTGATAAAGGGGGGCACGTTCGGCAGCAGGCTGATGTCCTGGCAGCCGATGATCTCCTCGATAGTCTGGATGGGCACGGCATAGGTCTCGCTCTCCAGAGAAAAGGTGATGAAGGAGGTGTTGTCCTCCTTTGTTTCCTCGTGGGTTGCGATGCTGAAGGCGATCCTTCCCTTTGCGGGTCTCTGTTCCTCCAGGTCACCTTTGTTCGGCTCGAAGGGCTTGGGTTCCGCCGGCTTCCGAGAGATCTCCGGCGCCGGCATCTTCCTGGGCCTGAACACGGCCTCGCCGGTCTTTTCCGGCCGGGGCCCGGCCTCCTTCGCACCGAGCATGTCCTGTTGTATCTGGGTGAAGGCGCTCTTGTCCAGTTTCAGGGCCACGGGGATCATGTCGGGCTCCATGATGGTCGCGTAGAGGATCGCGCATTCGCTCTGCCCGGCTTCCTGCGATGCCATGATCTCGCCCAGGTTTCCAAGCTCGGTGAGGAACTCGTTGAGCTTCTTTCCCTTCAGTTTCACGTTCAGGATATAGACCTGGCTGGTCTCCAGCTTTTTCAGCACAGTCGCATCGTCAATGCCGAAGGGAGCGAGAACCGTGCCGGCTGCAGAGGCGGAGGATGCCGCGCCCTTGGCCGCGGGAGCGGACCCGGCACTGTCGATGATGGCCTGAAGCTGGGTGAGATGCTCGGAGATGTCCATATCGTTGCTCGCGATCACGTCCTCGAACATGCTTTTGAGCATGTCGGCAGCCTGGAGAAGGGGATTTGATATCTCGCTGGTGGGCATGATCTTGCCCGAGCGGATGAGATTCAGGACATCTTCCAGCCTGTGGGCGAGCTCGCCGATGTTCACGAGGTCGAGAAACTTGGCCGAGCCCTTTATGGAATGGGCCGCCCGGAAAACCCGGTTGATGACCTCGGGGTCGACCTTTTCCATCTCGGCTTCTATCTTGATGAGATCCTCTTCGATGTCTGCAATATGCTCTCTTGATTCGGTAACGAACTCCTCAATCAGCTCGTCGAATTCACCCACGTTCGTTTCCTCCCCGAAGATTATAGTCTTTTTACATCATCGGCAGGGTATGGGGAGTGACTTTAAAGGTTGTTGACACGGATTGTACAATCCGAGTATATATCTGAACAAATTTGAACAGGGAGGCCCTCTTGTGCAGAAGATGAAAATCTGCCTGCTTGCAATGTTCGTTGTCCTCTTTCTGGGCTTGGCAGGATGCGGGAACGATCACAAAGAATCAGGGGTCGTGGCCCCGATCCAGATGCAGGTATCCACAGAACACCTTCACCCCAAGATGGGCCTGTCAGGCTTCATACTGGGCATCTTCATGCTCCTCAATGCCTACGTGATCATCCTGGCGAGCTGTGCCGCGCTCATCATCAAGGAACAGACCTTCAAGAAGGTGACGGACACGCTGCGTATGGGTTTGCAGATGCTCAATCCCGGCAAGGAAGGCGAAGGTGCGTGCCTCAAGCTTCTTTCTCTGCTCTCCAACGGAGAGACCAGGTTCAAGGCGGGTACGGCCGGCCTGATCTGTGGGCTTCTCCTCGCCTATATCAGCGCCTGGATCGCGGTATAGCCTTATACGGCAGGGCCTTGGACCTTTTAGGACTCCCAGCCGTTTCTGCCGATGAGCTTGACGAACCTGCACCCACCCAGTGATTCTTCCCGGATGCCGTCTTTCGTGCGCACGATGCGCTTGAGCTCTTGAAGGCTCTCGTCTCCCACGGGGATGATGAGCCTTCCGCCCTCGCCGAGTTGCTCGATGAGCGTCTCGGGCACATGGGGCGCGCCTGCGGTGACCACGATGCCGTCAAAGGGCGCCTCTTTGGCAAGCCCTAAAGAGCCGTCGCCGATTCGGATGTTGATGTTGAAGTATCCCAGCTCGTCATGTGCCTTGCGTGCACGGGAGGCCAGAGTGCTGATCCGCTCGATGGAATAGACGGTCCTGCACAGCCGGGAGAGAATGGCCGCCTGATAGCCCGAACCGGTGCCGATCTCGAGGATCTTCTCCTTGGGTCCGGGAGCCAGCGACATGGTCATGAGCGCCACCATGTAAGGCTGGGAAATGGTCTGCCCGAACCCGATGGAGAGGGGGTAGTCGTCATAGGCCCGGTATTTGAGGTATTCCTCCACGAACTTGTGCCTCGGGACCTCCAGAAAGGCGCCGAGTATTCGCGTGTCCGTGATGCCCCGAGCCTCGAGCTGCTCCTTCACCATGCGCTGACGGGCAAGAACCGGGTCCATGTCTTTTCTACCACCGTGCCTTTCTGATTCAGGGAACCAAAACTCATTCTAAGGGATTATGCCATCTCTGACAACATGAAAACCGTGTGTTGCGCCCTGGAAGGGACTTCCATTTTCTCTTTGATCAGCTATAGTTTCTTTATGGTCTTATCCATAAGCTGCCCACGGTACTTTTTCTTCCCTTGACCCTCCCGGAATCCTATAGTAGATATTTAGTCAATGGATTTTATTAAGATAATAAAAACATCCAGATTCCTCGATCCAGTCCGGGATTTTGCCGAGACACAGCGGTTTTCCGAGGTGCGGGTGGATCCTCTCACCGGCCATACGAGCAGGGTGCTGGATTTCCCGGTCAAGGAGATCGGCCGGGAGGACCTGAGCAGGCTGGTGGAGGATTCCCGGGCCTGCTGTCCGTTCTGTCCCGAGGTGGTGAGGCAGGTGACGCCCAAGTTCCATCCCGAGCTTTTGCGGCAGGAAAGGTATGCAAAAGGCGAGGCCCTGTGCGTGCCGAATGCATTTCCCTATGATGAAAACGGCGCGGTGTGCATCATGTGCCGGCAGCACTATCTGGCCTTGAAGGAATTTTCCGCAGGTATCCTGGAAGACGCTCTTCAGTGCTGTTTCAGCTATCTCAAAGATGTTATCCTGACCCAGCCCGATATGGTCTACCAGTCGGTAAACTGGAACTACATGCCCCTTGCGGGTGGTTCGCTCGTTCACCCGCATCTACAGATCACGGCGTCGAGCTCGTCGACCAACTACTACACTGACACGGTGCCTGCTCTTAAGCGATATGAGCGTAAGCACGGCAGGGGCTTTTGGTCGGACCTGCGCGACCATGAATGCAGGGCCGGTGAGCGCTGCATCGCGGCTACAGGCGACATCACCTGGCTCGCCGCCTTTGCGCCCATGGGGGTGTTTGACGTTCTGGGCGTTCTCCACCGGGCGCATGGCCCATCTGATGTTCATGGGGAGCTCCTGCACGAGGTGGTGCGGGGAATCCTGCGGGTGCTGGCCTACATCGACTCCCTGCACATGCATTCTCTGAACATGTCGCTGTATTTTCTCCTTGACAATTCACGGTTTGTCCCGCACCTAAGGATATGCCCGCGGGTGAGCATTCCGCCGTTCGGCGCCAGTCAGATCAACTATATGAAGATGCTTCATAACGAGACCCTGACCACGCTCAAACCCGAGGAGATATGCAGCGATCTCAGGACGGTCTGGCATGAGTGAGCGAGACATGAGGTTTCGATTTTCCACGGTTTTTCAAGAGGGGGAGTGAATGATGAAGAAGCTGATTCTGGCAATGTTATTTTGTTTCTGCGGCATGCCGGTGTATGCCGTGTCCATGCCCGAAGTTATCTGGGTGGGCGGCGCCTGGCGCCTCTCGGACGAGTCGGCCCCTATCTTCATGGCGGACACCTTTCTCTCGCTGGGGCAGGTGGATTCCACCTATCTCTTTTCCGAGCCCCTGGTGTTTCTGAAAGGCGGAGAGATCGGCCTGGGTCTCGGCGTGGGGGCGCGGGTTCCGATACTGGACGGCCAGGCCCTGGCGGGGTACAACGTGTTCTTTGACTATACCACAGACAATTATCACAAGCGTCTGACCACGGGTGCGGAGTTTTTCTACCCCACGTTCTCGGCCCACCTCAACGCCTATCTCCCCTTTTCGGATGAGCACAACAGGAGGGAGGCCCTGCCTGGAATCGACCTCGCCCTGGGCATCCCCATCCCCAACGCGAGCTTCATCACCCTGTGGCCCAGTCTGTATTACTACGACGGCAGGGATAATGACGATCTGAAAGGCCTGGGCTTCGCCGTGGAGGTGAAGCCCGTGAGGGCCCTCTCCGTGACCGTGGGCGGTCGGAACGACGCCATCGAGTCAGGCAGGGACCGGGGCGAGATCTATGCCAAGATCCAGTTCACGCTTCCCATGGAGCGCCTGGGTGAAGACCTCTTCAAGTTCGAGAAGGGGGAGTATCCGCTCAATGTCAACACCCTGCTCGATCACCGGGTGGTGCGCGAGCCCTTCATCACCTACGAGCACAGTCTGCCCTGACACACCCAGGGTTCGGACTTGACTTCACGGGCGATTCTCCTCTATAGAGTACGACGGTAACGGGAAGTGGCTCAGCCTGGTAGAGCACAGCGTTCGGGACGCTGGGGTCCGGGGTTCAAATCCCCGCTTCCCGACCA
>JALNWY010000118.1 GCA_023230665.1 Deltaproteobacteria bacterium
CAGTTTTGCACGGGCATTCTCCCTCCAGGATCAGAAACGCTCCGGTGATGTAAATACCATACGAGAAATCGGGAGTAGGTAAAGACCGCTGCACCGTTGTCATCAGCCGGACTATGTGATAGGCAACATATACTTTTTAACGCATCAAGGAGATGAAAATGGCGGATAACCAGAGCGGCAAGCCGGTCCAGATACAGGACGATCAGCAGAAAAAACTGCAGAAGCAGCTTTCCCGGATCAGGCATACCATCATGGTCATGAGCGGCAAGGGCGGGGTAGGCAAGTCCACGGTGAGTGCAAACCTGGCCGTCAGCCTGGCGCGTGAGGGCTACCGGGTGGGCGTGCTTGACGGCGATATTCACGGGCCCGACATCCCCAAGGTCCTGGGAGTGGAAAACATGAGGCTCATGGGCGACGAAGAAGGCAATATCCTGCCCGTGGAGGCCCTCGGGGGCATCAAGGTGGTCTCGGTGGGGTACCTGCTGGACAACCCTGACACACCGGTGATCTGGCGCGGTCCCATGAAGCATACGGTCATGAGGCAGTTTCTGAAGGACGTGAACTGGGGCGATCTCGATTTTCTCGTGGTGGACCTGCCTCCGGGCACGGGCGACGAACCGCTTTCCATCGCGCAGCTCACCAAGGGCGTCGAGGGAGTGGAGACCCCCTGCGCAGTGATCGTCACCACCCCGCAGGACGTGGCGCTCCTGGACTCGCGCAAGAGCGTCGAGTTCGCCAGGGCACTCGATCTCAAACCGCTGGGCATCATCGAAAATATGAGCGGCTTTGCGTGCCCGCACTGCGGCGAGAGCATCGACCTCTTCAAGACGGGCGGCGGCCGGAAAGCGTCCGAGGACCTGGGCGTGCCGTTCCTGGGAGCGGTCCCTATCGATCCGGGGATCGTGCACGACACCGATGAGGGCAGGCCGTTCGTGGCGTCGCCGGATGCTACGGAAGCGGGCAAGGCATTTGAGAAGATCGTCTCGAAAATACTCGAACAGATCGCTTAACAAGAAAGAATGCGCACCCAAGTCGAATGCATGGCCTGCCTAGTGAAGCAGGCGACAAGGCTGGCTCGTGAGTTTCTCGGCCCGCACGAGCGGGAGCCTTTCATGCGCCGGGTTCTCAAAGGCATGGCCCGGTTCGACTATGATGCCCCTCCGCCCCTGTTCACCCGGGAGATCTACCGGATCATCAGGGACCTGGACGCCAGGGGAGACCCCTACGAAGAAAGAAAGAGGCACGATAACGAGCTGGCCTTGTCCCTGGAGCCGAGGCTGAGGCAAATCATCGCATCCAGGCCCGGTACGCTGGAGACCGCCCTGCGCATGGCAGTCGCCGGCAACATCATCGATTTCGGGACCAGTGCACACAGCCATGCGGAAATCGCGGTGGAAGATACGATCATGAGCGCCCTGGACTCTCCTTTCGCCGTCAACGATATCCCGGAGCTCATCGCAAGGATCGGACAGGCTAAGCGCGTCCTCTACGTGGCCGACAATGCGGGCGAGATCGTTCTGGACCGGATATTCATCGAGCACATCGGGCCGGACAAGGTCACTTGCGCAGTCAGGTCGGTTCCCGTCATCAACGACGCCACCCTGTCAGACGCTGCCCAGGCCGGGCTCGACAGGCTGTGCCGGGTCATCCCGAGCGGCTCCGAGGCCCCGGGCACACCGCTGTCCTCATGCACCGAGGAGTTCGTGGAGCGCTTCAAGGCTGCGGACCTGGTCATCTCCAAGGGACAGGGCAACTTCGAAACCCTGGATGCGCCCGGCAGGGAGGTTTTTCACCTCTTTATGGTCAAGTGCCCTGTCATCTCACAGGAGGTAGGCGCGCCCATGGGGAGTTTCATGGCCATGAAACGCGGCTGACGCTGCCTGAATGGCAACACACCTGTTTTATCCGATCATTATACCTTGACTGTGGAGATTCTTTCTCCTAGATTCTACTCTATTGTCATAGACGGTTGCGGCTACACCGACGATGCGCGGCAGCGGGCTTGAAAACAGCCAATGGTTTCGTGGTGATCACTATTCCTTTACAAGAGAGTAGAATGCATGTTTGAGTTTCACATATCCAGGCAGGTAAGAGACAAGTACCAGTTCGAGGAAGCCCTTTTTTCCATCACCGGCAACGTCATTCTGGCGGATTTCTTTATGGCGCGCAGGTTCGCCGATAAAATGAACCAGGTCCGCCAGGCTGTGCTCTACCCCGAGCGCTCGGTCATGGCGAGCGACATCTACGCCATGGGGCTTCTCGACGAGATCCTCCACTACATGGTCGAGCTCTACCGCCGGAACGTCAAGCCCTCCATCATAGCCGAGGCCTATGCCTGGGCACAGGAGAACGTGGGCGAGGTGGACTCCACCTTGCAGAAGTTCGTGGGCCAGTTTCCCCCGGTCGCGGTCTATCAGGGGAAGGTCCGGGAAGCGACCTACCTGAAAGGGCGCACCGCGGGGGTCGAGAACACGTACATCTCCCTTGAAGAGATGATCCTGCTCTTTCTCGCCAACCAAAACCCGGCATTCCGGCGTTATATCGAGCTCTTTGACGATACCCTGCTTCAAGAGCAGAGCAGGTACACGGATATCCTCAAGTCGCTGGAGGATTTCTTCGCTTCCCAGCCAGTGTTCGGCCCTAAGGGTCAGACCCTGCTCGATCTCCTGCGAGCGCCCGCCAAGGTCTCTCCCGATTCGCTCTACGGGCAGCTCGAATATATCCGGACCCACTGGGGATACCTGCTCAAAGACCTCCTGCTGCGCATCCTCAAGGGCATGGACTTCTTTCGCGAGGAGCACAGGGCGCGTTACTTCGGGCCCGGTCCTTCCCTGGTTCCGCGATTCGCAGGCCGTGAACGCGAAGAGATCGAGCGATTCAGCGCCGACCTTGACTGGATGCCCCACCTCGTGCTCATTGCCAAGAGCACCTATGTGTGGCTCTACCAGCTCTCCCGGAAGTACGGCCGTACCATCTCCCGGCTCGACGAGATCCCGGACGAGGAGCTTGGGCAGCTCGCCCGGTGGGGGATCACCGGGCTGTGGCTCATCGGCATATGGGAGCGGAGCCCCGCCTCCCGGAAGATCAAACAGATCACGGGAAACCCCGAAGCGGCCGCCTCGGCCTATTCCATCTACGACTACACCATTGCCTGGGACCTGGGGGGCAAGCCCGCGTTCGACAATCTGAAGAATCGCGCCATGCGCTACGGCATCCGGATGGCGACCGACATGGTCCCCAACCACATGGGCATCTACTCCAAGTGGGTGATCGAGCACCCCGACTGGTTTATCCAGCTCGGACACAGCCCGTTCCCCTCCTACCGGTTCACTGGCGAGAACCTCTCCGAGGACGACCGGGTGGTGCTCCAGATCGAAGACGGCTACTGGACCCGAACCGATGCGGCGGTGGTGTTCAAGCGCTACGACCGCTATACCGGCGATACCCGTTTCATCTATCACGGAAACGACGGCACGAGCACGCCCTGGAACGACACGGCCCAGCTCGATTTCATCAAGGCAGAGGTCAGGGAGGCGGTGATACAGAAGACCATCGAGGTGGCCAGGGAATTTCCGGTCATCCGGTTCGACGCGGCCATGACGCTCGCCAAGCGCCACTTCCAGCGGCTCTGGTATCCGCTGCCCGGATACGGCGGCGACATCCCCTCGCGCTCGGCCCACAGCGTGTCGCAGGAGGAGTTCGACGCGTTGTTCCCCGAGGAATTCTGGCGGGACCTGGTCGACCGGGTGGCCGCGGAAGTCCCCAACACCCTGCTGCTGGCCGAGGCGTTCTGGCTCATGGAGGGCTATTTCGTCAGGAGCCTGGGCATGCACCGCGTCTACAACAGCGCGTTCATGAACATGCTCAAGACAGAGGAAAACAGCAAGTACCGCGATGTGATGAAGAACGTGCTCCGCTTCAACCCCGAGATCCTCAAACGCTTCGTCAACTTCATGAACAATCCGGACGAGGAGCCTGCCGTGGCGCAGTTCGGCAAGGACGACAAGTACTTCGGGGTGGCCACCATGATGGTGACCCTGCCCGGGCTGCCCATGTTCGGCCATGGCCAGATCGAGGGCTTCGGCGAGAAGTACGGCATGGAATACCGGCGCTCCTACTGGGACGAGGGCGTGGACGAGCACCTGGTGGCGCGCCACGAGCGCGAGATCTTCCCCCTACTCGGCAAGCGCTATCTCTTCAGCGAGATCGACGATTTCGCGCTCTTTGATGTGGTGACCGAAGAAGGGCACGTGAACGAGGACGTGTTCGCCTACTCCAACATGGCAGGTGGCGAGCGTGCCCTGGTGGTCTATAACAACCGCTATGCCGAGGCCAGGGGATGGGTCAGGCGTTCGGTGGGCATGAACGAGGACATGGGAGGCGGAAAGAGGAGGCTCGTGCACAAGACCCTGGGAGAGGCGCTCAGGCTTTCCGATGACGAGGGCCTCTACTATGTGCTGGACGATTTCCGCGAGGGGTTGCAGTACCTGCGTTCGGGGCGGTCCCTGTGCGGCGAGGGCCTCCTCGTGCACTTGGGCGCGTTCAAGTTGAACGTGTTCATGGGCTTTCACGAGATGCGCGACTTCGACGGCCAGGTAAAGCGGCTGCACGACTACCTGGGCGGCAGGGGTGTCCCGGATGTCGCCTCCGAGCTCCAGGAGCTCTATCTGAAACCCATACTCGATCCTTTCCGGACGCTCGCAGATCCCTCTTTCCTCTTTCAGACCGTGCAGGAGGGCGTGCGTCTGGGCGACGTGACCGATCCGTTCCTGCAGGCCCTGTCCGGGTTTCTCAAAGAGGTGCGGGTATACCTCTATGCATGGCGCGAGGAGTCGGACCTCGTGGAGGCCATTGACCCTGTGCACTCCCTGCTCAAATCCCTGCTCAACATCCATCTGCTCCGCGCCGGAACGGACAGGGGGCTGAAGGCCCTGCTCGACTACCTCTTTAGCCAGGTCCCGGCGCACGTACCCAAAGATCTCACCTGGTGGAGGGTCCCGCTCCTGTGGGGCATTCTCTGCCGGATCGGCACCCTGGTGGAACCCGAGGCCGTCCCTGTCAAGAGCAGGGCCCTGATGGACGATCTGCTCCTGGGGAAGGTTCTGAGACAGAGCCTTGTCTCCCTGGGACTCGACGAGGGTGCGGCCCGGTTCGAACTGCTCCTGGTCCAGACGCTGGTTTCCTATCAGGACTGGTACGAGCTCTGTGTCGAGGGCGGATTGGGGCCGGTCATGGAAAATCTGTTCGCAGATGCGGACGCACAGACCTTCATGGGGGTCAATGAGTTCGGCGGCAAGCTATGGTTCAACAAGGAATCCTTTGAACGGCTGCTCTACTGGCTCTTCACGATCTCGGCGATCCGCTCCATGGGGGTATCTTCCGGGAAGCTGCGCCTGGATGAAGACAGGCTGAAGAAGAGCTGGCGATATGTGATCGAGACGGCGGAGACCGCTGGAAAGGCAGGGTACGCAGTCACGGAGTTCCTGTCGTCTTTTTAGGGAATTCGATAAGCCGGAAGTGCCCGGCGGGCTCGCCGCCAGGGGTGGGAACACGCAACGATTCAACCTGCTGGCGCGTCCCGAAGAAAGGGCTCCCATGACTCACCTGTGGGGCCATACTTCCAGGGGGATCAGAAGTGGCTGCTCCCGTCCCAGCAGTGGGTGCAGAGCTTTTTCTTGGGCAGGCCGATTGCCTCCACCAGATCGTCCATGGTCTGGAACTTCAGGGTTGTGAGCCCCAGGTGCTGGCGGATCTTCTCCACCATGGCAAGGTTCTTCTCCGAGCCCGCCCTTGCATACTCGTCCAGATCCACCTCGTCTGTGCATTCGATCTCGGCGATGGCCTTGCGGCCCGCCAGGTCGAAGCGGGATCGCGAGGCGGAGAAATTCAGGAACTCACACGGATAGATAAGGGTGGGGCAGGCCACCCGCATGTGGACCTCGCGGGCCCCGTAGTCGAAGAGGAGCTTGACATTGTCCTTGAGCTGGGTACCCCGGACAATGGAATCATCGCAGAACACGAGGCGGTTCCCCTGGATGAGCGAGCGGTTGGGTATGAGCTTCATGCGCGCCACCAAGTCCCGCACGGCCTGGTTCCGGGGCATGAAGCTGCGGGGCCAGGTCGGAGTGTACTTCGTAAATGGTCGCATGTAGGGGAGGTGCTTTTCGTTTGCATACCCTACCGCGTGGCCGATGCCCGAGTCCGGGATGCCCGAAACCAGGTCCGCTTCGATGGCGTCCTTTCTGGCCAAGGCGCGGCCGCAGCGATACCTGACCATTTCCACGTTGATGTTCTCGTAGCTCGACGGCGGGTAACCGTAGTAGACCCACAGAAACGAGCAGATCTGCATCTCGCTGCCTGGCGGGGTGAGCCGGCGGAACCCCTCGGCGTCCAGATATACGATTTCGCCAGGACCCAGGTAATATTCCGTCTCGTATCCGAGGTTCGAGAGAGCGCACGTCTCCGAGGTGACGGCCCGGGCCCCGTCCTTGCTCCCGATGATCAAAGGTGTCCTGCCGAGCCTGTCACGGGCAGCCATGATTCCTTTTTTCGTGAGGACCATGAGCGAGCATGACCCCTTGATGGAGTCGAACACCGAGGCAATACCGTCCTGGAACGTCTGTTGTTCGCAGATGAGCATGGAGACGAGCTCGGTGGGGTTTATCCCGCTGCCCGAGGTCTCGGAGAAATATTTTCTGCGGGCAAAGGCCTTTCTGCCCAGGGCATCGATGTTGTTAATCCTGCCCACCGTGACGATGGCAAAGGTTCCCAGATGGGAATTGATGATGAGCGGCTGGGCGTCGAAGTCGCTGATGACGCCGATGCCGTTCGACCCGTGGAAGGTCTGGAGTTCGGGCTCGAACTTGGACCTGAAGTATGCGTTTTCTATATTGTGAATGGAACGGGTGAATCCCTTTTTGTTGGCCACCACCATTCCCGCCCGTCTGGTGCCCAGATGCGAGTGGTAGTCAGTGCCGTAAAAGAGATCTCTTACACAGTCCTGCTTTGCTGTAATGCCAAAAAGTCCGCCCATGGATGAACCTCGATCCGTTCTTCTCAGATGTCTGCCCGGCACTCGTTTTCTGTGCAGGGCAAGGTCACTGCCTTTGCCTCGGAGTTTTCATGCGGGTGGCGGTGGTACACCCGCCCATGTTGCTGTTTCCGGGCACGGATGCGGCATGCCCGGCTTCTCTCCGGCGCCTTCTCTCCTCTAACCATATCAGAGTACGAGGGTACCGGTATAGACAAAGGATACCTCACCGGTAAGCCATACATCCGAGTAATCCCCATTCATCCAGGTGAAATCTATGGTCAGGATTCCTCCCGGCATGCTCACGCGAACAGGCGAGGCACCGACCCTGCCGGTTGCGTGACTCACGATGGCCGAGGCAACGGCGCCGGTGCCGCAGGCCAGCGTTTCCGCCTCTACGCCTCGCTCATAGGTGCGGACCCGGATGCCGCCGGGTCCCGTGACCTGGACAAAATCAACGTTGGTGCCTGCAGGGGAGAAAAAGGGGTGGGTTCGTACGGCCCTTCCCACCGCATCCACCGGGAAGTCTTCAAGCTCGCTGGTGAACCAGACAGCGTGGGGAACCCCGGTGTTGACGTGATGTACCACGGCCTCGCGGCCCTCAACCATGATGGCGATGTTCTGCTTAAGCCCGTGCGGCATGGTCATCCGGATGGAGACGTCCCTTGGGTTCACCCGTGCCTCTACGATGCCGGCCAGGGTTTTGAAACGCATGTGCTCGCCTGCGATGGATTGCTCCACCGCGAAGGCGGCTGCACACCGTGCCCCGTTACCGCACATCTCGGCCTCGGTTCCATCCGCATTGAAGATGCGGTAGGTGAAGTCCACAGTGCTGTCACCAGGGCCGAGCACCAGGACTCCGTCGGCCCCCACGCTGACCTTGCGGGCGCAGTACTTCCGTGCGAACTGGGCATAGTCGATATCGACGGGCTGGTGAAACGAGTCAATGACGATAAAGTCATTGCCGGTACCGGACATTTTGGTAAATTCCATGGTGTGGGATGTCCTCATCGTTTTTGAGCTATCTCTCATGCACAGCTAAAAGGTCATATAAAAAACCCGCAAGCATTGTCAGGAGTGTGCATGCATTAACAGACTCATCGTATCAAGTCAAGGGGATTGGCACGGCGATATCGAGCCGTTATTTCCGATGCTTACGCACGGAAACGCCTGCACTGGTCAACCCTCTTTCTGCCCCCTGAACAGGACTTCTCTCCTTTAGATGATCCCACCGATTCTCTCCATGGCCTCCATGACCTGTTCAAAGTCGTTAAACGCGCTGATCCTCACGTACCCCTGGCCGCACTGTCCGAAGCCTGCGCCCGGGGTGCACACAACCCCTGCCTTTTCCAGGAGCAGGTCAAAGAATTCCCAGGAATCGGTCTTTGCGTCCACCCAGATATAGGGCGAGTTCTCTCCGCCCACGCACGAATAGCCGAGTCCGGCCATTTTCTCGAGGATATGCCCGGCATTGTTCAGATAGTAGTCGATGAGAGCTCCGACCTGTGCTTTGCCTTCCTTGGTGTAGACCGCTGCAGCCGCCTTCTGCACCGGATAGGACACACCGTTGAACTTGGTGCTCTGACGCCTGTTCCACAACCCGTGGAGCACGTGAGCGGCCCCTGATGCATCGTATGCAACGCAGTCTTTGGGGACAACGGTGAATGCGCACCTGAGGCCGGTGAACCCGGCGGTCTTGGAGAAGCTCCTGAACTCAATGGCGACCTCTCGGGCGCCGGGTATTTCGTAGATGGAGCGGGGAAGGCCGTTGTTACGGATAAAGGCCTCATATGCGGCATCGTACAGGATCAGGGCCCGGTTTTCACGGGCGTAGTCCACCCAGCGGGCAAGGAGGTCCCGGGTGATGGTCGTCCCGGTCGGGTTGTTGGGGAAACAGAGGTAGATCAGCTCCACCTTCTCCTGGGGCAGCGCGGGGACAAAGCCGTTCCCGGCGGTGCTCTCCAGATACACGATCTTGCCGTACCGGCCGTCTGACAGGTCCCCGGCTCTGCCGGCCATGACATTGGTGTCCAGATAGACCGGATAGACCGGGTCGGGAATCGCCACCCTGATATCACGTGCAAAAATTTCCTGGATGTTCGCGGTGTCGCATTTGGCGCCGTCACTTATGAATATCTCGTCTGGAGAAATGTCCGCGCCCCGCGATCTGAAGTCGTTTTCCGCGATTGCCTCCCGCAGGAATGCATAGCCCTGCTCAGGGCCGTATCCGTGAAAGGTCTTCTGTGCGGACATCTCGTCCACGGCCGCGTGCAGGGCGCGGATGCATGCTCCGGGCAGCGGACGGGTGACATCTCCGATGCCGAGCTTGATCACCTTCACACCAGGGTTCTTTTCCTGGAACGATGCGA
>JALNWY010000119.1 GCA_023230665.1 Deltaproteobacteria bacterium
AAGTGCGGCAACATGTTCACCCTCTCGCTCAGGCTCGCAAACGAGGCAGATCATCAGGCCGGTTTCCACTCCCGCGCCCAGTGATCCGGGCCTTAAAGGGACAGGGGCCTGCTCACCCTCCTGAAGACAAGATTCCGATACGATCAACTGCAAGGGTTATCTGTGCGGTATTCTTTGATTCGGCTCTCATTTTGACGGCAATGCTGCTCAAAAATTGAGCTGCCTGAAGGAAATTTCGAGACAAGAGAAGGCTGGACCGATTCCAGCCTTCTCTTCCCTCATGCAAAGCGTTACATGGCTGATGTAACCTTGTTCATGGAGCCGGATAAGCTCTTGGAACAAGACCCCGCCTTTTGTGCCGGGGTCTTGCCGGTGTTCTCTTACCCGATGCTCTTTCTCCCGTTGATCAGATCGTCGACCACGGCGGAGTCCGCCATGGTCGATACATCACCCAGCTCAGTGAATTCGGAGGCTGCGATCTTTCTGAGCACGCGGCGCATGATCTTGCCCGAGCGGGTCTTGGGAAGGCCGTCCGCCCACTGGATGAAGTCCGGCGAAGCGATCGGGCCGATCTCCTTGCGCACCAGGGCCACGAGATCCTTCTTGAGCTGGTCGGTCTTCTCCACGCCGGTGTTCAGCGTGACATATGCGTAGATGCCCTGGCCCTTGATGTTGTGGGGGAATCCCACCACGGCCGACTCGGCGACATTCGGGTGCAGGGTGAGGGCCGCTTCGACCTCGGCTGTTCCCATCCTGTGGCCGGACACATTGATGACGTCATCCACCCTGCCGGTGATCTTGTAGTCGCCGTCAGCATCCCGCTCGGCTCCGTCGCCCGAGAAGTAGCAGCCCGGGAACTGCGAGAAGTAGTTTTCCTTGAACTTTTCAGGGTCGCCCCATACGCCCCTCAACATTCCGGGCCAGGCCTTTTTGATGCACAGTGCACCCTTGCCGGGGCCCACGACTTCCTTGCCTTCTTCATCCATGAGCACGGGAACCACGCCAAAGAACGGCACCATGGCCTTTGCCGGTTTGATGTCGATCGCGCCGGGCAGCGGGAGGATCATGTGGCCGCCCGTCTCGATCTGCCAACAGGTGTCGACGATCGTGCACCTGCTGCCGCCCACCTTGTCGTAGAACCACCACCATGCCTCTGGGTTCAGCGGCTCGCCCACCGAGCCCAGGACCCTCAGCGAGGAGAGGTTGTGCATTTCGACCCATTTGTCGCCTTCCTTCGCGATTGCGCGGATAGCGGTCGGTGCGGTGTAGAAGTTGTTGACGTTGTACTTCTCGATGATGGCCCAGAAGCGATCGTAGGCCGGATAGCTGGGCACGCCTTCGAACACGATGCTCGTGTAGCCGTTGCACAGCGGACCATAGGTGACATAGCTGTGGCCGGTCACCCACCCGATGTCGGCCGTGCACCAGTAGATGTCTTCATCGCGTGCGTCAAAGGCATATTCCTGCGTTATGGACGCATAGAGAAGGTATCCTGCCGTCGTATGCAGCACGCCCTTGGGTTTTCCGGTGGAGCCGGAGGTGTAGAGTATGAACATGGGATCTTCGGCGTCCATCTCCTCGGGCTTGCAGTACAGCGGCGCCTTGGCCATGAGTTCTTCGTACCAGACATCGCGGCCTTCTTTCATCACGACCTCGGTGCCGGTGCGCCTCACCACGACCTGGGTCTTGACGGAGGGGCACTGCTCGGCCGCCTTGTCGGCATTGGCCTTTTGCGGAACCGCCTTGCTGCCGCGGAATGTTCCGTCGCAGGTAACGAGCACAGAGGCGTTGCAGTCTCTGATCCTGTCTCGTAAGGCCTCAGCGGAGAAGCCGCCGAAAACGATCATATGCAGGGCCCCGATCCTGGTGCATGCCAGCATGGTGATGACCAGCTCAGGGATCATGGGGAGATAGATGGCTACCACGTCGCCCTTCTTGACTCCCAGGCTCTTGAGCATGTTGGCGCACTTGTTCACCTCGCGGTACATGTCGTAATAGGTAAAGACCTTCCAGTCGTTGGGGTCATTGCCCTCAAAGATAATGGCTGCCTTGTTTTTCTTTGTTTCCAGGTGTCTGTCCAGACAGTTGTAGCTCACATTGAGCTTGCCGCCCATAAACCATTTCACGTGCAGGTCGTCGCCGAAGGACCAGTCGGACACATTGTTCTTGTCAAAGGGCTTATACCAGCTCAGCCTCTCCAGTGCCATCCTGGCCCAGAATGCGTCCGGATTCTCGATCGACTCCTTGTACATCCGGTCATACTCTTCCCTGCTCTTGATGTATGATTTCTCTCTCACCCGCTCGGGGACAGGGAAAATCTTGTCATAAAAATCTTGTTCATTACTACCGGCCATTATCTACCTCCTTGTCCAGTCTTTTCTGTCATAGTGTAGTTGCGTGTGTAATGTAGGATGATTCAATTCGCTTGTATGCCCGCCATTGTCTGATAATAATGTGCATTGCCGGCCTACTTGTTGCCGGTGTTTGGCCTACATGTCCTGAATCCAGCCGGATTTTGCCGCACTTTTATTGTTTCATGATTTCATTGAGTTATATCCCATTATGAATCGAGGGATGGTTTCTGCAGCAGATCAGAGGCTCAAACTCAGCGGTAATGAGATATGAGGGGTGGCGGAGGCAGTCTTTATCATAAGAAAATCGGGCTTTCCCGGGCGTATCGACCGGGAGCGTGTCCATGCAGGCTTTAGGGTTTTACTTAGGATATCAGCTCTTGCCCGGTATCCTGTTTCCTGACTCATGATCGCCCTACCCTCCTCAGATTATGCCTACACTCCTCATGCGTGTTTTCTTACACATGGGTTCATTTACCGGTTGAAAAATGGACGTTACAGCACATTGCCGGTCAGGAACCGCCAGGTTTCTATGGAGAGATCGCCGGTCAGCTTGTCCACGGTTTCACTGCACTGAGGGCACATCCAGACGATCTGATCCTGTTGCGGGGTTCCTTTCAGCCCGACCATTCTGATGCATACCCTACAGCTGTCGGTTTCTTTCTTGACGGGCATGGTTTTTAGCTCCTTTCTCTTTCCCGATCGGGAAAGACCCTTGCGCGAAAACATCTCCCTGATCCGCGGAACATGCCCGGACGACTGACTCTGCCGCTGCTTGCGGGCGAACTCGCCCTGCATGTTCTTTTTTATCAATGCAATGGATTTAGATGATTTCACGAAAAAGAACGATGCATGGATGCATTCCGGCGCTAGATATCGAGCACCACCGTGGCAATCCAGCCTTCGGGCTCGTTCCGGATGCGGAACCGGTGGAGGGTGACCGCCTTGACATCGGCGTTGAGGTCGTGCCTTTTGGGGTCGATTTTTTCGCCCGCAGCCTCTGCCGTGAGCCCGAGCTCCCCTGCCTCCTGCGTGATGACGACATCAGAGACCCTGAGCAGGAGCTGCTCGGCGTCCTTGAAAAAGATGAACTGCTGGAGATACTCGAAGAGCAATCGCTCCAGGTCTCTCGCCTGCACATGGAAGCGGCGACGCGCCAGGGGGCGGACGCTCCCCAGGCCTTCGACCATGACATTCATCAACGCGTCGCCCGCCTCCACGAAAAGGCCTTCTCTCGTTTCAGCCCACGCCTCGAAGGCGACATCGGCGATCGCGATTTCATCAAGGTAGGTATACGGCATGGGCTAGCCCTTGATATTCCCGATGGGCGTGAGTTTGACCACCGGGGTGCTGATGCCGGCGAGCTCGCTCGCCCTGACTACGGCGTCGATATCCTTGTAGGCGCCTCCCGCCTCTTCGGCCAGACCTCGCAAGGAGGCGGTTCGGACATAGATCCCCCGGAACTGCATCTCCCTGACCAGTTTTTTGCCCTGATACTTCTTTCTCGCGCTGTGACGGCTCATGACCCTGCCGCTGCCGTGCGCGGTGGAGTAGAAAGTCTGTTCACCTTCTGCGACCCCGGCAAGCAGGTATGACCCGGTCTCCATGCTGCCGCCGATGATCACGGGCTGACCAAAGGGCTGGTAGCGTTCCGGGATGCCTTCCATGCCCGGACCAAAGGCCCGGGTGGAGCCTTTGCGGTGGATGAGGACCCTGCGCCTGGTCCCGTCGATGACATGCTCCTCGAGCTTGGCGGTGTTGTGGGTCACGTCGTAGACCTGCCGGATGCCCAAGTCATTGGGAGATTTCCCGAATACCTCGGAAAAGACCTCGCGCACGCGGTGCAGGATGACCTGGCGGTTTGCGAACGACATGTTCACCGCGCATTTCATGGCTGAGAAGTAGTCCTGGCCCTGGGGCGAGCGAAACGGAGCACACGCGAGCTCCTTGTCGATGATCCTGATGCCGTAGACCCGCTCCATGACATCGAGCAGGACATGGAGATAGTCGGTCGCCACCTGGTGGCCGAATCCCCTGCTTCCGCAGTGGTACATCACTACGACCTGGTCCGGCACAGTGATGCCGAAGGCCCGGGCGAGCTCGGGGTTGAAGATGTTCTCCTTTCTCGCCACCTGGAGTTCGAGATAATGGTTGCCCGAGCCCAGGGTGCCGATCTGGTTGTGACCTCGCTGCACGGCCTTGCGACTCACCTTTGCGACATCGGCCCCCTCCATGCAGCCCTGCTCCTCGGTCAACTCCAGGTCTTCGGGAAGGGCATAACCATTTTTCAGGCACCAGCGCGACCCCTGCTCGGCCACGGTAAGAAACTCGTCCTCGGTAAGCTTTACAAACCCCGTGCTCCCGACCCCGGAGGGAATTCTCTCGAAGAGCCTGTCCACGAGCCGGTTGAGATGGGGCTCAACCTCATCGTAGATAAGATTCGTGGCCACGAGGCGCATGCCGCAGTTGATGTCAAACCCGATGCCCCCCGGAGAGATCACCCCCTCGTCCGGATCAAAGGCCGCGACCCCGCCGATGGGGAAACCATAGCCCCAGTGCCCGTCGGGCATGCATAAGGAGTATTTCTGGATTCCGGGCAGCATGGCCACGTTGGCGGCCTGCTCGAACACGCCGTCATCGAAGTGCTCGATCAGCTTCCTTGTGCCGTAAAAACGTGCCGGCACACGCATCCCGGGCTTCCACGACACGGGAAGCTCCCATACGGCATCCGATATCTGTCTGAGCTCGCCTGGAACCGCCATGATCCATCTCTTGCCTTCCGGACAGGCCTTAAAACCCTTTTTTAAGCGCCTCTGCACCGGCCCGCACAATGATGTATATTTAACCTACAATAGATAACAGGGCAGCGGTTTTCAACCGATAATGCCCCATAAATATCATGACCGAAGACGGCGAGAGCCATTCAATCAAGCTAAGGCCCCGTTCTATGGCCGATTTTTACCACGAGACCAAGTATGCCCCTGCATTCGCTCGGGATAGGAGTGTCGGTCTGGATCACGCCCGTAGAGGTGCAGGAGAAGATACCTTTCGCGCTGGACATCAGACAATGCGCCTATGACCGGGATTATGCGCAGAAGTTCCGGAAGGTGCTCGTGCAGGCCGACCGGGTCATGCAGATATTCCGCTCCTGTTTCATCGGCAAGTGCAGCCTGGTCCATTTTTTAAGAGAACCGGCAAGGTGCATGAAGAGCGGGGTCTTTACCTCGCCCGATAGCCCGGTTATGAAAATGTTGTTTATCCCCCGCTCCTGCCGAGCAGCGCCATTGATCCGGTCATGACCTCTCCCATGTTTCCGCTCTCACCCATGCCCAGATGGATGAGATACGAGGCGATGCTCAGATTCGCGCGGATGCGAAAGAGCGCAAGCGCCCTGCGGAAACCGGGCGAATCGGGCTGGCCGGTCACATTGAGCCAGGCCCGGACAAAGTCCTCGGCAGGGTAGTTTTCGATCACGGCCGGATAGTCTCTGAGCTGGTTCTGAAACTGGGAGATAAAGTAGCCCACGTCAAAGGCCGGATGGAACTCGAGCACGCTGCCGAAATCGACCACTGAGACATACAAGGTGCCGGCATCATGCATCAGTTCCTGCCCGATGATGATGTTTTTGGGGTGGTAGTCGCCGTGGACGAGCACGAACTCGTGCCTGCTCTCTGCCCGCAGGTCTTCCTCAAAATCCCTGACCGCGCCGATGAGCGTGCGTGCCTGGTCCAGCCAGGGACTTGCGGACTCTTCGAAGGCCCGCTGGTAGGTCTCGAACCGGTGCCGCTCTCGCTGGATCGTCTTCTCGACGAGATCGAGCTTCATGCCCGAGGTGTGGAGGCGTGCGAGCCACAGGGCCGCGGCCCTGAAATATTCCCTCCCCGCGCCCTGGCCCACCCGGACGAGGAGATCGAAGAGACTCTTGCCCCGCTGCCCCTCCTCAATGACGATCCGGCCCTTCTCGTCGATGTCCATTACCGTGGGGACCCTGAACGGTCCGGACGCAAAGCCGTGATCATGAACAGACCGCAGGACCTCGGAGGAGTGTTTCAGTGCTTCCCACCTGCCGGCATCCTTTGGCCTCTTGACGATGATCCGCTGGCGAAACTCGTCCCCGCCCTTGGTGCCCAGCGATATCTCTTCGACCAGGGCGTTGCTGCCGGGTTTGGGGATCTCCTTGTACAGCGGCCTGCACCTGCCCTGCTTTAACTCTTGGACAAGCCCGTCCATGTCTCTCACCGGGTGGTCGAACAGGGTGGGCAGCGTGCCCGCGGTCTCCACGGCATGCGTGTCGCTTCCGCTGATCGCAGTGAACTTGTGCCGGTGCCAGAGCATGAGACCGTGATAGTTGCCCCGGGAGGTGTGATTGTTGTTGAAGATCTCGATCGCGTCGAGGTCGGGGTTCAGCAGCCGGGAGGTCTTCGGGGCCCTGCCTTTGCGTAAGGGATGGGCCCACACGAGAGCCGCCTGGGGGTAGCGCTTTCGGAGCTCTCCGAGCGGGTGGGTACCCGTGATCGATCGGTCCGCGCCATAGACCAGCACGTGCCCGATATCCGTGTTCACCTCCTGCGCTGCCAGGAGCACAAAGGACTTGTCCATCCCGGTCTTTTCCTTGAGCTCTTCGATCTCCGAAGGGCTCCAGAGATACTCGTGCTCCGTGATGACCAGGCCCTGGAGGCCCTTCATCCGCACCCGTTCGACCAGCCGGACCGGATCGACCCGGCTGCACGCGGAATGCCTGGAGGTGTGGGCATGCATCTCGATGAGCATCTTCGGGCAGACTCTCCTTCCGGAACTAGCTTCCCGGCATGGCATGCCGGAGCTACAGCTCATATAGTTCTTCTTCACCATAAGGCAACCTCGGCTAAAGGCATATCCGGCTATTTCGGTCCGGGCACCAAGGGCGCGGGCGGATCGCACGCCTTTTCTGTAGCCTTCATGGCCTGTTTTGCAGTATGAAGGAACCATACATTTCAATGCAGAAAACGTGTGGTAAACCAGGGAGGACGTACATGAAAAAGCATGCAAGAATTCTTCAATCTCTTTGCCAGGCCCGATGTGCTCTGGTTTCTGATCGGGCTGATCATGCTCTTTATCGAGTTCATGGGGTCCCGGAGATCTTCTTTCTCTTTTTTGCCACCGGCGCGTGGGCAGTCGATCGTAGCCCACGGCGGCCGCGATGCGGTGAATCTCCGCATCACGGAGCAGTATATTCAGGAGTTCGGCAAACTGGCCAAGCCCAACAATACCATGCTCATCTCCACCAACCTGGCCGACCTCTCTTCAATCATTGCCACCGCCACCACTGTCATTGCGAACCAGCGTGGTGAAAAGCCTTGATTGGGGGGACGGGGAAATCGATCCTTTTTGTATTGAAGCATTTTCTATTGAGTCTATATAAATAACTCAAGTTTCGCACCCCTTAATTCTGAGATGGTGGCATAGAGCCTGATCGATTGAGTCGATGAAAGGGGATAGATTGTCTTCGATTTTCAAGAGAGCGAAGATGCACTTGAGGGAATGCTTGAACAGGCCTTTGAAGAACTCCCATAACCGGTGGGCATAGGTAACCATGCCCGATTGTTCTGCAAGGTGCTCAAAGAGCCCTCCCATTGTGGGATATTTTTCGATCTCATTGAGGAAGCCGAGCAGATTATATCTCAGAAAGCTCAAGGTGGTTGCGCATACCTGGGCATTGAAGGAATTGCTCTGGTCCTTGCCGAGTTCGAGAAGCTGTTTGCTCTCCTTGAAGCATACCTCGATAGCCCATCTCTTTGTATACTTGTGGATAATGGTGGATGCATGAAGATGCGTGTCGGTAGAGAGAAAGGCTACCCACTTGGGACCTTTGTCTTTGCGAACCCCTTTGATATCATCACTGTTCTGTGGCTCGCAATAATCCTTGGAAAAGATTATTGCGACCTCCTCTCCGGTCTCGGGCAAGGTAACGGTTGCCCGTGCAATCCGAAGCCCTGTCCTGGTATCCTTCCTGAACAAAGGTTTTACCTTCTGGTACAGGTCGGAAAGGCGATATTTCTTGCCGTTATATCCATATCGCACCTTCGTGTCCTTGAGCCGGCAGATGACATGAAGATCCTGCCTGATCCCCCTGATGGCGCTGATGAATACCGGCCAGGAATACCAGCTGTCAAAAAGTACATACCTTGCGGTAATCCCATGGGATACAGCCCTTTCCAACATCATGAGGGCAAGCTCAAGCTTGGAATACATCGAGGCTTCCCTGCTCATCTGACCGCTGATGCTTCGGGCATCTCCCACGCGTTCTTCAGTGCTCTTTGGATGACGCTTTTTCCCGTACTTATAGGAAAAGTCCAGCGCATACATCCCCGTGCCGGTGAAGAGGCCGAGTGTCACTACCGTATACCCAAGCACCGACCGGCCCACGGTATGGTCATATACGAAAGAGACATTCTCAATATCTCTGCCCCTCTTCGGGAGGATGCTGTCGTCAATTATGAAGCATCTCTCCTCTCCAGGAGTTTCCTCAATCTTCAAAACCTTCCAGATCTCCTTCATGATATAGTACAGGAACGACCGCCATCGGTATCCCCTGGCCTTGAACCGGTAAAAGGTGTCCTTCCGGCTGCTTGTATACTGCTCAAGGTGCTTCCTGCAGAAGCTCCGGACGGTACGTATCTTCAGCAAGGGCAAAAGTACCAGCACGAACAGAATCTGGGAGGCATGGTACCCATCCTTCTTGATAATCTTCGCCTTGTTCATCTGCGTCCTGAATCCAAGCCGCTTAAGCCCTTCATCGATCTTGGTCTCAAATATCCGCCCCTCTTTATCCAGATATGCCTCGATTTCCCCTTTGAACACTTTGCCCGGCGTGGTATGCATAATAAGGGACTCCTTTGTGGTGTTCTGTTTGTCTTATCAACAACTTATATACCACAAACGCGAGTCCCTTTCACTAACTTCTTTGCCTCTTTATTCTCTTTTTACTCCCAATACCCCCCAATAGGGGTGCGAAACTTGAGT
>JALNWY010000120.1 GCA_023230665.1 Deltaproteobacteria bacterium
ACCTGTTCCCGCATATGAGCGTCAAGGCCAACCTTTTTTACGGCTGGCGGCGCACGCCCCCGGAGGGCCGCAGAATTGAACCGCCCGCCCTGATAAGCGCCCTTAACCTTGACCATCTGCTGCGCCGAGGGGTGAGCAGTCTCTCCGGCGGGGAACAACGGCGGGTGGCTCTCGGCAGAGCCATCCTTGCCTGCCCGCGCCTCATCCTCATGGACGAACCGTTAACCGGCCTCGACGAGGAGCTGAAGGGCCAGATCATGCCCTATCTGAAAAAGGTCTTTGCCGAATTTGAGGTGCCGCTGCTCTTTATCAGCCATTCCCTGGAGGAAATGTGCATGATGACCGACAATATCCTGATATTTGACAACGGCTGCCTGCGCGAACAGGTGACCAGCGAAGCCCTGAAAGCGCGCTGCACCGCGAGTATCTGTGGCGGGGATTATGCCCGCCTTTCGGATCTCCCGGGAACGGGCACCGCATCGTGATTGAAAACCGGCGCGGAAAAAAATTAACCGTGAATCACCAAGCCTGTGGCCACCGGCAAACAAGCCGGACTACGACCGCCGCTTTTGCCTCCCTTGATCAAAGCTGTCCAGAGCCTCGGTCAAACTTTCTCCTGACAAGTGCGACAAAAATTCATGAATAATAACGGAAAGTTTCCGATCAGAATTGTTCATAGAAAAAAAATACGAAAAAAAATGCAAACGCTCTTGACTCCCATGGCACGCCGTGGTATATATTAACCATACTGATGGCGCTTCAGTACAATTTCTCCTTGATAGGACCAAGGTGGTTACCTCCTGCCTTGGTCCTGCCTTTTTCAGGCATCCGGTTTTCTCCTTCGCGTTCACCTCGCATCCGTTCCCGGCTGTGGACATTTTCTTGAATTTTCTTTCATCCCGGGTATAATCCCGTCCTACCGGACAACCCGAACAATGAGTCAATGTGGAGAAAGCAGTACCGATATCATACCCGATGGTCCTTATTCGCCCGGGGTGCAGATGCATCCCCTGCAGGCCATATTGAACCGACCGCCTTCCACATACTGTCCCATGATCCCTGATTATCCACTGACAGCGGAACTCTCCCTCACGATGCGCCCGTTCCTGCACCCGTTGCTGCAGGAACTGCCGGACGGCATTTCGGAATTCACTTTCGCCAATCTCTATCTTTTCCGCGAAGCCCATCAATACAGGATTGCAAGACTCCCTGACGGGCTGTACATCCTGACGGGCAGGGACAACGACAACCCCTTTTTCATGTCGCCGTTCGGCCTGCCGCTGCATAATCTTTTGCGCGAATTATTCGCCGCGCACCGGAGAATGAAGTGCGTCTCCGAAGCCCAGGCGGACAAATTGGCGGCAATGGGATTTGCGGTGAGCGAGGACCGGGACAATTTTGACTACCTCTATCGCCGGGAGGACATGGCCCTGCTCTCCGGCCGCAAATTCTCCAAAAAACGGAACCACATCAAGGCATTCATCAACAACTACGATTACATGGGGCAACCACTGGTCGAGGAATTCATCCCCGATGCCCTGGAAATCCTTGAACAATGGCGGCAGGGGCGTGACAATCCCGCCGATTACGCCGCTGCCAGGGAGGCTCTGCTCAAATCGGAGGAACTGCAGCTTTGCGGAGGGATCTATTATGTCGACGGCAAGCCCGCCGCCTATTCACTGGGGGAGGAGTTGATGCGCGGCGCGAGCTTTGTCCTCCACTTTGAAAAAGCGGTCAGCGAGTACAAGGGGATATGGCAGTTCATCAATCAAGCCTTCGCGTCAATCCTTCCGGATAAATATGAAACCATCAACCGGGAGCAGGACCTGGGCGACGAGGGCTTGCGCGCCGCCAAAATGAGTTACAAGCCCATCGGCTTTGTCAGAAAATTCACGGCGTCGGACGGGGAGTGAGCGGCAGGGGACCTTGCCCGGAAAGGGAGCTAGCGCGCTGCGGGGTTCTCCATGGTGACCGGCAGCCCGGCCCGATACCACCCATTGATTCCGCCGCTGAGATTATACACTTCCCGGAACCCCTGCCTGGACAACACCTGGCCGGCAACATAGCTGCGGCCGCCCACCGCGCAGACAAGCAGTATCGGTTTATCCTTGGGAAGCGGGAGTTTCCCCTTTACCAGGTCAAAAATCGACACCTGCGTTGACCCTGCAATGACGCCCTGCGCCCTTTCCTGAGGAGACCGGACATCAAGGAACAGGATATCGTCGCGCGACTGGAGCAGCCGCAGCGCTTCTTCCGGCTTTATGGAGCGGAAAATTTTCTCTTCCCCGGAGACGGAACCGACCCGGGCGGCGGCCCCCGTTTCTCCCTTACCCTGTGGTGCCGACATGGAGACCGTCCAACCCGACAGCATCACCATGACAACAATGACAAACCCCGCCAGTTTCAGTCCCTTTTTTCCTGTCATAGAGAAATACTCCCTGTGATTCCCCACTGGGAACCTTTCGGGCGGGCCAGGCCGCCCTATTTTTTTTCAGCACATTGATAAGGTATTATTCTCATAAGTCAAGATAAAAGCTTTCATCTCGACAGACTGTACAGAAACAGTCCGGCAAATCGCCCTATTATTCGTACTGCCCGGCAAAGATGCCCCGCAGGATCATTCTTGCCCCTTGCATGCAGAAGGGTGAGAAAAAAAACCGGTCCGGACCGGATGAAGAAAGGTTTCGGGAGGGAGAAAAGGCTGGACCGGCACCGGTCAGTCCGGCCCTGTCAATGATGTTCGATTCTTGGCTGACAGGGGGAGCGGTGCCGTGAAAGACGTCGTGGCGGGGCGCAGTCAACCGACCGCGGCTGTAGCCGACCAACCGTTTTTACGGTCCTGCCGTGGGCAGTTTTTTAAGGGGCCGCAGGCAACTCCAGGCTGATTGTCGTCCCTTTTCCGGGACCGTCGCTTTCCGCCCAGATCTTTCCTCCCATGGCTTTCACGACAGCATGGGCCATGGGCAGATTCAGGCCGAAACCATCCGGATTCCTGTCGCCGCGCTCAAGGACAAAGGGCTTGAAAATTTTCCTGAGCTTCCACGGTTCAATCCCTTTGCCCGTATCGGTGATGCGGAGCCGCACCCGGCCGTTCACAGGTTGTCCCGTTATGGTCACCCGGCCGCCCTCGGGGGTAAAAATTACCGCATTGTCCAGAACGCTGCGCAGGGCCTTGGCCAGTTTCGCCGGATCGGCCGTCACGACCGGATTCCCCTCGATCGCTTTTTCCACCTTCAATCCCTTCCGGGCGGCGGGGCCCTGTATTTCGTCAAGGACCTGATCCACGGCCTCACCGAGGACCACCGCCTGGTTGTTGACCTGTATTTCGGAACCGGTGAAAGCAAAGTAATCCAGAAGAACCTCGACGAGTTTTTTGATCCGGTCCAGGGAGGAATCCATTTCCTGGGCCAGATAGATCAGAAAATACACCTTGTTGGCATCAACCAGGTTCAGGCGGTCATAAGCCTTGGCCAGTTCGGCGGTCTTCTCTTCGACCATTTTTTCCAGGTTCTCGCTGTATTCCTTGAGTTGGATATTCTGTTCGGCGAGAATCCTTTTCATTCTCCGGTTCTCAAGTCCCTTCTCAATGACATTGATCAACTGCTGCCTCTCGGTGGGCTTGTACAGAAAACTGAATATATGGCCATCGTTGACCGCTTTGACAATATCGTCCTTTTCGGCCTGACCGGAAAGGACGATGTTGCATATGTCGGGATGCTTCCGGTGAATTCTCCCCAACAGCACGCTTCCCCGCATTTCCGGCATCATTTCATCGGAGATGACCATATCGACATCGTTCTCGTCGACAAATTTCTCCGCTTCCTCCGGATTGGTAAAAACATGCACCTTGTACAGTCGGCCGAGCAGAATCCGCAACTCCTTGAGTATCGACTGCTCATCGTCGACGACGACGATCGAGGCCTTTTTTTTCGTTTCAATCTGCTCCATGGAATCCGCTTCCTCTGCTTTATTCCTGCCCGGTCTTTTTCCGGTCTCCGCCGCCCACCGGAATATCGATGCTGATCATCACCGTAAAGGTGGTCCCCTTCCCATACTCGCTTTCCACCTTGATCGACCCGCCATGCGCTTCAACGATGATGTGGGACAGATTGAGCCCGAGTCCGGTGCCGACACCGAATCCCTTGGTGGTAAAGAAAGGATCGAATATTTTCGAAATCACTTCATCCTTCATGCCGATGCCGTTGTCCTTGAAAGCGGCCTCGAGCTGTCTCGTCTTGCCGTTGTAACCGGTGGAGATGGTCAGCAGCGCCTCATTTTTGGGCAAACCTTTTTCCTTCATGGCGTCGCGGGCATTCATAATCAGGTTGATGAACACCTGGCCCAGTTCCTGCGGCATCCCTTGAAAAACGGGAAGATCCGGGGCAAGATTCATTTCAACGGTCATATCATACTTCACCTGATTATGGGTGAGCGTCACGGCATCGGCAATGATCGTATTGAGATCGGCATCGGTAAAATCATCCTCGAAATGGGCCATGCGCTTAGTGCTTTTGATGATTTTGCTGATCCTGGTCACCGACTCGATATTCCGCTCGGCAATATCCTCTATGTCCTCCATGACCAGGTCCATGTCGAGCTCCTCCACCAGTCTCTGCAGATGCTCCTTTTTCGCCATCAGGTCCCGGTTGTCCCCCTCGAAACATTTTTTCAGTTCACCGAGAAATTTCCTGACATACTCGGCATTCATCTTCAGACCTTCCATGGAAAACCCGATGGCCTGGGCCGGATTGTTGATTTCGTGGGCGATGCCGGCAACCATGGTGCCGAGCGAAACCAGCTTTTCCTGTTTGATCATGTGCTCCTGGCTGTCGCGCAGGGCCTTTTCGGCCTGCTTACGCTGGGTCAGGTCACGGACCATGGCAATGGTCAACTGTTCCTCCCCCTGCTGCGTCGCACTCAGAGAAATCTCCACCGGAAACATGGATCCGTCCTTGCGGCAGCCGATCAGTTCATAGGGGGTCTCCGTCACCAGGATAAAATCCTGCTCGGAATATTTTTCGTGGCCGTGGATATCCCCCCCTTCATCGGGCAGCCGGAACAGGGTGTAGACGCTGTTGCCGACAACTTCTTCCGGTTCGTAGCCGAACAGCCGTGAAGCGGCAGGATTAAACGACCTGATGGCGAACCCTTTGTCGAGGGTGATCAATCCGTCAAGCATGTTGTCGATGATGGACCTTGTCCGTGACTCCATCCGTTCCCGCTCGCGGATCGTCAGGGTCAGCCAGTAGGTGCCGAGCAGAATGCCGAACAGTCCGAGCAGCCAGAAGGTGACATGGGCGACGGACGTGGCCAGATTATGCGCCCTGGCGATACCGAGCAGCGGCGCAAGGGGGATGGCGACACTGATGCCGCCGCGAATGTCTCCCACCTGGTATCCCTGGACCGCATGGCACTTGAGGCATCCCTTTTCCGTGACCATCGGCCGCATATAGCGCAGATAGGGAAGCCCGCCCATTTCCTCCACGGAAACAGCTTCATCACTGCCGTCGTTAAACGACTCCAGGGCTTCTGTCTCCCATTCGTCGGCCGCGTTTTCAGGGCGGACCGGGTCAAGGCTGGTTATGTGCTCTATGGGCCCGAAGTCCTTGCTCTGCATGCCGTACACCTGCCTGATCATGTATTCCGGATTGACCAGGGTCAATTTTTCGCCGGT
Organism: Deltaproteobacteria bacterium; assembly: GCA_023230665.1. GTDB lineage: Bacteria > Desulfobacterota > Desulfomonilia > UBA1062 > UBA1062 > Phosphitivorax. Next base: position 5,675 of record JALNWY010000120.1, read on the forward strand.
CGTTGTTTCAATATTCGAGCCGGGAATATGGGACAGGTAGGGATTGGGCTGCGTGGTCTCCGTTATCGGCACAAAAATGCCGTCATGCTGGGTTGCCCATCGGTGATAGGTCAGATCTTTTTCATAGACGGTTCTGGCCTCGATGGTGGCCAGTTGGATGGTTTCGTTTTTCTGCCGGGTAATATTCCAGACAAGGGAAGCGGCCATGATGGCGGTTCCCATGACTATCCAGATTACGGCAAGGGCCCAGGTGTAAGGAATAAGACGCCCTGATTTGATCTTTATTGTATTACCCGTCAGCCACATGGTGTCTCATTCATCGTTGCTGTTTTCCATCGGGATGTTATAGGCTTCAATTTTTCGTCGCAGCGTATCTTTTGATATGCCGAGCTCCCGGCACGTCTTCATTTTCCGGTACTCATTCCGCTTCAGAGCCTCCGTGATGGTCTTTCTTTCCATGTCCTTCAGAGTCAGCGGTCCGTCAACCGTCTCGCCTTCTTCTTTTCCGGCCGTCAGCCATTCCGGGAGATGCTGGGGCATGATTAATCCCTCATGGCACAGGATAAAGGCATACTCGATGATATTTTCCAGTTCCCGAATGTTGCCGGGAAAATCATGATGAATCAAAATGGACAGGACTTCCTGGGAGATCCCCCCGACATTCCTGTTCCGCTGTCTATTGAACTTGTCGATGAAATGCTCGACGAGCAGGGGGATGTCCTCCATTCTCTCCCGCAGGGGGGGAAGTTCTATCTTGACGACATTGAGCCGGTAATAGAGGTCCTCCCGAAAGGTCCCGTCCTGGACCATTTCCTCGAGATTTCTGTTGGTGGCGGCAATGATCCGGACATCCGTCTTGACCGGGGTGTTTGCCCCCAGCGGCTCGTAGGCCTTCGACTGGATGACCCGCAGCAGCTTGACCTGCATGGCCGGGGATATATCACCGATTTCATCAAGAAACAGGGTCCCTTTTTCCGCCGCCGCAAACCTGCCTTTCTTGTCTTTCCTGGCATCGGTAAAAGCGCCGGCCTTGTATCCGAACAGTTCGGATTCCAGCAGGGTGTCGGGGAGCGCCCCGCTGTTCACGGCCACAAAGGGATTATCGCTTCTGTGGCTCTGGGCATGGATGGTCTGAGCGATAAGCTCTTTTCCCGTGCCGCTTTCACCCAGAATAAGTATGGTGGCATCGCTCCGGGCAAATTCAGGGAGAACGGAGAGGATTCGCTTCATTTTGGGACTGCGGGTCAGAATTCCCTGATCTGTGCCCTCTCTGGCCAGCTTGCGGCGAAGCTCATTGATTTCCGTCAGGTCCCTGACCATCTCGACTCCGCCGATGATATTGCCCATGTTGTCGGTCAATACGTTGGCGATGACGCTGACAGGAACCGATCTGCCGTCCCTGGTTTGAATCTCCATGGTCTGCATGGAAGGGCTGAGGCCGGACTGAATGGCGGTGGCCATGGGACACCTCTCTGTCCCGCAAATTTCCGAGCAGAATATCTCGCTGCAATGGGTGCCCATCACCTCATCGGCCCGGTAGCCGGTTATCTTTTCAAGGGCTTTATTAAAAGACGTTATCACAAAGTTATGGTTCACGGTAAAGACACCGTCCGTCACGCTGTCCAGGATGTACTGGTTCAGAATCTGATCGGTTACATCACGGAAAGTGGCGACGCCGCCGACGACGGATCCCCTCGCATCAATGAGCGGCGCAAACCTGATGCTGAGGGGAAGAATATCCCCCCTTGCCGTGGAAAGGTAAAAACACTCCTCCACCACGGGCTCACCCGACTGGATCGCTTTGGCCAGGGATGTATTTTGAATTTCCGGTTTTCGATCCTCCGGAAAGAAAAAATCGATAAACGGCTTGCCCAGTACGGCTTCCTGATTGACACCGACAATCTGTTCGGCTGCTTTATTGAGCAGGGTTGTCTTGTATTCCATGTCAACGGTAAAAACGCCGTCAAAAGCGTTGTCCAGAACCAGCTGCCGCTGAAAGATCTCCTGAATCTCCTGGAAGGACTGAACCCCGCCGACCATTGCACCGCTGTTGTCGGTTAACGGTGAGGCATTGACCATGACGGGGATGGTCCGTTCCCCGATCTGCAGAAATCGTGTCAACTTGTTCACCGGCCGTTTTTCAAGCAGTACCCGGCCGATGATGCAGAAATCATTATCAGGAGGGAGGGGGAACAAGTCCGTGCATTTTCTGGTCAACGCTTCTTTTTCGCTTATTCCCGTCAGAGTTTCCGCGGCCTTGTTGAAGGAGGTGATGTTCAGTTCCGTGTCAACCGTAAACACTGCTTCGGTCAGGTTGTCCAGTATCAGTTTGCGCTGAATGGCATCGCTGAAAATGGCGGATGTCAGCTTGTGCAGGGTGCCGAGAACATCTGAAAGCTTATCGTTCTTGTTGTTCATCTGCAAACTCCTCGCCGCACAAGCAAATTTCCGCGCCGGGGCACGAATGGGGTTTCCGATCGAACAGTCTGCATTAAACGCGGCCGGGCCTGCAATGACGTACTCCAAGGATAGGGCATAAAAGGAGCAACCGGCAGGCTAAGCCTTGCGCTCATCCTCTGTTTCAGCCCGGTTACAAGGCTGCCGGCGAATGATGCCGGCCTCCGGTTGTCGGCAAGATGAATGGACAAAAAATGATCTTGAATTGTTCCGGGGGTAATATCGACTACAATGAAAAAAATGCCTGACCTCCTCCACATGGCAACTCTTTAATTTGCTTACAGGATATGATGGCAAAAGGCAAGAGAAATGCCTGAAAGCCGTTGGTTCTCCTCCACTGCCCGGCAGCGCCCCCGACCTTTAATCCGGGATGGAAAATTCCTACTTTGGTACAATGGACAGCAAGAGCAGGTCCCGTATAATGGAATCATGAGAAGGAGTGCGGTCAAAGCAGTGCCGGTCTGTCTCGAATAAACTGTTTTGCCATGAAAGTGTAAAGTACATTTGAACCACTGAAGCGAGGTCCGTCATGCCCGACATTGAAACTACCGCCGCCGGTTCCGGTGAAAACATGCAGGTGGGGACTGTTCTCCTTACCCACGGCAGCGTGAAGGCCGTGTCCCCCGATGGGAGTGAACGGATACTGGCTGCCGCCGATCCCGTCTTTGCCGGGGAACAGATTGTCACCGGAGAGAATGGAAGGGTTTCCGTACTGTTTGACGATGCCGCCCAGACCCGCCTCGATGTCGGTCGTGAATCGACCGTGGCACTGACCGAAGACGTTTACCAGGGCGCGCCGCCCGAAGATATTTCCGAAGTGACGGCCGAAGTGGAAGCGATCCAGCAGGCGCTGGTTACGGGGGACATTGATCCGACCACCGACCTCGAACCGCCTGCCGCCGGAGGGGAGGCCGCCGGCATGGGCGGATCCCGGGAAATAATTGTTGACGAACTTGACGCCCCGGAACAGCCGGTTGTGGCCGGAGCTGAAACTACCGGCGTTGGGTATAATTTCCTCGATCCGGAAATTCCCCCAGGCATTGTCCCCCCCGGCGGGCCTGAACCAGGCGACACGGACGATGA